>NZ_CP019038.1:5425048-5737572 GCF_001941825.1 Massilia putida
CGCTGCGCGGCCATGCAGCTCACCATGCGGCTCATGGGCATCGGTACCGCACTGCTGGCATTGACGCCGCCCCATGCCGCCATCGGCGCCATGGCGCCGGCCCTGATCCTGCTCGCGCGGCTCCTGCAGGGGTTCTCGATGGGCGGGGACGTCGGCCTGTCCATCAGCTATCTGTATGAATCGTCGGGGGCCCTGCGCCGCGGTCGAACGACCAGCCTGCTGCTCGTCACGCAGGGATGCGCGGGCGCGATGGCGTGCGGTTTCGGCTACTTGGCCAGCGCGTCGCTCGCGCCGGACGCCCTGCAGGCCTGGGGCTGGCGGTTGCCGTTCCTGTTCGGCCTGCTGATCTATCCCGCCGCGTGCTATCTGCGTCATACGCTGCCGGAAACCCTTCCCGTCCACGCCAGGCTGCCCGCCGGGCGCGCCGTCCTCGCGACGATTCGCGCGCATCACGGGCGGGATCTGCTGGCCGCCATCGGTGTCATGTGCGGCCCCATCGTGACGACCGCCATCGTCAGTCACTACATGACCACCTATGGCATGCACACATTGCGGTTGTCCGTATCGTCCGCCATGCTGGCGGGCGTGGCCGGCGGCCTCGTGGCGGCCGCGGGCGCACTCGGCGCGGGGCTGGTGTACGACCGGCACCGCCGTCTCCGGCTCGCGGTTGTACCCTTGTGCGTGCTGATGCTGGTCGTGTATCCGGTCTTCCGATGGGTCGGCGGTGGCGGCGTGGCGACATTGTGCGCGGCTGTGGCCCTGCTCACGTTGCTGCGCGTCGGCGCGTCGCCGCTGTACCTGGTCCTGGTTCCACGATCGTTTCCCCTGCCGGTGCGCGCGACGTCGCTGTCATTGTGCTACGGACTCGCGACCGCGCTGTTCGGCGGCACGACGCAATACATGGTGACGTGGATCATCGATCGTACCGGGGATACACTGGCGCCGGCGTGGTATCTGCTGGCGGCGAACGGGCTGACGCTGGTGGCGGTTTGCGCGCTGCTGCGGCGTCGCGTCCGTCATGCGGAGGCCCCCGCACGGCGTCCCTCCGCAGTCTGACACCGCGCCGGACGAGATGTCGGGCGCATGCGTCGACGCTAGCGGCCCGGCGGGTAGGTGGGGCGCTGCATCTGGAATCGCTGTTCCGGGGTGATTTCGAAGTAATCGGTGGGTCCGCCTCCGCGCAGGATGGGCCGGGCGGCCGCGGTGTCGTAGATGCCGTCCGGGAGCAGGTGGCGCGCGATGTGCACGCCCACCGCCTCGCCCAGCACCAGCCAGTTTCCGGTGACGATGCCCGCCGCGGATTGCAGCGCGACGATCTGCGTGACACGGCATTCGAACGCCACCGGCGACTCCGCCACGCGCGACACGCCCACCACCCGGGACGGCGCCGGCGTCAGGCCGGCCAGGACGAACTCGTCGGCGTCGGGCGGCGCGGCCAGGCTGCTCAGGTTCATCGCCTCGGCCAATGGCCACGTGACGAGATTCCACACGAATTCGCCGGTCGCTTCGATATTGCGCAGCGTGTCCTTGCGGCCTTCGCTCGAGAAGCCGATGATGGGCGGGGCGTTGTTGAAGGCGCCGAAGAAGCTGTAGGGGGCGAGATTGAGGATGCCGTCCGCGCTGCGGCTCGAGATCCAGCCGATGGGCCGGGGGCCGAGGATGGCCTTGAACGGGTCGTGCGGCAGGCCGTGGCCCTGCCTGGGTTCGTAGAAATGATAGTCGTCGCTCACTGAGCCTCCTTGATACGTCGTTGGGTTGATGCCGGATAGCCGGACGCGGTCCACTATCCCTTGAGCGGATCGGCCCCGTACAAAATGTCCGTCCCGAACGCGAGCACGACGTCCCGGATCAGGCCGGCGGAGCCCTGGCAACCGAGCTTGCCCTTGATGCTGGCCCGGTGCACGTCGACCGTGCGGGCGCTGATGTTCAGGTCGCGCGCGATGACCTTGCTGACGTGCCCGCGCAACATGCGGTCGAGCACCTCGCGCTCGCGCGGACTGAGCAGCTTGATCGTCTCGCGCAGCCGTGCCCGGCGGGCCCGCTCGGGGTGGCGGGCCTGCGCGGTCCGGAGCGTGAGCTGGACGCGTTCGAGCATCCGCTGCGGATCGTAGGGTTTGGCGAAGAAGTCGACGGCGCCGTTCTGCAGGGCGCGCACCGACATCGGGATATCGCCATGGCCCGAGACGAAGATGATGGGCAGTTCGCTGCCGGTGGCGTTCAGGTGTTCCTGCAGCTGGAAGCCGCCGATCCCGGGCATGCGCACGTCCAGCACGAGGCAGCCGGGCCGTAGCGGGTCGTACGCTTCCAGGAAAGCGGCCGCGCCGGCATGGCACTCGGTGTGGATGGACACCGAGTTCAGCAGCCATGCCAGCGACGTGCGCGCGCCCTCGTCGTCGTCGACGATGTACACCACGGGCCTGTCCATACCGGTGCCCGCCGCCGGTCAGAGCAGGAAGCCGAGCGCGTTCAGCGCGTCCTGCGAGTTGACGAGCCGGATCACTTTCTGCACCAGCTTCGGGCCCTCGGCCGTGAAGCGGACGCGGTGCGTCAGGTTACCCGCGAACAGCGTGGTGGTGCCCCGCTTGTACGCCGCCAGCAGCTGGGCCGAGTGCACCTCGACCTCGTCGCCATCCATGTTCGCCAGCGCAAAGCGCGACACCGTGCGCACGGTCGTCGCGGAATCCGCCGCCGACATCGAGAACCCCGACGCGAAGCGCTCGATGCGCAGGCGGCGCATGCGCGCGTCGTCGTAGGCGTAGTTCAGCGTGGCTTCGAAGTCGGTCGTGTCCGGGTCGATGGGCACGATGTAGTGGCCGTCGTCGGCCCACAACGCGCCCCAGGCTTCGTAGTCCTTGCGGTCCAGCAGCGCCGCTTCCTGCCAGATGAATTCGATCGCGCGGCCGAGTGCGGTGGACGGGTCGGCGGCTGGGATATTCAGGTTAGTCATTTGCTCATCATCCTTTTCCACATGGCATAGGCCTCACGCATGCCGGTTTCGTCGGTCGAATGCGACACCTTGTCGCCGTTCTGGTCCTGCCATTCGCGGTTCAGGCCGCGGTTCACGAGGATCGGCACGTCGCGGCCCGCGCGGGCGCCGGCCTGCACGCGTTCCCAGGCCTCGGCGTCGTCCGGGCTGCCGAAGCCGAACGGACCCTGGAAGTGCTCGTGGATGCGCATGCGCTCGCGGTTCGCGATTTCCGGGCCGCCGTCCATGCCGAGCGCCACATGGCGGATTTCCGTCTCGTCGACGGCGACCGGGCGCAGCACGCGGAAGAACGACATCGACATGGCGACGTTCGGGAACAGGTTCAGGTTGAAACCGGCGCCGTGCAGCGAGCGCACGATGCGGCGCACCTGCTCGGGCGGATAATCCTTCGACAGCGCCTCGATCACGTGGGCAAAGCGTTCCTGCAGCTGCTCGGTGCCATCGTCGACGTCGAGGTCGACGTGTTCCGGCACCATCACCATCACGCTGTGGCCGTTGCCCAGCGAGCGGGTGATCGATGCCTCGTCGGTCATGAACGACAGCATTTCCGACGTCTCGGCGTCGACCGACTGCAGGAAGGTTTTATGGACGACCGGGAAGTGGTAGCCGTCGGTGGTGTTCTCGAGCTGGATCTTCCAGTTGCCCTTGAAGCTGAACTTGTGCTCGCCCTGCGTCTTGATGGGAAAGCCGGCGCCCTGTTTCATGAACAGGTCGATCCAGTGCTTCGCGTTGCCGAGGAAGTCCTCGAGCGGTTCGATCTCTTCGTTGTAGCTGGCGAAGATCATGCCGGCATACACGCCGACTTTCAGGGCCTTCAGCGGCAGGTCGGACTTCTCGATCACGTCCTCGTAGCCATCGGCATAGGGCAGGCCGCGCAGTTTGCCGTCCAGGCCGTAGGACCAGCTGTGGTACGGGCAGGTGAAGCCGGTCGTGTTGCCCTTGGTCTTTTCGCAGACCGTCGCACCGCGGTGGCGGCAGCGGTTTTCCAGCACGTGGATGTTGTTCTGGCGGTCGCGCACGACGATCACCGGATTGCGGCCGACGAAGGTCGAGCGGAAGTCGCCGGGTTTGGGCAGTTCGCTCACGTGGGCGACCCAGACCCAGGTCTTCGTGAAGATCTTGTCCATCTCCACGTCGAAGATCTGCGGATCGGTGTACAGCGCCGGATCGACCACGGCGTCCTGGACCAGGTCGGCGTAGCTGGAGTCCGGCGTGCGCGGATGAAAGCGTAAGGGGGCGTTCATGCAATGCTCCTGTGGTTGTGTTCTGGTTAAATTTGGCTGTCTTGCAGTGCGCGTTCGAGGTGCAGCGCCAGCGCGCACAGGCGCTCGTCGTCGCCCTTGCGGCCGACCAGCTGCAATCCCGCCTTGATGGGCATGGCCGGGACGGGTATCGGATAGCTCAGCGCCGGATGGCCGCTGAGGTTGAACGGGCGGACCAGGCGGCTCAGCGCGATGACGGAATGGCCGGCCGCGACTTCCGCCAACGTCGGCGGCAGCGACGGCAGCGTGGGCAGGACGAGGGCGTCGACGCCTTCCAGCGCCCGGTCGACGTCGGCGACGAACGCGAGGCGTACGCGCTCGGCCTGCTGCCTTGCGTCTGCCGTTGTCGTGCCGGCGGCGCGCAGGCGACCCGCGACGTCCGCGCCGACCTTGCCGCCGTCGAGCAGATGGCCGAATGCGGACCAGGTTTCCTGGTTGATCACGGCAATCGCCGCGTCGAACGCCGCCTGCATGCCGGGCAGTTCGCGGGGTTCCTGCTGCCAGCCGGCGGTGCGCAAGGCAGCGGTAAATGCCGCGTCGACCGCCGCATCGCTGCCCGTGGCAAGCACGCCGACCCGCGCCTTGGCCAGCGGACGCGCGGCTTTACCCCCGTCGAAGTCGTGCGCGATCGCCTGCATCACATCCCTCAGCACGAGTGCACTGCGCGCGAACGGGCCAACGCAATCGAGGCTGCTCTCGCGCGGCCAGGCGCCGAGGCGGCTCACGCGACCGAACGTCGGCTTCAGGCCGAGGACGCCGCAGCACGCGGCCGGCAGGCGGATGGAGCCACCCGTGTCGCTGCCCAGCGCCGCGTCGACTTCGCCGCTTCCGACCGCCGCGGCCGAGTCGCTCGACGAGCCGCCCGGGATCAGGGCGGGATCCTGTGGATTGAGTGGCGTGCCGGCGACCGGATTCATGCCCGTCATGCCGTACGCGAGTTCGTGCATCGTCGTTTTGCCGACGATGTGCCAACCCGCACGGATCAACGCGTCCACGACGGCGGCGTCGCGCCGGGCCGGCAGGATCTCGGCCAGCGCCGCGCTGCCTGCGCGGGTCGGCATGCCTTCGATGTCGATGCAATCCTTGATGGCAATGGTCGGGCCATTGCGGTCGCCCAGGTCGAAGCGTTCCACGAAGGCGCTCATGCTGCGTCCTCCCGTGCCGTGACGTCGTTCCAGGGCACACACTCCAGGCGCTCGGTGCGGAAGTGCGCGATCAGCCAGCGCCCATCCGGGCCGGGGCGGAAGTCGACGTCGAGGCGCGCGGTGATGGCTTCCGAGCCGCCGGCGCCGTATGTCGACAGCTGCAGCATCAGCCACTGCCCGCGCGCGCCTGCGCCGTCATCCGCCACCGTGATCTGGTGGGACGTCAGGAAATGCAGGTTGCGCTTGAAGTGGGGCGAAGGCGCCAGGTAGCTGCCGACGAAGGCGGCGATGGCGGCCGGGCCCACGTGACGGCCGAACTTGCCGGCGTACAGGGGGCCGACGCCTTCCCAGACGGCGTCGTCGGTGAACAGGTCGGGCAGTTGCGGGAACGCGCGATCGACGCACGGCTGGTCGCACAGTTGCATGTAGCGCGCCAGCGTGTTCTGGACGCCCTGGGCGGCCTCCAGGCGTTGCAGGCGCGCCGCCAGCGACCGGAGCGCATCCGCGGCGGGCTGAGTGGATGTCATGGCGAGTCCTTCGTTGTTGAGGTTTGGGGTCTTCAAATGTCCAGCACGAGGCGGGCCGACCGTGCGCGCGACACGCACAGGCAGATCTGGTCGTTGGCGGCCTTTTCCTTTTTCGACAGGCAGTGGTCGCGGTGGTCCGCCGTGCCGTCGAGCAGCGGCACGACGCAGGTGCCGCAGATGCCTTCGCGGCACGAGGTATCGATCGCGATGCCGGCATCCGCCAGCACCTCGACGATCGTGCGGTCGGCCGGCACGACGAGCGTCGCGCCCGAGCCGGCGAGCATGACTTCGAACGGGGCGTCGCCGCCGGCACCGGCCGCGGCGGGGGCCGCCTGGAAGTGCTCGAGGTGGATGGCGTCCTCGCCGCGCGACTTGGCGGCGCAGGCGACGACGGCGTCCATGAACGGCGCCGGACCGCAGGTGTAGACATGGGCAGCCGGGCTGGCGGCGTTCATGCAGGCGTCGAGCGTGTGCGCCATCTCCTCCGGCTTGACGCCGTAATGGAAGCGCACGTGGCGCGCGAACGGCGGGGTGCCGAGCAGGTCGGCGAACGCCGTGTGTTCCGGGCCGCGCGTGAAGTAGTGCAGCGTGAACGCCTGGCCTTCGGCCGCGAGCCGCCACGCCATCGCCAGCAGCGGCGTGACGCCGATGCCGGCGCCGAACAGCACGTGTTCGTTGGCGGCGGGGTCGAGCGCGAACAGGTTGCGCGGTGCGCCGACCTCGAGTTCGCTGCGTTCCGAGACCTCCTCGTGCAGCGCGCGCGACCCGCCGCGCGATGCGGGTTCCTTCTTCACCGCGATGGTGTAGGCGCACTCGTCGTGGGGCGCCCCGCACAACGAGTACTGCCGGGTCGGGCCGCCTGGCACCGTGACGTCCACATGGGCACCGGGTTCGTACGGGGCGAGCTTGCCGCCATCCGGCCGGACCAGGCGGAACGAGCGGATGTCCGGCGTCTCGTTGACGATTTTTTCAACAATCATTTTCATCGCGATGCTTCCCATGGCGTAACACATAAAAATTCATTCTAAGTGCGCGTTTCGCATAGATCAAATTGATGTAAGATATCTTCATCATCAATCTCATGGATTTTGGTATGACGACGCTTGCGAACATGGACTTGAACCTGCTGCGCGTGTTCCAGGCCATCGCCGAGGAACAAAGCCTCACGCTGGCCGGCGAACGCCTGCACCTGTCGCAGCCGGCCGTGAGCTACGCGTTGCGGCGCTTGCGGGCGATCTTCAACGACCCGCTGTTCATCCGCACCAGGACGGGGATGCAGCCGACGCCTTCCGCGCTGGAGCTCGCCAAGCCGATCGCACGCGCGCTGCAGGCCGTGCAGGATGCGCTCAGCTACGCCGAGCAGTTCGAGCCGTCCAGCACGACCCGCGCGTTTTCGCTGTCGATGACGGATGCGGCGGAAATGGTGTTTCTCCCGCCCCTGTGCGAATACATGCGCGAACAGGCGCCGCTGGCGCGTATCCATGTGGAGCAGGTACCGAAGGAATCGATCGAGGAAGCGTTGCGCACCGGGCAGCTCGACTTCGCGATCGGCCATCTGCCGATGCTGAAATCGTCGACCTGCCATACGCTGCTGTTCAGCGAGACTTATGTGTGCCTGACGCGCAAGCGGCCAGGCCTGCCGGGACACCAGGCGCTGACCGTCGACGAGTTCATGGCGCTGTCGCATGTCCAGGTGCAGTCGGCCGAGAGCAGTCACGCCCAGCTCGACGACATCTTTCGCGCCCACGGCCTCGCCCGGCCGATCGCGCTCGATATTCCGCATTTTTCCGTCCTGCCGAGCATCCTGGCGCGGTCCGACCTGGCCGTGACCGTGCCGTCGCGGATCGCGCGGCTGTTCAATGCGAACGGGCAGTTCGCGGTGTACGAACTGCCCATCGCGATCCCCGCAGTCGAAGTGACACTGCACTGGCATCAGGACTTCGCCGGCGACATCGGTAGCCGCTGGATGCGCCAGGCCATCACCGACCTGCTGCAGGACTACGGCCGCCAGGCGTAAGGGTCAGAACGTGTGGCGAATGGCGGCCCGCAGCGCGTTCTGCGTGCCGCCGGCAGCCGGCACCCCGACCGCGGCCGTGGTCTGGGCCGGATAGCCGCGGTCGCGCAGGAACGCGGCGGTCGCGTACACGTCGGTACGCGCCGACAACCGATAGTCGGCGACCAGGGTCAACTGGTCCGCGCTGCCGATGCCGTTGTTGCGGCGCTGGTGCTGCACGCCCGCGGACAATTCGAGTTGCCGCGCGGCCGTCCAGGTGACGCCGAGATCCACGGTGTCGACCTTGCGATACCTGCCGTTATTGTTGCTCACCTCGGTCAGCAAGCCATAGGCGCGGACGGCCCCGAACTTGTAGCTGCCGCCGAGGCCGTAGATGCGGGTCGAAAACGCGCCCGTCGGATCCCGCAGGTCGGTGAGGGCGAATCCGGCGCTGACGGGGCCGTCGTCGTAGCCCACCCGGGCGCTGTAGGCCCGGCTCGCGACATTGTTTCCCGCGACCTCGCCCAGGCCATACAGCGCACCGAACGACCAGCCGCCGAACTTCTGGCTCTGGAACTTGACGGAGTTGTTGACGCGGTCGCCGGCATAGATGCGGTCGTTCAGCACGTAGCCCGTGCGCGGGCTGGCGTGCAGGCCGAACGCGAGCAGGCCGGCCGGCGTGACGCCACCGGTGGAATAGGCGTTTTCATTGACCATGAAATCGTAATGCCGCCCGACGCTGATGCTGCCATATCGCCCATTGATGCCGAGGAACGCCTGGCGGCCGAAAATGGCGCCGCCCTGGCCAAGGGCGCCGTCGTCGAGCGTGAAGCCGGTCTCCAGCGTGAAGAATGCGTTCAGCCCATCGCCGAGCTGTTCGGTGCCGCGGAAGCCGATCCGGTTCGCGTTGGCCACACCCGTGTCCATTTTCGTGAACACGCCGGTGTCCTTGCCGGTGCTGTCGGCCGAATCCGAATACCGGGTCAAGCCGGCGTCGACCAATCCGTAAATCTGGACCTGGTCGGCCCTGGCTTGGCCCGTGCCGATCAACATGCAGATCGTGCTGGGAAACAGTGCGAGCAACTTCTTGTTCATTAATTCCATCTCCATTGGCGTGTAAATATTATGAGGTTGCCCGGCAATCTTATTTACGGGGTTTTATCAAAGCCAATCGATGGGACGCATGCAACACATCCATGACGCTGATTTACGCTCCGACGTTTTTCTTGCTATAACGCGCGCGGCCTGCGCCGCTCCGGTGCGTCTGCCCGTCGTGCACCATGCTGGTTAATTCGTTGAATTCATTGTCCTTATTCGCCGTACGAATTTGATTTAATCGATATCGCCGAATAGTATCCACAGAAGTATTACCAACTTCTTTATACGGATATCGATTTGTTTGTGTGATCGATTGACGTATTAATTGAAAACATGTTTGGCAATAGTTTCTTGGAGAGACGATGGACAGCAGTGTGATATTGATACTTTTAACGGACGGGATTGCAAATGGTGCAATCTACCTATTGGCGGGAATCGGGATGGTGCTGGTTTTTTCCGTGACCCGCGTCGTCTTCGTGCCCTTTGGCGACGTGGCGGTGTTCGCGGCGCTCAGCCTGGCCGCTTTCGAAATGGACCGTCTGCCGCCCACCGTCTGGATGGTGGCCCTGCTGGCGGCGATCGCCGCCGTTCTTGAAATCGTCCGGCTCGTCCGGGCGCGCGAGTACAAGCGCCTGCCCGCGGCCGTGGCCGGCTGGGGACTGTTGCCGCTCGTGCCCTGCGGCGCGGCGTGGGCATTGCTGGCCATGCACGCGCCGGCGCCGCTCAAGGTACTCTGCGCCATCCTGCTGGTGGTGCCGATCGCCCCCCTGGCGGCACGCATCCTGCTGCAGCCGATCGCCGACGCGTCGTCGCTGGCGTTGCTGATGGCGGCGCTGGTCATGCACTTCCTGTTCGCGGGGCTCGGCCTGATGGTCTTCGGGCCGGAGGGATATCGCACGCAGGCCCTGCTGGACGGCACGTGGAATCTGGGCGAGACCTTTTCCGTCTCCATGCAGACCCTGCTGATGGTGGGCGCGGCCGGCGTGCTGGGCCTGATGTTCTACCTGTTCTTCGAGTACACGCTGATCGGCAAGGCGCTGCGCGCCACGGCGGTAAACCGCGTCGGCGCGCGCCTGGTCGGCGTGCGGCCGGCGCGCACCGCGCTGATGGCCTATCTGTGCGCATCGTTGCTGGCCGGTCTCGTCGGGGTTCTCATCGCGCCGATCACGCCCCTGTACTACGACGCCGGCTTCACCATCGGCCTGAAGGCGTTCGTCGCGGCGATCATCGGCGGCCTGAGCAGTTATCCGCTGACAGCCGTCGGCGCACTCGCGGTCGGGGTGCTGGAAAGCTTCGGTTCGTTCTGGAGCGGCGCGCTGAAGGACGTGATCGTGTTCAGCGCGCTCATTCCCGTGTTGCTGGTCCGCTCCTACTATGCGGTCCATTCGGAAGACGACGTCGAGGAGATCAACCAATGAACGGCCATCATATGTTTCGCTGGGCGCCGTACGCCGTCGTGGCGGCGCTGTGCCTGTTGCCGCTGGCCTTGGGCAATTTCGGACTCGGCCTGATGAACGACATCGGCATCGGCGCGATGGTGGCCCTCGGGCTCGTGATGCTGACGGGCGTGGGCGGCGTGACGTCTTTCGGCCAGGCGGCATTCGTCGGCATTGCCGCGTATTCGACGGCATGGCTGTCGACCATGGAGGGGTTATCGCCATGGCTGGGCCTGCCCTTCGCGTTGCTGACGACCGGCGTCGCGGCGACCGCCATCGGCATGCTGACGCTGCGGCTCGGCAGCCATTACCTGCCGATCAGTACGATCGCATGGGGCCTGTCCGTGCCGCTGGTGCTGAGCAATATCGAGGCGCTCGGCAGCCATACCGGCATTACCAATATCGCGCCGGTCCATGTGGCGGGCTTCTCGCTGGCCGCCCCCGGCGCGATGTACTACCTGATCTGGGGCATGGTGGGACTCGCTTACCTGTTCAGCAGCAACTTGCTGCAGTCGCGCCAGGGCAGGGCAATGCGCAGCCTGCGTGGCGGTAACGGCCTGCTGGCCAGCGTCGGCGCGGACGGCTACCAGTTGCGCCTGAAACTGTTCGTCTACTCGGCGCTCCTCGCGGCGCTGGCAGGTTGGCTGTATGCCCACAACAACCGTTACGTCAGCCCGACGACGTTCGACGTCCACGGCAGCATCAATTACCTGCTGATGGCGGTCGTGGGCGGCCTGCTGCAATTGTTCGGCGCGGTCGTCGGTTCAGCCATCGTGATCCTGCTGCGTAATGTTCTGCAGGACGTACTCCCGCTGCTGTCGGACCGCGGCTCCCAGATGGAAGTGATCGCCTTCAGTCTCCTGTTCCTGCTGTTATTGCACCATGCACGAGCAGGGCTGTGCGGTTACGTGCTGAAGATCGCCGCCCGTCACGGCCGTCCATTGTCTCGCCGGGACGTCCACGTCGGCCCGGACGTGCCGCCGCTCTCCAGACGGGCGCTGCCCCCCGCCGGCAAGATCATCCTCAGCGCAAGGAAAGTGATGCGCCGCTTCGGTGGCCTGGTCGCCGTCAACGAGGTCAGTTTCGACATTGCGGCCGGCGAGATCGTCGGCCTGATCGGACCGAACGGTGCCGGCAAATCGACGATGTTCAACCTGCTGACCGGCGCCATCCAGCTCACTTCCGGCACCGTGTCCTTCATGGATCGCGACGTGACGAAGATGTCGCAGCGCCAGATCGCCCAGCTCGGCATGGCGCGGACTTTCCAGCACGTCAAGCTGCGTCCCCAGATGACCCTGCTCGACAACGTCGCCCTCGGTGCGCATGGCAGGACGTCGTGCGGCCTGGTCGCCGCCGGCCTCGGCCTGGACAAGCGCGAGGAGGCGCAGATCTTCCAGGAGGCGCGCACCCAGCTCGCCCGCATCGGTCTCGGCGGACGCGAGCACGAACTGGCAGGCGCGCTGCCGCTGGGCACGCAGCGCCTGCTGGAGATCGCGCGGGCGCTGATGGTCGACCCTGTCATGCTGATCCTCGACGAACCCGCAGCCGGCCTGCGCCATGGGGAAAAACAGGAATTGGCGGTGCTGCTGAACCAACTGCGCCGTGACGGCGTCACCATCATGATCGTCGAACACGACATGGACTTCGTGATGAAGCTGGTCGACCGCCTCGTCGTGATGAATTTCGGCAGCAAGCTGATGGAAGGCGAACCCGCGGCCGTGCGGCGCGATGCGCGCGTGCAGGCCGCCTACCTGGGCGGCGATCCGGCCGCCCTCGACGATCACAACGGCGATCACGGCGCAGCCGAAGCGGCCGTGCCCCTTGCCCGTATTGGAGAAAAAGCGTGAGCCCCATCCTTGAAATCGAACATCTGCAAGTCAATTACGGACAAGTGGAGGCGGTACGCGGCATCTCGCTGAAGCTGATGCCCAACGAGATCGTTTCCGTCATCGGTCCGAACGGTGCCGGCAAGACGAGCATGCTGGCCGCGGCGGTCGGCCTGCTGCCGGCACGTGGCGTCGTCCGCATGGACGGCGAATCGCTGGACGGCATCGACGTCGAGTCGCGGGTCGAGCGCGGACTGTGCCTCGTGCCGGAGCAGCGCGAGCTGTTCGGCGACATGTCGGTGCTGGATAACCTGCTACTGGGCAGTTACAGCCGCCGCGATTCCGCGGCATCGCGCAAGCGCAAGCTCGACCGGGTCTACCATCGCTTCCCGCGCCTGGCCGAGCGCCGCACGCAGCGTTCCAACACGCTGTCCGGCGGCGAGCGGCAGATGCTGGCGCTCGGACGGGCTTTGATGTCCGAACCGCGCGTCCTGATGCTGGACGAACCCAGCCTGGGCCTCGCCCCGCTGATCGTGACCGAGATCCTCGCCATCGTGCGCAGCCTGCGCGACGACGGCATCTCGATCATCCTCGTCGAGCAGAACGCGCTGGCCGCATTGCGCAGCTCGGATCGCGGCATTGTCCTGGAACTCGGCGAAGTCTCGCTCGCCGGGACCTCGCAGGAACTGATCCGCGATCCGCGGATCCACGCCACCTACCTGGGCGGCGGCACCGACGACTGATGCGAAAGGGGCCGGCCGCCGCGGCCGGCACTCGCAAAACGACAAACGCCGCCGGAAATCCGGCGGCGTTCGCATATGTGCGACCGTCAGCGTGCCTGGGCACGCGACTTCGTCAGGGCACGTATTTCCACTGGCCTTTTTCGAGCTTGACCATCACGACCGAGCGCGGATCCGAATTGAAGCGATGATCCGCGCGATAGTTGTACACGCCCTGCGTGCCGACCACTTCGCCGCCGCCCTGGATAGCTTCGCGCAGGGTGGCGCGGAACTGCGGCGTGCCCGGCTGGGCCTTCTTCATCGCGCGCTGCGCCGCATCGGTGAAGATCAGCCATGCGTCGAAGGCGTACGGCGCGAATGCGTCGGTCGCATCGGTCTTGAAGGTCTGCTTGTAGACATTGCGGAAGTCGAGCGAGATCTTGCGCGACGCATTATTGGCCGGCAGCTGTTCCGCCACCACGACCGGGCCGGTGGGCGCGTACAGGCCCTCCAGTGCGTTGCCGCCGATGCGGATGAAATCCGGGTTGATGATGCCGTGCGTGCCGTAGATCTTGCCGTTGTAGCCGCGCTGCTTCAGCGCCAGGTAGGGCAGGGCGCCGGGCGTGCCGGACGTGCCGGTGAGGACGGCGTCGGGGCGGGCGGCGACGATCTTGAGGACCTGTCCGGTCACCGAGCTGTCGTTGCGCGCGTAGCGTTCGTTCGTCAGCACCTTAATGCCGTTGGCCTTGGCGGCGGAGACGAGCGCGTCGTAGACGATGTCGCCCCAGGCGTCCGAGAAGCCGATGTAGGCGACGCTTTTGACGCCGTTGCGCTTCATGTGGGCCACGACAGCATCGACCATCAGCGGCGTCGATTGCGGCACGGTCACCATCCAGGCGCCGTTCTCGCCTTCGACCTTGGCCTGTGCGATCGAAATGAACGGGACGTTGAGCTCGCGCGCCACGCCGTTGATCGCCAGCCCCGACGGCGTGCCCGCAGTGCCGATCAGCGCGTCGACCTTGTCTTCCACCACCAGCTTGCGGGCATCGCGGGCGGCGGTGGTCGGGTCCGACGCGTCGTCGAGCTGGATCACCTCCACCTTCTTGCCGTCGACGTCCGGCCGGTAGGCGACGCCCGCCTGCAGTCCTTTGCCGTAGGGGATGCCCAGGGACGAGGACGGCCCCGACAGCGACGTGATGAAGCCGAGCTTGAGGTCCGCGGCCGATACGGCAAGCGGCAGCGCCAAGGCCGCAGCGATGGCGGTCAAACGAATACACGATACAGGTTTCATACAAGGTCTCCCCGTTGGTTGGTTATCTGTCTAGTGGTTGTCTGGCACCGATACCGACCCGATTCTAGGGTCGGGGTACCGGCGGATCAAATCGGTAGAACGCATGGGGCGCATGAATCCGGCGGATAGTCCGGCTCAGGCCGCCTGGCCGTCGGCCTGCCGCATGACGCGGCGGAACGTGCGGTCGAAATACACCAGCGCGTCGGCGTCCGGGCGGATCACGATGTCGTCGACCTGTGCGTAGATCACGGCATGCGTTCCCACTTCCGTCATGTCGACCACGCGTCCGGCCAGGCTGACGAGCGCGCCGTGCAGCCGGGGTACCGTGATGCCGTCGGTAGTCCAGTCGGCCGCGGCGAAACGGTCCTCCATCGACAGCCCGCTCATGCCGGCAAAATGCTTCGCGAGTTCGTCGCATTCGGCCGGCAGCACGTTGACGCACAGGTGACGGTTCTGCGCGAACGCCGACAGCGTGGTGCTGTTGCGGTTCAGGCAGAACAGCAGCGTGGGCGGCGTGTCGCTGACGGAGCACACGGCGGTCGCGGTGACGCCGCACCGGCCGGCGGGGCCGGCCGTCGTGACGATGTTGACGGCGGCCGGCAGGTTCGCCATGGCGTTGCGGAAGCGCAGGCGCAGTTCCTCGTTCAGGGATGTCGTATCCATGGCGTCCTCACAGGTAGCCGGGGAAGGGGGGAACGCCCGTCAGCACGGCGCCGGCACCGTCGTAGTTGCCGCTGCTGAGGAAGGCATGCTGCGTGACCACCATCGAATCACGCACGATCCGCTGCAGGGGATGCGTGCTGTAGATGCTGGCCATGCCGCCGAGCCGGTACGCGGTCCGGATGGCGTCGGCCGAGACCTGCGCCGCGTGCGTTGCGCTCAGCTTCAGGGTGCTGATCTGTTGCGCCGTCACCTCGTCGCCGGCGACGATGGCGGCGTACACGGCCTCCGCGCTCTCGAAGAAGAATGCGCGGGCGCTGTGGTACGCCGCTTCGGCCTTCGCCAGTTCGATCCGGAAGTAGGCGCGGTCGGCCATGCGCGGCGCACCGGTCGTGGTGATCTTGCCAGCCGACATGTCGTTCACGATCGCGAGCGCGGCCTGCGCAAGTCCGAGGTTGACGGCGGCGTGCACCTGGGCCTGGTAGCAGGTCGCCGGATAGCGGTACAGCGGCTCGTCGATGACCACCGCGCCGCCGCGCGAGAATGTCCATTCGTCCGCGACATACTTGTCCGTCACGCGCAGGTCGTGGCTGCCCGTGCCTTCCAGTCCGACCACGTTCCAGTTTTCCACGATCTGCACCTGGTCGGCCGGCAGGATCGCCGCGAGCGGCTTGACGCCCGGCCCGCCGCCGATGCCCACGCCCAGCCAGCTGGCGCCCATGCAGCCGCTGGCGAACTTCCACTGGCCGGTGACGCGCCAGCCGTCGCCGTCGCGGGCGGCCGGCTGTGGCGGATACAACGCACCCGCGAAAACCTGGTCGGGACCCGTGGCATAGATCTTCGCCTGCGTTTCCTTCGGCAAGGAGGCCAGGTACGTGTTGGCGGAGCCGAAGCTGGCGACCCAGGCCGCCGAGCCGTCGACCGACGCGATGCGCGCGACGATGCGCAGGAAGTCGGCGGGCGGCAGCGCGTCGCCGCCGAAGCAGCGCGGCGTGCCGGCACGGTAGATGCCGGCCTGCTTGAACCGCTCGACCATGTCGCGGGGCACGTGGCCCAGCTCGGTGAATTGCTCCTTGCGCTGTCCGACTTCGGCAAGCACGTCGTCCAGCGTGGCGGGCGTACGGGGGGCGGACGGCACGATGCCGGAAGTCGCGCCCGTGCGGGCTGCGGGTTGCAACAGTGTGGACGTGTTCATGAGGTCTCCTCTGGATAAACTGGGTTATTGCGACAGGGCCTGGACCGTGAGGTCGCCAGGCGATTGCGGGTTCCGGTCGGGGCCGGCGCTGCGCGCGACGAAGCGGCAGGACGTGGCGCCGCGCGCGGCGCACTGCGTTTCCGTGACCTGCACGGCGCCGCCCATCAGTGCCTGGGCCAGGCTGTGGAAGATGCCGCCGACAGGCGCGCAGACGGGCTCCCCGGAAGGCCCGTACCCGGCCGCGAAGGGGCTGTTCTCCACCTCGAGCTCGGTGTTGCCGTCGCGCTGCGTGATGCGCCACTTGCCCCAGCCGAACGCGGCGGCGCCATCGATGACGCTTTGCTGCAGGCGTGCCGGCCCTTCCGCATGCAGGTAAGCGGCGACGCTCTTGCCGCCGTGTTTGCGCGCCGACCGCCCGAGCGCGGTCAATACCGTGGCGTGCATGTCGGCCGGCAGTTCGTGCAGCATCCCCATCAGCACGTCCGGCCGCATGAGCAGGTAACGGCGGTCGCCGTCGAAGATGGTCCCGGCCGATTCGTCGACGCGGATGCGATCCCAAAATGCACTCAACTGTGGCTCCTGTGACTTAGAATAAATAAGGCGTCATGAAGCACGATAGGTGCTGCCTCGAAGCATCGTCAAATGAAGATTGGGAATGCGCACTATGCTGGAAATGAATACGGGAACGGTCGACCTCAATCTGATGCGCGTCTTCCTGGCGATCTGGGATACGCACAGCCTGACGCTGGCCGCCGACCGTCTGGCGCTCTCGCAACCGGCCGTCAGCCACTGCCTGAAGCGCCTGCGCGACGTCTTCCAGGACCCCCTGTTCGTGCGCACCGCGGAGGGCATGCAGCCGACCGGAGCGGCGATACGGCTGCACGATCCCATCGACCGCGCGCTGGACCTGATCTACGGCGCGATGCAGCGCCACGCCGGGTTCGACGCGGCCACGTCCACGCGGCGCTTCCGTATCTCCATGTCCGACATGTCGGCGTTTTATTTTCTGCCGCCCCTGCTGGCCGAGTTCCAGAACAGCGCGCCCGGGATACGCCTGGACATCGTTCCGGTGCCGCTCGCGAACGTCGAGAGCGGCATGCGTTCGGGCGAGATCGATCTGGCGGTGGGCTACGTGCCGGGCCTGTCGGGCGACTGCGTGGCCGAGACGTTGTTCCAAGACGAGCACATCTGCATGGTCCGTGCCGGTCACCCGCTCGTCGGGCGCACGTTGACCCGCGAGCGCCTGGACGGCTTGCGCTTCATGTTCGCCGACAGCAGCGCGACGGGTCATGGCCTGACCGAAAAATGGTTCGACCGGATGGATATCAAACGCAACATCGTCCTGAACCTGCCGCATTTCACGGCGGCGCCCGAGATCGTGCGCAGTACCGACCTCGCCGTGATCTTCCCGCGCAGCATCGCCGAGCGCTTCAACCGCTCACGCGGCTTCCGTCTGTTGCCTCTGCCGTTCGAACTGCCTCCGATCGAGGTCAAGTTGCACCTGCACACGCGCTTCGCCGCCGATGCCGGTATCGCCTGGCTGCGCGGTGCCATGCGTACGATGTTCGGCGCTAGGTGATTTCTTTAGGGGCCATGCGGTTTGCGCGTAGCGCGTCCGCGATTCTGCGCATTGTGGTGTAGACGCGAGCGCCGTACACTGGCGACGACATCTGAAAGGAAAGCAATGCCAACCATCCAGGCACACATCATGGCGGGTCATTCCGCCGCTCAGAAGGAATGCTTGATCGCGCGGATCACCGGCGCCGTCGTGGAGGCTGTCGACGCGCCCATCGATTCGGTGTGCGTGCTCATCGACGAAGTCCCGCGCGCGCATTTCGGCATCGCCGGCAAGCCGGCGACCGCGACCACGCCGCCGCGCGCCGTGCTGCAGGCGTTCCTGATCGCCGGCCGCACGGATGCGCAGAAGGTCCGCCTGATCGAGGGCCTGACGGCCGCCGTCTCCAGTGCGATCGATGTCGCCCCCGGCGTCGTGCGCGTCTTCATCACCGACCTGCCCAACACCGATTTCGGCCTGGGGGGCAAAACGGCGCTCGCGCTCGGTCGCGGCATCGGGCGCGCCGCGCTCGTGCACCAGGCCTAGGTTGCCCGCATGCTGGAACTGCGCCACCTGCGCTACTTCCACGCCGTGGCGGAGACGCTCAGCTTCAGCCGTGCCGCCGAATTGCTGCACATTGCGCAACCACCGTTGAGCCGGCAGATCCGCCAGCTCGAGGACATGCTGGGCGTGGAGCTGATCGACCGCGAATCGCGGCCCATCGCCCTCACGGCCGCCGGCAAGTTTTACTACGAACAGACGTACCAGGTGCTGTCGCGCTTGTGCGAGATCGAGGACGGCGCGCGGCGCCTGGCGCGCAGGCAGAAGGTCTGGTTCGGCATCGGCTTCGTGCCGTCCGTGATGTGCGGCCTGCTGCCTGAACTGATCCGGCAGTTCCGCCTGGCCGAATGCAACGTCGAGACCGGCTTCACGGAACTCATGTCGGTGGAGCAGGCCGCGGCGCTGAAGCTCGGCCGGATCGACGTCGGGTTCGGACGGCTGCCGATCGACGATCCGGACATCGAATGCGTGACGCTGCTGCGCGAGCCCTTGTTCGCGGCGATGCCGGCCGGGCACCCGCTCGCCGGGCATGCCGCGGTGGACCTGGGCGCGCTGGCCCGCGAGGCATTGCTCGTGTATCCCGCACGGCCGCGCCCTGGCTATGCCGACCAGGTGCTCGACCTGTTCGCGCGGCGCGGCCTGCGTCCGTCCGCCGTCAGCGAGGCGAACGAGATCCAGACGGCGCTCGGCCTCGTGGCCGCCGGCATTGGTGTCGCGCTGGTCCCGGCGTCGGCCTGCCAGGGGCGGGCCGGCAGTGTCGCGTTCCGCAAGGTCGTGGACGATGATGTCGTGTCGCCCGTGATCATGAATTTCCGGCGCGGCGACGACGGCCCCGTGCTGGCCCGTTTCCGTGCGCTGGCGCAGGCGTCGATCCCGCTGGCCGCCGACGAACTGGCGCAGCGCCCGCCGCAACCCGGCAGCGCCTGAGGAAGGGGCGCGCAGGGGCGCCGCTTAATACCTTGCAGGTATGCGAGATGCTCCAATCGGTCTTGGACGCCGGTCGTGCCCGTTCCTAGGATGGTTCGAAGCCGATCGAGGAACCCATGAGCGACACATCCATCCAGATCGAGGGCGTCGACGTCCTGTGACTGTGCCGAGCACTACGGTGTCCGTGTGGACGCTGGAGCAACAGAGCGGATACGCTTTCCAAGCGCGTATAATTCGAATAGATCACCTATACCCTGCCTATTCAGGCTATTCAGTGCCCGTCGCAGCGCTTGAGGTTCCTCAACCTCTGGGCACAAAAACACATAGATAAAATGAAGTACCGCAAGCGAACTTTAAGTACGGCCCCGATGATGGACTGGACGGACCGTCATTGCCGCGTGTTCCACCGCCAGATCACGAAACACACGTGGTTGTATACAGAGATGGTGACGACGGGTGCCCTGGTGTATGGCGACGTCGAGCGCCACCTGCGTTACGACGACGTCGAGCACCCGATCGCGCTGCAGCTGGGCGGCAGCGACCCGGCCGACCTCGCGAAGAGCGCGAAGCTGGGTGAACAGTGGGGCTATGACGAGATCAACCTGAACTGCGGCTGTCCGTCCGAGCGCGTGCAGAAGGGCGCGTTCGGTGCCTGTCTGATGCGGGAACCGCAACTCGTCGCCGATTGCGTGAAGGCGATGCGCGACGCCGTCAGTATCGACGTTACCGTCAAGCACCGTATCGGTATCGACCACAACGAGGAATACGGGTTCGTCCGCGATTTCATCGGCACCATCGCCGATGCAGGCTGCCGGACGTTCATCGTGCATGCACGCAATGCCATACTCAAGGGGCTGTCGCCCAAGGAAAACCGCGAGATCCCGCCGCTGCGCTACGAAGTGGCCTATCAGCTGAAACGGGAATTCCCCGACCTCGAGATCATCATCAACGGCGGCATCAAGACCGACGACGACATCGCAACCCACTTGCAGTACGTGGACGGCGTCATGATCGGGCGCGAGGCGTATCACAATCCGTACGTGATGGCCGGCTGGGATGCCCGTTTCTATGGCGACGCGACGCCGGCCAAGTCGCGCGAACAGGTGCTGGAAGCGATGATCCCGTATATCCGTGCCGAGCTCGAACGTTACGGTCCGCTGGGCCTGCGCCTGAACAGCATCACGCGCCACATGCTGGGCCTGATGGCCGGCCTGCCGGGTGCGCGAAGCTTCCGTCAACTGCTGTCCGATTCCCGCCGCCTCGCCGAAGGCAATCCCGACCTCCTCCTCGAAGCCGCCGGCCGCCTGCGCCTGGCCGCTTGAATTGTTTTTTCCTACCCCGGCCGTATGAACGCGGCCGGAATGTTCAAAATCAGCGACACAAAATGTTGCAATTGTGAAATCAACTGCGTCATTATCCTTGCCCGAAGGCAAGGATAGACCGCATAATCTGGGCTCTTCTCCTTGCACGACATCTAATCCTGTTGTTGTGGTGAAACATAATTACAGCGGTGCATGTTTTCTGTCTGCAAATCGCTGTTTTGATTTATCCTGACGGAAATGCGTCAGTCCACAGGGAAGGTGGACTTTCCGTAACAAAAAAGAGACAGCGCGGGGCCGCAGACACTCCTGCGAGTCTGATCACTTGAAACAGGGAAGATAAGGAATGAATCTAGCAAACATGAAGGTCGGCGTGCGTCTGGGCCTGGGCTTTGCCCTCGTGCTCGTGCTGCTGGTCATGGTCACCGTTGTCGGCGTCCTGCGCATGGCGCAGATTCAGAACCGGCTCGACCACGTCGTGAATGTCAACAACGTCGTGACCCGTCTGGTCGTCGACATGCGCAACAACGTGAGCGAGCGTGTCACGTCGCTGCGCACCCTGACCCTGATGACCGATCCGGCCGACATGGAGCCGGAACTGAACCGTTTCAAAGAACAGACCGCCAAGTATGAGGCTTTCCAGCAAAAACTGGCTGCCAAGTTCTCGGAAGAAGCGTCGGCTGAAGAGAAATCCCTGCTGAACCAAGTGAAAGAAGCCGAAGGCGCGGCCATGCCGGCCATCGCCAAGGCTTCGCAACTCTATCTGGCCAATAACGCGATGGACGCTACGCGCGTGATGGTCAAGGAAATCCGTCCGGCCCAGAAAAAATGGCTGGAGGCGCTGGACCAGCTGGGCAGCCTGGAAGACAAGCTGAACGCACAGACCCAGGTCGACGCCGAAGCCGCCTTCGCCAACGCCCGTAACTTCATGCTCGTGCTGCTGGGTCTGGCCGTGGCGCTCGGTATCCTGGCCGCCACCGTCATCACCCGCGGCCTGCTCAAACAACTGGGTGGCGAGCCGGGCTATACCGCCAAGATCGCCGGCAGCATCGCCGAAGGCGACCTGTCGATTGCCATCGACACCAAGTCGACGGATCGCGGCAGTCTGCTGATCGAAATGAAGCAGATGCGCAACAGCCTGGTCGACATCGTCAGCCAAGTGCGTCGCGGCACTCACACCATCACCACGGCGTCGCGTGAAATCGCAGCCGGCAACACCGACCTGTCGTCGCGTACCGAACTGCAAGCCAGCTCGCTGGAAAAGACCGCGTCGGCGATGGAAGAACTGACGTCGACCGTGAAACAGAACGCGGACAATGCCCGCGAAGCGAATCACCTGGCTGCGACCGCGTCCGACGTGGCACGCAAGGGCGGCGAAGTGGTGTCGCAGGTCGTCGGCACGATGGGTGAGATCAATAGCTCGGCCAGCAAGATCGCCGACATCATCGGTGTCATCGACGGCATCGCCTTCCAGACCAACATCCTGGCGCTGAACGCGGCCGTCGAGGCCGCACGTGCCGGCGAACAGGGCCGCGGCTTCGCCGTCGTCGCGTCGGAAGTGCGCAACCTGGCCCAGCGTTCCGCTGCGGCAGCCAAGGAAATCAAGCAGCTGATCGGCGACTCCGTCGAGAAGATCGGCCGCGGCAGCAAGCTCGTCGGCCAAGCCGGCGAGACGATGGACGAGGTCGTCGCCAGCGTCAAGCGCGTGACCGACATCATGAGCGACATCGCCAGCGCCAGCGCCGAACAGAGCGCCGGTATCGAACAGGTCAACCTGTCGATCATCGAGATGGACGGCATGACCCAGCAGAACGCCGCGCTGGTCGAAGAAGCGGCCGCCGCCTTCCAGAGCCTGCAGGATCAGGCCGCGGAACTGCAGCGCGTCGTCAGCATCTTCAAGCTGGCCGAAGGCGAGGAGCCGGCGGTCGCGGACGCACCGGCCCCGGCCGCCGTTGCCAGCCGCGCCGTGGTCGTCTCCCAAGCCAAGCCGCAGCTGAAGAAACCGGCACCGCGTCCGGCAAAAGCCAAGGCGCCGGTCCAGGAAGAACGTGGGGCCGATGCCCCGGCATCGACGGCGAAGAAAGTCGCAGCGGCAGCCGCCAGCGACGATTGGGAAGAATTCTGAGCCAGGACGGCTCGTCCAGCGCTGGTGACCGCACCGGCATCAAAAAAAACTTTGTTTTTCGGGGGTAATAAAAATGTCCAATAAGAAATTTGCTGTGAGCCTGATGGCTCTGCTGGTCGCAGGTGGTGCTGGTTCGGCTTTCGCAGGTGAAACGCCGGCATCGTTCGATCCGTCCAAGTGCAAGGTCGAATATCCGAAAGCGTCGCTGATGAACGAAGAGCAGGGCGTCACCTCGATGTCCTTCCTCGTCAGCGCCGACGGTTCGGTGGCCGATTCGAAGCTGGAAAAATCGAGCGGCTTCAAAGGCCTGGACAAGGCCGCGCTGAAAGGCCTGTCGGCCTGCAAGTTCAAGCCGGGCACCAAGGATGGCGCGCCGGCCCAGACCTGGACCAAGGTCGATTACTCCTGGAAGCTGGACTGATCGGCTGAGGATGCCGGCCTGCCGGCTCGGCGCCCCAGGTGAGGCTTTGCGTCCCCGGCATCTTTGCCGGGTGCGCACGAGACCGGCGGCATTGCGGCATCCACAAGCTTGAAAAGGGCGTCCCCGCGGGGGCGCCCTTTTCGTTTCCGGTCGGCGGTGTGCGCACCGTTCGTGATCTAGCCCAGCGGCGCGCCGTCTTCGAACAGTTCGCTGGCCATCCGCGCCAGGTCGTTC
Source organism: Massilia putida (assembly GCF_001941825.1). Classification (NCBI taxonomy): domain Bacteria; kingdom Pseudomonadati; phylum Pseudomonadota; class Betaproteobacteria; order Burkholderiales; family Oxalobacteraceae; genus Massilia; species Massilia putida. The sequence continues at coordinate 5,448,329 of NZ_CP019038.1, forward strand.
ATGCCGCCGCCGGCGTCGAGATGGGCGCGCAGCCAGCGCGCCTGTCCGCCATCCTTCATGAGGTGGTCGATCACCTCGCACGCCTTGCCGAAGCCCGGGTCCCGCGAGCGGCGCCGCAGGCGTTCCAGGTCGGCGCGGATCGCGTCCGCGGCCGGCAGCGAGACGCCCGTTTCCGGATCGATCCAGCTTGCCTCCACGCCGTCGCGTGCCGCATTGAAGCGGTTCCAGATGTACAGTTCGCGGCTGGCGCTTCCCGGCCAGCGTCCCGGCTGGTCGGCCCATTCCAGGCACAACTCGCGCGCGTAGCACGCCAGCGCGGCCGCGTAGACGGGCTTCAGCGGCGTATCCAGCACGCGCAGTTCGATCGTCCCGTATTCCGGCTTCGGCCGCACGTCCCAATAAAAATCCTTGATGCTGTTGACGATGCCGTGGCCGGCCAGTTCGGCGAAGTGGGTGCGGAAGTCGTTCCAGGTGCGGAGCTCGTACGGCAGGATGCCGCTCATCGGGAACGCGCCCACGACGTTGCTGCGCGAGCTGCAGAAGCCCGAGACTTCGCCTTGCCAGCACGGCGAATTGGCGGACAGCGCGATGAACAGCGGCGCGCGCTGCGTGAGCCAGGCGCACAGGCGCATCGCCTCGTCCGGCGTGCCGGCGCCGATGTGCACGTGCATGCCAAACACGGTAAACAGTTTAGCCAGATAGCCGAATTTTCGTTCGGAGGCGAAATAGCGCTCCTTGGGGTAGATGCGCTGCTCGTTCCACTTCTGGAACGGGTGGGCGCCGCCGCCGGCGATCGACGCGCCGACCTCGAACGCGGCGCGCTGCACCGTCGTGCGGATATGCTCCAGCTGCTCGGCCGCCTCGTCGAACGATGTCAGGATCGCGGTCGCCACTTCCAGCATCGACGTCGTGATTTCCGGCGTGTGCACCCAGGGCTTGTCGTGCTTGTCCAGCAGGCGCAGGATGTCCGGCGCGGCCGGGAACAGGTCGAACGTGAGGCGGTCGAGCACCATCAATTCCAGTTCGATGCCCATCGTGCCGATCGTCGACGCCTTGAAGTCGGGCAGGTGGGCCGGACCCTGGCCGCTCACGGCTTGCGCCTGCGCGTCCTGTTTCAGTTTGCCCAGTGCTGCGTCGTTCATCAATTCGCTCATTGCGAACCTCCTCGATAGGTTTCGCCTGCCAGGTGCAGGCCGATCCAGGTCAGGCCCGGCGCCAGCAAGACGTTCAGGGCGAGCAGCGCCCCCATGACCGCGGTGGACGCCGGGTCGAGCCCCGTGTAGGCATTCAGGCTGTTGTCGACGACGAGACCGCCGTAGCTCACCAGGGAGCACATCGACAAGGCCATCGCGTGCTGCTTGCGCATGTCCCAGGCCGTGCCCGGCCACAAGGCCAGGCGGGTCGCCGCGAGACGGACCGCGAATACCGTCACGGCCGCCAGGATGGCCCAGCCGTGCAGCAGCCGCTGCAGGTCGACGAGCGCGGCCGACATCAGGAACAGCAGCACGTAGCCGATGTCCTGCGCCGTCTTCAACTGCGCCTGGAACACGTTGTCGCGCTTCTCGACATTGCGCAGCAGGACGCCCATCAGCAGCAGCGAGAGCAGGGCGCTGGCCGACATCACCGAGCACAGGCCCAGGTCGATCAGCAGGGCGGCCAGCAGCATGCCGGGCCGCAGCGTCGCCGGCACCTTGCACAACCGGGTCGCGAGCGCGTACACGCCGTACGACAAAACGGCGATCAAGGCACCCACCACGAGCTTGCCGCCCTGGCGCATCAGCTCCGTCGCGAAATCGCCGCCGGCATCCGGGCCGTGGCTGCGCGTCCACGCGAGCGTGACTCCGAGCGCCAGCAGCGCGACGAGGTTGGAGAGGCCGACCATATTCGACGTGGCGAAGGTGCTCGTGCCGCTGGCGTTTTCGTCCGCCACCATCGAACTGTGGATGACGGGATTGACGGCGATGAGGATCGAGCCGATGAAGATCGCGGCGCCCCACGGCAGGCCGAGCAGGCCCAGGGTCACGGCGGCGGCCGCGCCGCGCAGCAGCGTGGCCAGCAGCAGGCTCGCGCCCTGGCGTCCGCTGCGCAGCAGCCACGCCAAGTCCATCTTGCGGCCGACCTCGAACAGCACGAGCGCGGCGGCGCCGTTGAGCAGTTCCTGGAACTGGGTCAGCAGGGCGCTGTCGATGAAGCCGCCCCCGGTCGCGCCGAGCAGCAGGCCCGCGATCACGGCGCCGTACAGTTTGGGGATGCGGCAGCGCTGCAAGGTCAGGCCGATCACGAGCGCGAGCATCAGGCCGGCGCCCAGCACGGCCAGCGGCGACAGCAACCAGAGGGGCGTGGACAGTTCGTCATTCATGGCGCACCTCCCACGCATGGGCCAGCGCGGTCAGCTCGCGCTCGATCACGTCCGCGCGTTGTTTCGCCAGGTCTTTTTGGCGGTCGCCAGATGCCGGCGCGAGATCGCTGACGATGCGGGCACGCACGATGCCCGCATCGTCGCGCAGCGGAATCCACAACTGTCCGTTGACACTGCGGCCTTCCTTCCAGACGGCGATGAATTTGGCACCCGTGCGCGCGCCGGGTCGGGCCGGATCGAGCAGGGTGAAGGGCTGCAGCCATTCGGCGTCCGGGAAGCGGCGCGCCAGCTGCACCTGCATGCCGCTGCGCTGCTCGAGCCGCGCATCGTCGCGCGAATAGGGCAGATGGATGCGCGTCTGGCCGGTGCCCGAGGTCTCCAGGCGCAGGCAGGTCTTCTCGGACACCCAGCGCCACGTATCGCCGTCGAGCACGCGCGGCTTGCCCTGCGACGCATCGTGCCACGCGACATACAGCTTCGAGGCCACCGGCAGCGGATTGCCCGCATCGATGGCGTGCGCCGCCTTGGTCACATCGTTCCAGTGGACGGTCTGCCAGTCGCGCGTTGCGGGCTTCTCCGACGGCTGCCAGCGCCACAGCGCCGCGGACCACTGGCCGTCGTCGCCGCGCCAGATGGCGGCTACCTGCCGGGCATCGGCCGCATTGGTGGACACGGTGCGTCCGGTCCACGCGCTGTTCCACGGCGGCGCGTCCGCATGGATTGCCTGCGTGAGGCGGTGCCACGCGATGGCGGCCGGCGGCAGACAGGTGGCCGCCGGCGCCGGGATGCCGTGCCAGTACAGCATTTCCACATGCTGGCTCCAGGCGCAGCGGCGCATGGTCGGTTCGCCCATGCCCGACAATGCTTCGTTGAACGGAGCCGCGCAGTCGCCGGGACGGGAGCCGGTCAGTTGCGTGAAGTCGGCGATAGAGGGTGTCTTGGGTTCTGCCGGCTTGCGCTTGGCGGCCCGCGACGGCGGTGCAAGCAAGGCGCACAGCACGCAGGCGCCCGCGAGCAGGATCCTGTCAAAGCGCCGGCGGTGCGATGGCGGTGTTGGGGTCATAAGTGATCGGCCCTCGGAAGAGACCTCGGCGCGGCGGGCGTGGATGGCAGATCCGTCCCGGGGCGCGGAGGCGGGCGGTCGCAGCGCGGCCGTGCCGGCCGACGTCTGGACCCGTTGAAAGAGAGTGGATGCTGCGGGGCGCATCCGCGATACGGCGGAGCCGCACGGCGGCCAGGTCAACGCAATGCCTGCCGCTCGTTTTTTTTGGTGTGTACCGGGGTCAAGTATACGGCAATTAATTCATTTGCTCAAATATGATTGACGTAATTACATTTTCGGGATGTATTTTAGGGCACACGAAAAAGTCGGCGTACGGTTGGGTTACCGGCGAACGCGGCTCATCTTGCAAAATCGATCGCCCAGGCACGTTCCGGGCAGGCACAGCTTCGGGAAATCGTCGAACCTCCTGAAGCAGCTGAAGCAGGGGAGCAGAAAGATGCGAAACCTGAACTTCACGGATGAGGCCTGGAACAGCTACATTTATCGGCGGACGCAGGATCGAAAAAACCTTAAGCGCATCCATGACTTGATCAAGGATGCGCAGAGAGATCTTTTGCGGGAATAGTCAAGCCGGAGCGTTGAAGCACAGCCTGTCCGGGGGCTGGTCGCGGCGTATCGATGAGACGAATCGCCTCGTCTACTTGATCCTCGATGAGGAACTGGTCGTTCTCTCGTGCCGCTATCACTACTGAGCGCTCAGGCGAGGCAGCGATTCCAAAAACAAAACGGGTTGCAGCGATGACGCTTGCAACCCGTTGTTTTTACTGCGAATTCTTTGGGGTGGCTGATGGGACTCGAACCCACGACAACAGGAATCACAATCCTGGACTCTACCAACTGAGCTACAGCCACCACTGTCCTACTTTGCGTCTCGTTGTTGCCGAGACAGAACGAGATTATATAGGGTCATTCGCAATCTGGCAAATCGAATTGACCCAGCGGTGCAGGCCGGCCCTACGCCGACCCGAACGTGGCCTCGTGCACCGGCGGGTCGATGCCGATCAGGCTGTTGAACGCGGCCGACAGGGCCGTCGCGCTGGCGCTCGTGTACGCCTCCAGCTGCGCGGGCGCATCGGCGCGCGCGGCACGCAGCAGCCGTCCCGCATCGAGCAGGCGCACGAGCTGGCGTGCCACCGCTTCGCCCGTGTCGACGAGCGCGATGTCGCGCTCGCCCGTGGACGCGATCACGTCCTCGATCGCGGCCTGCACCAGCGGGTAGTGCGTGCAGCCCAGGACGAGCGTGTCGGCACCTTCGTCGAGCAGCGGCGTCACGTAGCGGTGCAGCAGTTGCAGCGTGCCTTCCGTGTCGCCCAGTTCGATCTTGTCGACGAGGCCGCGGCACGGTTGCAGCAGGAATCGCGCGCCCGTCGCTTGCGTGATCTGGTCGCGCAGTTGCAGGAACTTGGCGCCGGCCAGCGTGCGTTCCGTGGCCAGCACGCCCACCTTACCGCTGCGCGTCGCGGCGGCGGCCGGCTTCAGGCCCGGTTCCACGCCGACGATGGGCATGTCCGGAAAACTCTCGCGCATCAGCTTCACGGCGGAGATGGTCGCCGTGTTGCAGGCCACGACGATGGCCTTCGCGCCCCGTTCGACGAGGAAGCGGGCGACGGCCAGCGAGCGTTCGGCGACGACGTGTTCGGGCTTGTCGCCGTACGGGGCGAAGCCGGTGTCGGCCACGTAGACGAGGTGCTCGTGCGGGAGTTGCGCGCGGACGTGGCGCAGGATCGAGAGGCCGCCGAGGCCGGAATCGAAGATGCCGACGGGGGCGTCTTCGCGGTGTTCGTGGGTGTTCATGGGAAGATGGTAACCCAGCAGGGGAGGTTGCGGTATGCGGGGCGAAATCGGGTTCCCGCCGAGGCGGACGGCCGGTCCGGGAACGACGTGCGATTGATGCGGCAACCTTCGAACGTCGCCCCTGCGCAGGCAGGGGCCCAATTTCAAACGGCGTTACACCGTCGCGACTGGAATGCCCTTCAGCGACTCGATCTTCGCAGCCCATTCCTTCGGGCCGGTCTGGTGCACCGAGGTACCCGTCGCATCGACGGCCACCGTCACCGGCATGTCCTTGACTTCGAACTCGTAGATCGCTTCCATGCCCAGGTCTTCGAAGCCGACGACCTTCGCCGACTTGATCGCCTTCGACACGAGGTAGGCCGAACCGCCGACGGCCATCAGGTACGCCGACTTGTGGTTCTTGATCGCCTCGATGGCGGCCGGGCCGCGTTCCGCTTTACCGATCATCGCGATCAGGCCCGTCTTCTCGAGCATCATGTCGGTGAACTTGTCCATGCGGGTCGCCGTCGTCGGGCCGGCCGGGCCCACGACTTCGTCGCGCACCGGATCGACCGGGCCGACGTAGTAGATCACGCGGTTCGTGAAGTCCACCGGCAGTTGCTCGCCTTTGGCCAGCATGTCCTGGATGCGCTTGTGCGCCGCGTCGCGGCCGGTCAGCATCTTGCCGTTCAGGAGCAGGGTCTGGCCCGGCTGCCACGATGCGACTTCTTCCTTCGTCAGCGTGTCGAGGTTGACGCTCTTGCTCTTCTGCGTGTCCGGGGTCCAGTTCACGTCCGGCCAGGTCGACAGCGCCGGCGGTTCGATGTACGCCGGGCCCGAGCCGTCCAGCACGAAGTGCGCGTGGCGGGTGGCCGCGCAGTTCGGGATCATCGCGACCGGCTTGCTTGCCGCGTGCGTCGGGTACATGTTGATCTTCACGTCCAGCACGGTCGTCAGGCCGCCCAGGCCCTGCGCGCCGATGCCCAGCGCGTTGATCTTGTCGCACAGTTCGATGCGCAGTTCTTCCAGCTTGTTTTGCGGGCCGCGTGCTTTGAGTTCGTACATGTCGATGTCTTCCATCAACGACTCCTTGGCCATCAGCATGGCCTTCTCGGCGGAGCCGCCGATGCCGATGCCCAGCATGCCCGGCGGGCACCAGCCGGCGCCCATCAGCGGGACGGTCTTGAGCACCCAGTCGACCAGCGAGTCGGACGGGTTCAGCATGACGAACTTGGTCTTGTTCTCCGAGCCGCCGCCTTTCGCGGCGACCTTCACGTCGACCGTGTCGCCCGGGACCAGTTCCATGTGGACGACGGCCGGGGTGTTGTCCTTGGTGTTCTTGCGCTCGAAGTGCGGGTCGGCGACGATCGAGGCGCGCAGCTTGTTGTCCGCGAAGTTGTACGCGCGGCGCACGCCTTCGTTGACGGCGTCGGTGATCGAGCCGCTGCCGAAGCCTTCGAAGCGCACGTTCATGCCGACCTTCAGGAACACGTTGACGATGCCGGTGTCCTGGCAGATCGGGCGCTTGCCTTCCGCGCACATGCGCGAGTTGGTCAGGATCTGCGCGATGGCGTCCTTGGCGGCCGGGCTTTGCTCGGCCTCGTAGGCGCGTGCCAGGTGCTGGATGTAGTCGGCGGGGTGGTAGTAGCTGATGTACTGGAGGGCGGCGGCGACCGATTCGATCAGGTCTTCCTGTTTAATGACAGTCATGTGGTTCTCGCGGTGGGGTCTTGGATTACGTGGTATCAGTGGTGCTTGTTGTCACTCTGGGTGCTCATCATGATCCGGTCGGTGTAGGCGATCGCCATCGCCGACAGCAGGAACACGAAGTGGATGCAGGTCTGCGCGATGATCGTCTGCGCATCGTAGGATTTGGCGTTGATGAACGTCTTGAGCAGATGGATCGACGAGATGCCGATGATGGCCATCGCCAGCTTGGTCTTCAGCACGGACGCGTTCACGTGCGACAGCCATTCGGGCTGGTCGGGATGGTCTTCCAGGTACATGCGCGACACGAACGTCTCGTAGCCGCCGACGATCACCATGATCAGCAGGTTCGAGATCATGACGACGTCGATCAGGCCCAGCACGACGAGCATGATCGTCGTTTCGTTCAGCTTGTCAGGCAGCGGCGCGCCCGGCACGGCCACGGCCTGGAATACGTGGTGCAGCGCGTCTTCGTTGCCGAGCGCGGCGAGCACGAGGTCCTTGAGTTCGACCCAGAAATGGAACACGTAAACGCACTGCGCAAGGATCAGTCCCAGATAAAGCGGCAGTTGCAGCCAGCGGCTGGCGAACATGAAACTGGCGAGGGCGCTGCGTTTTTTTGCGCCGGACGAGGGTTGCGAATCGAGCATCTAAGCGGGCTTTCCAAAGCGGCTGCGGTCAAGACAGCTCAACATTCTACACCCGCCGCGCATTGCTGGCGCGGCCTTCGTCGCGCGCCGAACGTTGGTAGAATGGTATGGGAGACTGTAAGGGCTCAGTAAGCGAGGGCGCCTAAGGTATGCGGCAGAACATTACTACTATGGAGACTAGCATGGCCGAGAACGAGACCAATCAGCAGCAGGGCTTGCAGGAACATCGTGTGTTCCAGCCGTCCCCGCAATTCGCAGCGAATGCCGCCATCTCCGGCATGGATGCGTACCGGAAGCTGTGCGACGAAGCCGCCAGCGACTACGAAGGCTTCTGGGCCCGCCTGGCGCGCGAGAACATTGCCTGGCACAAGCCTTTCACGCAAACCCTCGACGAATCGGATGCGCCGTTTTATAAGTGGTTCGCGGACGGCCAGCTGAACGCGTCGTACAACTGCCTCGACCGCAACATCGAGAACGGCAACGGTGACAAGACCGCGATCATCTTCGAAGCCGACGACGGCAAGGTCACGCGCGCCACCTACCGCGAACTGCACGAGCGCGTCTGCAAGTTCGCCAACGGCCTCAAGAGCCGCGGCATCAAGAAGGGCGACCGCGTCATCATCTACATGTCGATGTCGATCGAAGGCGTGGCCGCCATGCAGGCCTGCGCGCGCATTGGCGCGACGCACTCCGTCGTGTTCGGCGGCTTCTCGGCGAAGTCGCTGCAGGAGCGCATCATCGACGCGGGCGCGGTCGCCGTCATCACGGCCGACGAGCAACTGCGCGGCGGCAAGGCGCTGCCGCTGAAAGCCATCGTCGACGAGGCGCTGGCGCTGGGCGGCTGCGATACGATCCGCGACGTCATCGTCTACCGGCGCACCGGCGGCAGCATCAACTTCCAGGAAGGCCGCGATCTGTGGCTGCACGACCTCGTCGACGGCCAGAGCGCGCAGTGCGAGCCGGAGTGGGTCGACGCCGAGCACCCGCTGTTCGTCCTCTACACGTCCGGCTCGACGGGCACGCCGAAGGGCGTCCAGCACTCGACCGGCGGCTACCTGCTGTGGGCCGCGCTGACGATGAAGTGGACCTTCGACATCAAGCCGGACGACGTCTACTGGTGCACCGCCGACATCGGCTGGGTCACGGGCCACACCTACATCTGCTACGGCCCGACGGCCGTCGGCGCCACGCAGATCGTGTTCGAAGGCGTGCCGACGTTCCCGAACGCGGGCCGCTTCTGGGAGACCATCGCCAAGCACAAGGTCAGCATCTTCTACACGGCGCCGACCGCGATCCGTTCGCTGATCAAGGCGTCGAACACGGACGAGAAGGTGCATCCGAAGAACTACGACCTGTCCAGCCTGCGCCTGCTGGGCACCGTCGGTGAGCCGATCAACCCGGAAGCGTGGATGTGGTACTACACGCAGATCGGCGGCGAGCGCTGCCCCGTCGTGGACACCTTCTGGCAGACGGAGACGGGCGGCCACATGATCACGCCGCTGCCGGGCGCGACGCCGATGGTGCCGGGGTCCTGCACGTTGCCGCTGCCGGGCATCATGGCCGCCATCGTCGACGAGGCCGGGCACGACGTGCCGAACGGGCAGGGCGGCATCCTCGTGGTGAAGCGTCCGTGGCCGTCGATGATCCGCACCATCTGGAACAACCCGGACCGTTTCCGCAGCGCCTATTACCCGGATGAGCTGGGCGGCAAATACTACCTGGCCGGCGACGGCGCGATCCGCAACAAGGACACGGGTTACTTCACGATCACGGGCCGCATCGACGACGTGCTGAACGTGTCGGGCCACCGCATGGGCACGATGGAAATCGAGTCCGCGCTCGTGGGGCACCCGATCGTGGCGGAAGCCGCCGTGGTCGGCAAGCCGGACGAGACGACCGGCGAGGCGATCTGCGCGTTCGTCGTGCTGAAACAGGCGCGTCCGACCGGCGAGGAAGCGAAGAAACTGGCGGCCGAGCTGCGCAACTGGGTCGGCAAGGAGATCGGGCCGATCGCCAAGCCGAAGGAGATCCGCTTCGGCGACAACCTGCCGAAGACGCGCTCCGGCAAGATCATGCGCCGCCTGCTGCGCGTGCTGGCCAAGGGCGAGACCATCACCCAGGATATCTCGACCCTGGAAAATCCGGCCATCCTGGAACAATTGAAGGAATCTGCCTGACCGTTCGGGCCTCTGATCGGTTACACTGATCACAGCAGAGTTGACGCCGCGCCGGGAGACCGGGGCGGCGTTTTTTTATTCCGTTTTTATTCCTCGCCGGGTTGCTTGAACAACGCATCCAGCTCCGCCCGTTTGCTGGCCACCGCCGCCCGCCCGCGCGTGCCCGCAAACTCTTCCTCGATATTGTCGCGATAAAAGCTCCAGGCGGCGCCCGACGTCGAGAACCGCCGCCAGACTTCGCTGCCGACACCCGAGTAGTCGATCGCGCTGCCGTCGTCGAATTCCACGCGCAGGATGCGCTCGCGCGCGTCGTAACCGATGGCGCGCAGCTTGCCCGCGTTGATGCGTTTCATGTCCATGGTGTCGTTTTCTCCTCATGTGATGCATGGATTATTGGGACATTCGCCTGATTCGGCAAGCCACGACGTCCCGCGCGGCCGTGCATGCCTTGTTGCGGTTTCCTCTTGTACGTACTCTGGCTCATCCGTATCGACCACAAAGGAGACCAACCGATGAAACGCTATGCCAAATGGCTGGCCGCGCTCTTGTTCGCGCTGTCGTTCCTGCCGCTGTCCGCATCCGCCGCCGGCTATACCCAGACCCGATATCCGATCGTGCTCGTGCACGGCTTCCTCGGCTGGGACAGCATCGGCCCCTATGATTACTGGTTCGGCATCTCCGACGCGCTGCGCCGCGACGGCGCCCAGGTCTACGTCGCCCAGGTGAGCGCCGCCAACAGCACGGAAGTGCGCGGCGAACAGCTGCTCACCTACGTCAAGCAAGTGCTGGCCGCGACCGGCGCCGGCAAGGTCAACCTGATCGGCCATAGCCACGGAGGGCCGACGGTGCGCTACGTCGCGTCGGTGGCGCCCGACCTGGTCGCCTCCGTGACGAGCGTCGGCGGCGTGAACAAGGGCTCGCAGGTGGCGGACGTCATCCGCGGCACGGTCGCGCCGGGAACGGTGTCGGAGGCCGTGCTGGGGGCGATCGTGAACGGCGTCGCCGGCACCATCGCGTTCCTGTCCGGCGACAGCAGCGCCCAGATGTCGACGGCGGCACTCGATTCGATGACGACGGCCGGCGCCGCCAAATTCAACGCCGCGCATCCCGAGGGCGTGCCCGTCACCGCCTGCGGCGAAGGCGCGTACCAGGCCCGCGGCGTCTACTACTTTTCGTGGAGCGGCGCGCAGCCGTTCACCAACCTGATCGACCCGCTCGACGGCCCGCTCAGCCTCCTGTCGCTGGCGTTCGGCGGCGAGAAAAACGATGGCCTCGTCGGCAGCTGCTCCAGCCACCTCGGACGCGTCATCCGCGACGACTACGGCATGAACCACCTGGACGAAGTGAACCAGGTCGCGGGCCTCGTCAACCTGTTCGAGACCAACCCCGTCACGCTGTACCGCCAGCACGCCAACCGCCTGCGCGAGATGGGCCTGTGAGCCGGAACCCGACCATCGTCATCGCGCTGGGTGCGGCCGGCACGGTGTGGCTGGCCGCGCTGGCAGGGCGGTCCACGCCGCCGGCGCCTGCCGCGCAGATCGTGACCGTGGCGCCGGCCGCGCAGCCGTTCGCACCGTCGCTGCAGGGCACGCGGCCGGACGGCGCCGTGCACGTGGCGCAGGACGACCGCATCGTCGCCGACGCCCAGCTGATCGAGCTGTTCGATTACTACCTCAGCACCGTGGGCGAGAAATCTCCGGATGCCGTGCGGATCGAAATCGAGCGTGAACTCGACCGTACCCTGAGGCCCGCCGCCGCCGCCGCGGCCAAGCGCGTGCTGGCGCGCTACATCGCGTACCGGCAGGCGATGGCGGCGCTGGAAACCGATGCGAGATTGTCCGGTCCGGACGCCGCCGCGCTGAAACGGCGCCTGGCGGCATTGCGCGGATTGCGCGCGCAGTACTTCAGCCAGCGCGAGATCGCCGCCATCTTCGGCCGCGAGGACGCCGCCAATGCCGACGCCCTCGCGCGCATGGAGATCCGCGCAGACCGCACGCTGACGGCGCAACAGAAGCAGCAGCGCCTGGCCGCGCTGGATGCGGGTCTGCCGGCCGACGTGCGGGCCGCGCGCGAGGCGCCTTTGAAAATCGTGCGCCTGCAGGAGGAAGCGGAGCGTCTGCGCGCAAGCGGCGCCGGCGAGGACGACGTCTATCGCCTGCGCGCCGAGGCGTTCGGTGCCGATGCGGCCGGGCGGCTGGCCGAGGTGGATCGCGCGGAGGCCGATTGGAAGCGGCGGATCGATGCCTACCTCGCGCAGCGCCGCGGCCTGCGCGACGAGGCGGCGGTGGCGGCGCTGCGCAATCGCATGTTCAGCGCCGATGAGCAGCGGAGGCTGGGAGCGTACGAGGCTGGCCCGCAACCTTAAAACGTCATTCCCGCGCAGGCGGGAATCCATACTGAGCCACAGAATTTGTTCAGCATGGGGGGAACAGCCCTGCGGGGCTGTTCCCGCCTGCGCGGGAACGACGGCGTTTTTTATAATTTCTCGATCTGCCCGCGCGCATACCCCGCGCCCGACCCGTTCGGCGCCAGCTCGAGATAGGTCTTGTACGCCGTCTTCGCCTTGTCGCCGTCACCCGCGCGCGCGTACGCGTCGCCCAGGTTCATGTACGCGATCGCGCGCGACGGGTCCATCTTGATCGCGTTCTCGAACCAGCGCGCGGCTTCCGCGAACTTGTCCTGCTTGTAGAAGACGAAGCCGAGATTGTTGGCCGCCAGCGCGAAGTTCGGCCGCAGTTTCAGCGCTTCCGTGAACTGCGCCTCGGCCTGCGCGTACTGCTTTTCCTTGTACAGCTGCAGGCCATGATCGTTGGCGCGCTGCGCCTGCTGACGGCTCGACACCGGCACCGCGGCGGGCGCCTTGATCGTCTGTTCGCCGCCTTGCAGGTCCTTCACGACGACAGGCGCGGACGGCGCCGACGCCTTCGCGTCCAGCTTGGTGTTGAGGGCGATGGCATCGTTCGACAACTGCGCCGTGTTCGTGTTCAGGAACTCGCTTTCCTCGGGCAGTTCGAACACGAAGTCGCCGCCTTCGGAACCCGGCAGGCTGCCGAAGGCCGGCGTCTGCTGCGACACGCTGGCCACCGCCGGCGCCACGTACGCCGCCAGTTCCGTCGCGGTGATCAGGCCGTCGCCGTTCAGGTCGGCCTTGCCGCCGAGCCCCTGCAGCAGCGTCCATGTGAACACGGAGTGGCCGTTCGGACCGCCGTCCGACACCATCTGGTCCGTGCCGCCCGCCGTCAGCATCTGGCGGCCGAGGCGTTTGGCGTTATCGCGCAAAAAGGCCGCGTTGGCGCCGCCGCGCGTCAGACCGAGGCCGCTGTAGCAGGCGTCCATCACGAACAGCACGTGCTTCGCCGGCAGGCTCTCGGCGATGTTCTGGATTTCCGTCATCGGGATGGCGTCGCTGGCCAGGTTCTCCGGATCGGCATCGTACGGCACGATGTAGCCGAGATCGCGGCCGGAACTCAGCTTGCGCGTCGCGCCGTGGCCCGCGAAGAACACGAACACGCGGTCGTTGGATTGCAGCCCGCCGCTTTGTCCACTGTTTCCGCCGTGGCCGGCGAGGTCGTGAAACGCGGCGAGGATGCCGCGGCGCGTGGCCTGTTCGTTCTTCAGCGTGATCACGTGGTCGGGCGCGAAGCCGAACTTCTGCACGAGCGTCTGACCGACGCCTTCCGCATCGCGCACGGCGTACTGCAGGTGCGGCCATTTCGGATAGCCGTCGACGCCGACGACGATCGCCCACGAGCTGGCATACCCCGTCGCGGCCGCGCGCGCGACGGGCGCCGGCGCGGCACGCGCGCCGCCGGCCACGCGGAAGGCCGCGCCGTCCCAGCCGGCGAACTGGTAGCCTTCGGCGACGAGACGGTCGAGGATCGCGGGCAGCGCCTTCACGGTGCGCTCGTGGATGTCGTGGAACAGGATGATGCCGCGGCCTTCCTTGTCGACCGCGCGCAACACGCGGTCGGCGATGGAGGAGGGCACCGGGTCGGCCCAGTCGAGCGAATCGATGTTCCACATGACCGACTTCAGGTGCGCATCGGCCAGCAGGTGCATGCCCTCCTTGTTGCGCGCGCCGTAGGGAAAGCGGAATAGGCTCGATCGTTGCGGATCGACGGCTTTCAGCAGCGTGTCCGTATCGAAGATCTCGGCTTTCAGGGCGTCCCCGCTTTCCTTCGACAGCTGCGCATGCGTGAAGCTGTGATTGGCCAGCACATAGCCCGCGGCCTTCAGCTTGCGGCTGACTTCCGCGCCCGCGTTGAGGCGCGCGGCGCCGTGCGCATCGAGCGTGCCGAGGTTGCGCCCGACGCTGAAGAACACGGCCGGCGCATCGTACTGCTTCAGGATCGCGGCGATCTCCTCGCTGTAGCGGCGGTGCGGACCGTCGTCGAAGGTCAGCACGATCGTCTTCTTCGGCAGGCCCTTGCCGAAGATCTCGTCCTCTTCCTTTTGCGCCGCCTGGTCTTTATCTTGTTCCGGCGGCTCGGGCTTGGCCGGGTACGGCAGCACGACGCCATAGTCCTTGAGGATCCGGTCGCGCTGGTAAATCGTCTTGAGGTAGGCGACGTAGCTGTCCCACTTCTCGCGCTTGAGCACGATGGAGCGCGACTCGAAGCGCCCGAACACGGCGCGGATCTCCTTCTCGTAATTGCGCTCGATCTCGGCCAGCGCGTCGAGGTCTTCCGAGATGCGTTTATGCAGCTTGATCGCCGGCAGCGACGAATCCTTCGCCACGCGATCGAGCAGCGACTGCATCAGCTCGCGGAACGCAAGGCGGTCCGCATCGTACAGGCCCTCGTTCGACTCGACGTAATCGAGCAGGCTGCCGATCGCCTCGAAGCGGCGCGGATTCTGCGACCCGACGAGGCTTGCCAACGCGTCGTCGACCTTCGCGATGCGCTCCTGGTTCTCGTGGAACAGCTGCTGCCCGACGCGGTTGACCTCTTCCTGTCCGGCTTTCGAGAGGCCCGCTTCGTCCTGCGTCAGCACGACCATCTTGCGATAGGCGGCCAGCACCTGCTGGAAGTCGGCGGCGATGGCGGCGGCTTCCTTGGGTTGTCCTTGCGGCTGTTGCGCCTGGGTTGCCGGCTTGCGGTTGGCGAGCCAGGTGCCGCTTGCGGCACCCGTCGCGGCGACGGCGAAGATGACGAGGTAGAGGGCTTTGCGTTTCACGGGGGTGTTGAAAAAGTTTTATCATGGCAACAATATCACTATCGCCGTGACTTTTGCCAACGAAAACTTAACCTTTGTGATAACGCAACAATCAGGACGACGACAGCACGAACGTGTTGCCGTCCGGGTCGCGGAACTTGGCGAACGAACCCCAGGGCTGGCTGGTCGGCGGCTCGATGAACTCGACGCCGCGCGCGCTGAGCTGGCGATAGGTCGCCTCCACGTTGTCGCAGGCGAAGGCGCCATTGAAGAACGTGCCGATGCGGTCTTCCTGGCCATCCGGCGTGAACAGCACGACGCGCGTGGCCGAGCGGGCGATCCGCAGCTCGATCCAGCGCGTGCCGGGGCCCATCGGCTGGTCGGTGGCGATGTCGAAGCCGAGTTTGTCGGTATAGAAGGCGAGGGCGCGGTCCTGGTCGGCGACGGGGATGCCGACGAATTTCAGTTGCGTGATCATGGGATAGTTGATGTCGTTGTGGTGCCCGCCATTATCGTGGCAGTATGGCGCTCGACGTGCTTTTAAAAACCATAGTATCGATGACTACCCGATCCTCCGCGCTGGACGCCTACGTGTTCGACGTGCTGATGCCCGACCTGGTCGGCCACGACCGCCGCCCGGCCGCCTTCGTCGTCTACCTGTATCTGCTGCACAGCGCCCAGGCGCTGGGCCGCGACCGGGTCCCGGCGAGCCTGCAGACGATCGCCGTGAAGACGGGGCTGTCGAAGTCGGCGGTGCAGGTGGCGCTGCGCCACCTGAAGCGGCGTGGGCTGATCGGTGCGGAGGAGGTGGGCACCCCCGTGAACCCGGTCCGCCACGTGCTGCGCCCTTGGCGGCGGCGGGCGGAAACGATGCCGCCAGCATGACACTCTTGTACTGCCGAGAATCCTTGTTATAATAGGCGGCTTCGCGGACAAGCGGTCCGTGAACCCATCAGGAGAGATGGATGAGTGGTTTAAGTCGCACGCCTGGAAAGCGTGTATAGGTTCATAGCCTATCGGGGGTTCGAATCCCCCTCTCTCCGCCAGAATACTCAAGCCCTTGAATATCAAGGGCTTTTTTGTTTTTGTTCAGGAATCCGCCTGGTCGGCATCGCTTCTAGCGCTGAGCTTGGGTTTAAGTTGGGTTTTTTGCCGAATTGCATCGTCAAGTTTTGCCACTTCAGCCCGGTCATCGCTACTGCTGATCCATTTCGCGTAAACCTGAAAGAAGACCTGGAGACTGTGGCCGAGCTGTTTGGCGAGGAAGGCAGGCTTGAGCCCATTCATCAATCCCAGCGTCGCGTAGGGTGCCGCATGTTGTACGGTTCTGGTGCAAATCCCGGATGAGCGACAAGCTGATGGCGGCACGATCCTGGTAGCTCAGACAGCGAGGACAGCGGCCCAGATTTCAGACGGAGTTTGCCCTTGAGCAGTCAAATCACGCAAATCGAACTGGCCTTTGCGAATGCGATGCATGAGCTCGACGCTACGAATTGCGATGGCGGCCGAACTGAACTTCTTTAGTCCCAGCATCGGGCCCAGCCTCGACTTCACGTTGCGATGGTCCTGCTCGATCAAATTGTTCAGGTATTTTGATGAGCGAAGTCTTGTAGACCCGTCAAGTTGGCCTTGCTGCTGGAGTTCTCGGACGGCCCGGTGAGAAGCAGCGTGGCCGTCCAGCGTAATCACGTCGGGCGAATATCCCTGCGAGCGAACAGCCTTGCGAAAGAATGCCTTGGCCGCGGCGACATTGCGTCTCGTGCTGAGCCGGAAGTCGACAGTCTGGCCTACAGCGTCAACTGCCCGGTAGAGATAAGCCCACTGGCCGCGGATCCTCACATAGGTTTCGTCGACGCGCCACGAGGCTCCTGGCCGGACAGCGAAGCGCCCCAGCGCTTGTCGAATTCAGGCGTGTAGCGCTGGACCCAGCGAAGGATGGTCGTGTGCGAGATCGACAGGCCTCGCTCGGCCATCATCTCGACGAGGTCACGGTAGGAAAGCTTATAGCGCAGGTACCAGCGCACGCGAAGCACGATGATTTCCTGCTCGAAGTGGCGGCCCCTAAACAGGTTGCTGTTGCTCGGATGGTTACGCATGCTGGGCAAAGCTCGTCATTCTAGCCGAGCCGTAGGTTTGCACCAGAGCCGAAAAGATCCCATAACGCCTCACAGCAAACGTTGGCGATACAGGTCACCAAGGTCGCCCAACTCGAAGAACGCATCGCGTTGTATGGGGCATTTTTACATGTATCTCGGCTGCCCCTTTGACGATGGCGCTCCCCTTCCACGTCAGTTGCGCTGAGACGCAGTCTCATCGCGGATCGCACGGAACTCTGAGTCCATGTTCCAGTTGGGCCAACGCCGCGAGTTCGCCAGGTCACGGCCGAATTGATGAAGGATCTGCAGATCCCGAGCCATGCCGGTAAACGGCCATGATGCTTGCCATTCATCACTACGCTGGTGGTAGCGGTGGGCATTGTAATCGGCCGCCTCGGCGTCGCCTGCGGCGGTGCCGCCGTCGTACCAATCGTTACCGGACTGAAACCATAGCGCCGGAACCCCGCGCTTGGCGAATGAGAAATGGTCGGAGCGGAAGAAACGGCCCGCCTCCAGATGCGGATCGGGCGTGAAGCGCACATTCCAGCGCCGCGCGGTGGCTTTCAAATCGTCAAGCAGTTCCAGCTTGGCGTTGCCGGCGGAGGTGAAATTATGCGCCGGGCCGTGCGGGTCCAGGATGTCGACATTGATCACGCCGGCGGTCTTGGCCAGCGGATACAAAGGATTGGCGACGTAATACTCCGAACCGAGCAGTCCGCGTTCCTCTGCGGTCACGACCAGGAATACCACCGAGCGCTTCGGCAACGGTCCGTGGGAGAACTGGCGGGCCAGTTCGAGCAGGCTGGCGGCGCCGCTGGCATTGTCGAGCGCACCGTTGAAAATGTAATCGCCTTTGGCATCGGGCGCGCCGGTGCCCAGATGGTCCCAGTGCGCGACGTAAACCACCGATTCGTCCGGATAGAGGTGCCCTTCGATCCGGCCTACCACGTTTTGCGAAGTGATCGTGGAAAGGTTGACTGCATATTGCGTCGAGAACCGCGCATCGCCGAGTTCGATCGGCTGGAAGGCGCGGGTCTGTGCCGTACGCTTGAGCGCTTCGAAATCCAGGCCGGCACGCTGGAACAAGGCCACGGCAGTGTCGCGATGAATCCAACCCTCCAGCAAGGGATGCGCCGCCGCCGGATTGGTGCGAACGATGTCGAAGCGCGGCAGGGTATCGGTATTGCGCACCGAGTCCCAGCCGTAGGACGCCGGCGCGGTCTCGTGCACGATCAGCATGCCTTTGGCGCCGCGTCGCGCGGCTTCCTCGAACTTGTAGGTCCAGCGGCCGTAGTAAGTCATCTCGCGGCCACCGAAATCGCCGCTACCGGTCTCGAAGTCCGGGTCATTGATCAGCACCAGGGCGATCTTGCCGTGCAGATCCACTCCCTTGAAATCGTCCCATTGGCGCTCGGGCGCGTTGACGCCATAGCCGACGAAGACGATCGGCGCATTGTCGATGGCCACCGTGCCGGAACCGTTCAAAGTAGCGCGCATCACGATTTCCTGCCCCTGGGTCAGGGTTTGCTGCGTGCCGGCCAAACTAATGGTCGCCTGTGGCGTCCCCACGTTTTCACTGCGCAGCAGCGGCACCGCCTGAGTCCAGCCACGCTTGCCGTTGTGCACGTCGCCGCCCGGCTGCAAGCCGGCGTGGCCCATCTGCGTGATCAGGTAACCAACA
The DNA here is from genome assembly GCF_001941825.1 of Massilia putida. Lineage (NCBI taxonomy): Bacteria > Pseudomonadati > Pseudomonadota > Betaproteobacteria > Burkholderiales > Oxalobacteraceae > Massilia > Massilia putida. Next base: position 5,466,989 of record NZ_CP019038.1, read on the forward strand.
CTGCGGTTTTCTCCGCCGGTGGCCGGGGCACGGCCTTCGTAAGTGTTGGATGAGAGGATTCGTACATCCTCGGACAGCCGCTTCGGCGACAACGCCGCTATGAAAGGCGGCGCGAACGTTGCTGAAGGTGGTACCAGTGGCGCCGCGTTCGCCGCACCGACCATGCCGATCAGAGCACACAAAATCAGATGCTTCATCTATTTCTCTCCTGCGTAAAAGAAGTTGACCAAAGGGGCATGCGTTGAAGCGCCGATCAGGCGCGGCGCAGCCAGAACTGTTCCAGGTTGTCGAGGATTTCCTTGCCGTACATGCATTGCGCCTGCTCGCGGCAGAACGTCGCCATGTACAGGCGGAATTGCTCGATCGGTTCGACGGCCTGGCGGAAGGCCTTGCGGTTACTGACGATGCCATGCGTGCCCATGGCCATCATGTCGTCGGCGGCGCGGTCGATCGCGGCATCCATGTCTTCGCGCGCCACCACCTCGTCGATCAGCAACCGGCCTTCGGCGCTGTCCACGTCCAGACGCGCGTTGCGGTAGATCAGCCGGTTCGCCAGCCGCCGTCCCAGGTATTGCGGCAAACGCAAGTTGGCCAAGCCGGGGATGAAGCCTTCGGCGCGCGCCGGAATCGACACGAAAGCGCCACTTTCGGCGATCGCATGATCACAGACCAACAGCAGCTGACAACCGCCGCCGATGGCATGGCCTTCCACCGCGGCGATCCACGGCTTCTCCACACCGCGATCAGGCACGTCGGTGAGTGGATCGCCTCCACCCCACAGCCCACGCCAGAGTTTGCTGACCAAACCCAGCTCGCGCTCGACATAGAACCGGTACGGCAACTGCCCGCGATAGAGCTTGGTCAGATTGACCCCGGAGCAGAACACCCGCCGCCCGCGATACTTGGGATGCTGCATCACCCCGCCGCGCAATACACCGACCTGTACTTGAGGATCGAGCAACGCCACATCGACCGCGATTTCCATCGCATCGACCAGTACCTCGTCCTCGGCGTTGAGGCAATCGGGGTTGTTGAGCAGCAGATGTGCCTGATGGCCGTGTCGATGCAGGGCGACCAGGCCGAGATCGAGTTCGCCCGTGCTCTGGAACTGTGCCAGCGCCGCGGCCGATTCCGGCCGCGGTTGACGCATCGATGCCATCAGATGTCTGCCCACCGACGGGATCGCCAACCATTGCGCCAGCACCAGGCCCAGGCTCAGCTCGAATCCGTATTTGTCCTTCAGTTCCAGTTTCGCATCGGCTGCCAGTTGCTCGGGTCGTGGCAGCAGCCCGGGCACGATGTCCGGAACGGCGGCCAGCAATGCGTCGAGCCGATGCATGCGCCGGAAGTGATCGGTCAGTTCGCGATAAGCGCGCTCACCGTGGGTGGCGACGAAATCGGCGCGCGCCTGCGCATCGGTAGCACGCCAGGCGCGCCGCTGTTCCGGTGTCGACCGCGCCACATCCGATTCGAACCTGGCCAGGCCGTGCTCGAACCAGCGCGCTAACCGTTGCGTGTCTTGCGCGTAACTCTCTGCGCACGGCGACGGCGGGGCGGCCGCCCATTCCTGCAAAGTTGCTGTATCCATGATGGTTGGTTCACTCGCTGACAGTGACAGGGCTGGATCGGGCTACAGGCATTCAGTAGTCGATCCGATCCTCGACCGCATGGCCGCGCATCGGCACCAGCACGGTGCGCTTGTATTCGCACACCACGGTGCCGTGCTGGTTCTTGCCGGTAGTCTTGACCTCGACGATGCCGGCGTTCTTGCGTGAGTTCGACAGCCGCTTGGACAACACTTCGGATTCACCATACAAGGTGTCGCCGACGAACAGCGGCGCGGGTAGCTTGATGTCGGTCCAGCCGAGATTGGCGATCGCCTTCTGACTGACGTCAGCGACGCTCATGCCGCCGAGCACCGAGACGGTGAAACCGCTGGCGACCAGGGTGCGGCCGAACTCGGTGCCCTTGCCGTACTCATTGTCGAAATGCAGCGGATGGGTATTCATCGTCAGCAGGGTGAACCAGATGTTATCGGTCTCGGTGATCGAACGGCCGGGACGATGCTGGTAGAGATGACCGACTTCGAACTCTTCGTAGTAGCGGCCGTAGCTGGCACGGAATACGTTCGGGGCGACTTCCTTGATGCTTCGCGTCATTGGGGTTTCCTCAGGCAATCAAGCTAATGGTGCGCGCCGAAATGACGGCACGCGGCGGCAATCAGGTTTCGGCGTACAGGCGCAGCATGGCGCGGGCATGGGCGACGAACGGCGGCGCGATCACGCGCCCGTCCACCACCGAGAAGCCGGATTTGGCGCGCCCGTAATCGGCGATGGTTGCGCGCCAGACGTCCATTTGCGCTTCGTCGAGAGTGAAAATACGGTTGGTCACGGCGATCTGCGCCGGATGCACCATCGCCTTGGCGGTGAAGCCCTCGGCGCGCCCGGCCAGGCATTCCTGCTCGAACCGATCCAAGTCCATGATGTCGGCGCCAGTGCGAAAACCGGCGGTATCGATCGCAGGGATGCCGCGGCCGGCACAGGCCACGCAAAAGCGCGCCCGCGCGTAAGCGATGTAGGCCGGATTGGGCCGATACATCGCCGCTTCCATGTCAACCCGGCCGAACATCATTGCATCGCTGGCCTCGGCGATCTCTTCGACGTGATCCACACCGCGCGGCGTTTCGACGATCGGGATCAGGCGGGTGCTGCAGCCGGCATCGTTCAGCACCGCACGACACAGCTCCAACTCACTGCGTGCTTCAGTCTTGGGCAATTGAATGAACGACAGACCGCTGTCGCCGTCACACAGGCGTTTGGCAACCGTACACAGATCCAGCAGACCGTCGCGGGTCTTGAGGCTGTTGATGCGGATGCCGAATCCCGGTCTGCGCCCGGCGAAGCTGCTCAGATCGAGCCGGGCAAAGACTTCGCGCGCCTCATCCTTGTGGCGGACGTGGACCGAGTCTTCGAGATCCAGGATCACCATGTCGGCGCCGAAGCCCGGATCCGGCAGCAAGGGATCGAAGCGCAGCACCGAGGTATTCAAATACGAGACATCTATTTTCATCGCAAGCTCCGGCTCGAGGGCAAGGTGGTCAGGATCGTCCGCGCGCGACGTCATCGCAGCGCGTCTGCGCCGCCATGAAATGCCCCAAACCGGTTTCGTAACCGCTGCTATGCGCTTCGCAGATCAGGCGGCGGCACATCTGCAGGGCGACGCCATCGTCCTGCGGCAGGCGCGCTGCAAGCTCGTACACGTACTGGTCGAGCTGATCGGCGCCGAGCACACCGTCGATCAAACCTGCTTCGCGCGCGCGCGAAGCATCCCAGGTTTCGCCGAGCAGCAGCAGCCGGCGCGCGGCGCGAGCACCGATCAGCCGCGGCAGGCGATTCACGCTCAGGCCCGGCAGATGCCCGTCGCGCACCTGTGGGCAACCGAAACTCGCGTTGGCGGCGGCAAAACACAGATCGGCGGCCACCGCCAGTTCGAATGGCGCGCCGACACACAACCCATGGACCCAGGCGACGCTGATCACCGGTAACGATTCCATCCGCTGGATCTGCTGTTCCAGACGGCGATGTTCGCTGATCCGCAATTGGGTATGCGCTTGCGCGTCGCTGGTGACACTGGGATAGCGCAACACCAGCAGTGCGATACGGCCATCATCCTCGATCTTATCGAGCAAAGCGCCAAGCTGCTCGATCAATGCCGAAGGCTCGTGACCGATGTCCGCGCCGTCCAACCAAAAGATGCCGACTTCACCGCCGCGGATGGGAGCACGGTCGAGCACGAGGTCCAGCTCGATGCTGTTCAATTGATTCATTCGATGATCCTCCATGTATGGGTCTGCATCCGGGAATCGCGCCGGATCTAGCTCAAAAACGGGCCAGGCAGCACTCGATGCTCGCGCCCGGCCCCATCGTCATCATTACCGTGTAGTCGCCAGGCGCGGTCACTTGTTCTTCCAGCAGGCGCCGGTGCGAGAACAGGAACGACCCGGAGGACACATTACCCATCTCGGCCAGCACGCTTTCGGTATGCCGCAGCGCATGCGAGGACAAACCGAGATTGAACTTGATCGAATCGATGACCTTGCGACCGCCAGAATGGATGATCCAGTGCGCGATATCGCGTATCCGCAGGTTGTGACGCGACAGCAGTCCCTCGATCGGATACCTGACGTTGGCGCCGATCACGTAAGGAATGTCGCGATCCAGGTAGAAGGAATACTTGCCGTCGACATGATCGAAACGCATGGCGTCGATGTGATCGGTGATCACATGCGACCGGAAATCCAGGACTTCGGGGCCGACCGGTGCAGACTCGCCGCGTGGTCCGAAGATCGCCGCGACGGCGCCGTCGCCAAACAGAGAATTGACCACGGCGGTGCGGATCGTACCGTCGAAGACGTAGGAGGCCGAACATATCTCCACGCACACCAGCGCTGCGTGCCGGCTTGGATTGAGCCTGCAGTAGTTGACCAACGGCTGCATACCGTTGAGTCCGGCACTGCAGCCCATGCCAACGACGTCCAGGCGGTGCACATCCGGGCGCAAGCCAAGCTCCTTGGCCACGTACGCGGACAGGCCGGGGCACAGAAAGCCGGTCGAGGTCACGCAGGCGATGTAGTCGAGATCATCGGGCCGCAAGCCGGCGGTTTCCAGCGCGCGCCGCGTCGCCTCCACGCCGGCGGCTACCGCTCCGCGTTTGTGTTTGGCGGCAAGCTCAGCGCTGCTTTCGGCCTCGATGCGGCCGTTCGGCCTGGCCTGCGGTAGGTCCAGATAGCGCTTGCTGATCCGCGAATTGCGGAATAGCCTGACCAGTTTGCTGTCAGTGACGTCGAACAGATCGATCAGCTGATCGTTCGTATAGGCCTGACCCGGGTTGGTGGTGGCGATACTGAGCACGCGTGGGGCGGATAATACGTTGGTCATGAAAACGTCCTATGTTGATTTCGCTCGTAAAGGAGTCCCTGGGCCAGTGACTCCAGATCTGCCTGCGCCCGCTGCTGTTCTTGCGCAAGCAGGATTTTCCCGAGCCGAAAGGCCATCGGGTCGAGCCCGGCGGCGGTTTCGGCCAATGCCAGCGCACGCGCCTGGTAATCCCCGCCGCATTCCGCGACCAGTCCCCAGGACTGCGCGGTGACGGCATCGAGCATGCGTTGGAACAAAATGATTTCGGCCGCGCGAGCGTGACCGATCAAGCCCGGCAGCCTGCGTACGCCACCGGCTGCCGGGGTGAGACCCAGCGACAATTCGGGCAGGGCGAATCTCGCTTCGGCGCTGCACACGCGGATATCGCAGGCCAGCGCCAGTTCCAGCCCGCCGCCGATCGCGGCACCATTGATGCAGGCGACAGTCGGCAACGGCAACTCGGCGAGCCGGTCGAAGACTTCACGGCTGAACAACTCGATGCCGTCCAAGGCGCCGCGCGTACGTAACTCGTCGCGGTCGGCACCGGAGCAGAACGCGCGGTCGCCGCTCCCGGTCACGATGATCGCTTTGACCGAGGCATCGGCGCGAGCTTCGTTCAGAGCCGCATCCAGTTCGGTCAGCAAGACTTGATGATAGGCGTTGGCGCGCTCGGGCCGATCAAGCCGCAACCTGCGCACCGCGCCATCATGGCCGATCTGTTCAACCCGTACGAACGAACGCGACGACATTGCAGCTCTCCATCATGTGAAATTTCATTCCATTGCACGCGCATCTGCTGCGCTGTGATTTTCAATGCGCCGGTTGCCCGGCCGGACCGGCGATTCGCGCGAACGCCATTGGCGCGAAAAAAGCGCTGAAAACGATGACCGCCGCCGTCACCAATACCGGCACTGCGATGCTCTCGACTTGGCCCGGTGCATACGCGGCGGCGTAGCGGATGCTCAAGGCGCCACCGAGCGCTTCCATCCCGCCCCAGACCAGCGAGGTCAGGGTGTAGGCCGAGGTCAGATTGCGACCGGCGAAAATCTCTGCGGTCCATACGTCCAGCAGCGGCGCCCACAGCGCTTCAGACAAAGTGAATACAACCAACGCGATGAACAGCATCCACCAGTAAGCGGTGGGCGCCAGGCACAGCAACAGGACCGAGACCGACAATAACGCCGCCGACAACCGGTACAGTTGTGGCCCGGCCCCGCCACTGCGCACAGCTGCAACGCGCTTGAGGATCTGCCCCTGGAACAAGCCGATAATCGCCGCGTTCAACGCAAACAGATAACCGATGTAAGGTTCCGCACCTGTATCGCGCACATACACCGGCAGACACGAGAAGTACTGCGCCGCGCCTACAAACAAGAAACTGGTCAGGATCAGAAACGCGAACCGCTCCGATAACAGCTGCAGCCATGCACGCGGCAATGCCGCGCTCTCCGCTGCAGCCGGCATTTGAGACGCTGGCGAGGTGTCGGCCTTCAGTGCGATCAGCGCCGCGACAAGCAGCAATGCCAGTGCAAGGGCGGCCAGTGCCAGCGGCTGCCGGCTGACCAGCAGGGAGCCGGCGATCGCACCGAGGCCCGCGCCCGCGTTGATGAAGCGGTTCAGATGCCCAAATGCATCCAGCCGCTGTGCCGGTAAGGTCGCTTCGGCCAGCGCCGACTTGGTTGAGACATTGGCACATGCCAGCAACACACCGAACACGGCCACCAGTGCTGCCAGCGGCAGAACCTGCGTGAACAACAATGGACGTAGTCCGATCAGCACCGCCAAAGCCAACGCCGCGCCGAAGTAACACCCACGCAGCGCACGCTGGCCGATCACCCGCCGCAACACGATCGCGAACAAGCCGCCGGCACGGATCGCCAGGATACCGATGCCAGCCACCAGCGCGACCGAGGCTGCGCTCATCCCCGCCTCGGCCAGCAGCCACACGGGCAGATAGGGCATCAGCACGAAAGTAGCCGCGCTCGATGCGCCGCGACTCCATACGATGGCCTTGCTCGATGTGTTTGACCGACTCGCGCTCATGGAATGTCCTTTCAGGCAGTCAGTGCGGGCTCGTGCGCCATTGGTCGCGTGATGGCTTCCTCGATGGCGTCACAGAATTCCTTCATTTGCTCGCGACTCATGTCGGCGCGCATCATCATGCGCAAGCCGGCCTTGCCGCGCGGCACGATCGGAAAGAAGATCGCCGACACGTAGAATCCGCGCGCCAGAATGCGCTGTGAGGCCTCGATTGCGGCTTCGGCTTCCCCCACCTCGACGAAGCGGATCGGCAGGCCGTTGCCGGCGTCCTTGGAAGCCAGGCGCGAATCGAAATAGGCGATGTTCTCCTGCAATCGGCCCTGCAGATCGGCGACTTCGCTAGTCAGGTGCAGCTTGGCCGTGGCCAGTGCCGAGCCCATGCCGGGCACGCTGAACTGCTGGGACCAGCCGGTCGGGCCGTTGGCGAAATCGAACAGTTCGCGGATACGCGCCGAACCGGCTAGGATCACTCCGCCGATCGCGCCGAACGACTTGGCTAGCGAGCCGGAAATAATGGTGCGATCGCCAAGCGCACCGAACGCCGGACGCATGTAACCGTGACCACGCGGCGCGTACGCCGAGATCGAATGCGAATCGTCAATGTACAGATACAGGCCGTAGGTGTTCTGCAGGCGCACGATATCGTGGATCGGCGCGACGCCGCCGGTGCTGTAGGCGCCGTCGCAGACGTAGACCACTTTCTCGTGGTTTTTGCATAGCTCTTCGAGCGCGACCATGTCGTTGTGATCGATGGTCACGACCTCGGTTTCGTCACCGCACGAGGCTTTCATGATGGTCATCGAGAAATGGCAGCGCTTGTCGAACACCACGACCGGCTTCTTGCCCTCGGTGAGGTGGCCGGAGGCGTATAACGGCAGCACCGTGGCGGAGGCCACGAAGCACGACGGCGTCAGATAAGCCTCGCATTCGAACAGCTGCGACATCGCATCCTCGGCCTCGCTGAGCAGGGCCGGCGCGATGCGGGTGCGCGAAACCGAATGGTTGAGCACGCCTTCGCGCTCGATCGCGTCAATGGCGCCGCGCAGGATTGCCGGATGCCGGTTCAACCCAAGATAGGAGCACGACACCATGTTGGTGAACGCATGCCCGTCGAGGATCAACTGACCATTATCGCCTTTGGTCGTACGTACCTGCACAAGACCATGCTCGGCTCCGGCTCTCCAGCTTTTTTCGCCGAGCGCGATGACTTTTTCCATGTTGGCGAACTTGCCCATAACTGCATCTCCCTATAGTGTTGGGTAACAAGACTTATCGATTGGCGTTACTGAGTGCTTGCGTGTTGCTCATGACATGCCGCGACGCAACCAGGTCCAGCAACGCATGGCCGGTCGAAGCAAAGATGGTTCGTTGTTGCGATAGCGGCGATTTCGCTGCCAGCAATTCGCCGATGCTGATCGCATGCTCGTGATCAGGGCCGGCTTCGCTAAGCGCGGTCATCTTGTCTTCGACGATAACGCACGAGTCACGCAGGATCGACGATGCGATCTCACGTGATTGAGGCGTATGCGCGCCCATGCAGTTGATGTGCACATCGGGCCGCACCGCGTCCAGCGACTCGATCAGCGGCAGTGTCGAGGTCGTCGCGGTGACCAGCACGTCGGCATTTGCGATCGCCTGCGTTGGTGAGTCGCAAACCACGAACTCGGCCGATGGCGCGAGCTGGCGCGCCTGCTCGACAAACCGGGTGGCACGCGCGGCGGTGCGTGAATACACTTGAATCCGCTCGATGTCGCGCACCGACAGCGCCGCGCGCACTTGTTGCAACGCCTGCACGCCTGCGCCGACCAGCCCCAGTACACGGCTGTCGCGCGGTGCGCAGTGCTCGGTCACCAATGCGGCCACCGCCGCGCATTTGAGATTGGTGACGGCAGTGCCGTCCAGGATCGCGAGCAACGAACCGTCCAGCGCCGAGATCGCTACGATGATGCTGCCGGAAGTGATTCCGACCTCGGCCAGCTGCGGAACGATCGCACCGATTTTGCAGATGAAGAGTTGATCCCGCTCACTGTAGGCCGGCATCGACGCGAAGGCGGAAAACGGATTCTCACGCCAGATCACCGCACGTTGCGGAATATCCCAGTTGCTGGGAGGCGCCATGTAGGCCACGGTGAGTTCGCGGCGCAAGATATCTAAATCGGAGAATGAAGCGATCTCATCCTTGAGAATTACATTACAAAATGCGGTCAACATGCGCGAGTCCATTCGTGCCAATGGCACGTATCTGTTTATTAAATAGATTAAAGGAAATGCTGTGTTCGATGGGAATGTAACTCGAATTTGGAACGATTGTCAATTGAGAATTTTACATTTCATTCACCTGCCGCTTCCTTTTCCCAGGATTTCGTTTTATGAAATAATTCGTGAAGAATTGCATTCTCGCATTCTCGTATTTTCGCGCTCTCGGCATATGCGTGCGAAGAGTCTGCGTAAAACCCTCGGGGTGTTCCCACGATTCCCCTTTTATGAAATAATTCGTGAAGAATCGAATTCTCGTATTCTCGCATTCTCGCGCTCTCGGCGTATGTACACGAAGATCCTGCCTAAAATCCCCGGGGTAGGCCTGCCCCGTAAATCAAATTTATCGATGAGAATCGTATTCGTTTCGAAAATACGTGTCGGCGTGCGGTATGCGTATGATTGAACAGGAACTAACGGCGAAAGAACGGTGGCTCGAACAGAATGCCGACGCTATTAAATCGCTGCATGACCCTGCGGAAGCCCTGCAGCACCGTTGAGGCAGAGGTTTTCGGCGGAAGTGTCAGGCAAGCTCACATCCATATTCCAGCGACCGGTAGCGATGCGCTCGTTACCGTTTCAGACGGAGCCATCAATGGTGCACTCCAATGGCTTGGCGTGCAGCCTCTCGCCGACATGGACTGGTTTGATACAGTTGGGATTGGCAACCTGCTATGCTGCGTCGAAGACCGAGATCGGCCAAAAGCAATGGGATGGTGCGTGAGAATATTAATATTAGATAGCAGCCGAAGACAATCTCGCAGCCGAGGTACGCGTGCGTCCGCAATGGGTCGGTTCCGGTCTGTCGTGACAGTCCGTGACTTTTTCGCGCTGGCAACCTGTTATGCTGGTCTGGACCGCCGACAACGGCCAGAAGCGGACGGCCACGTGCACTTTTGTCTTCGGTCGACTGATATGTGCACTAATTCTTAGTGCAAACCGCATAATCGGCTCGCAAATACTAAAATCGAGATGTTTATGAACTGGACCAAAGAGAACTACCTGCTTTCTACTGATAACGCCTTGCTGCAGTTTGGAGTCATCCATGACAACCTCACCCGCAGCACTTGGGATGCAGGTGTTGATGAGACGACTGTGCGTCACGCAGTCGAGAATAGCCTCAATTTTGGACTTTACGATGGGGAGCAGCAGATTGGCTATGCCCAATTCATCACTGACTACGCTACTTTTGCGAAGGGCAAGACGCTCGATGAGTTTCGTATCCAGTGAATGAAGCTTGATCACCGAGCGCAGCGGGGTGTGAAGTCTGTACTCGGCCAGGAGCAGTCCTCCGGCAAGGGTCTGAGGGTAGTTTTTACACTACTTTTACGGTAGCCAAGCGTAGGATTTCATCAGTCGATGCGATTCGAGGTGGCAGCGAATGAAACAAGACGACATTAATGAAATGGAGTGGCGTAACCCAGCCAATTGGACTTGGCGCGGGCCGCTCGGCCTCTATTCGAGCAAACGCGACACTCGGCTAATCGTGCCTAAAGCGACGCCCATGATGGGATGGACACTCAATTTTGCACACCCTAGTTGGATGTATGTGTTGGTCTCCATCGCAGCGGTACCTCTCGTCTTCGCTTTGGCAGAACGTATGCTTTCGTAACTGTCGTGGCAGTCCGTGAACTTTCCGCCCGGGCAACATGCTATGCTGGCTCGACCGGCTGGAGTCGGCCACAAGCGGACATTTCTGAACGGTATTTGTCACGATGCGCAGTACAAACAGGGAGAACCGATGCGTCCAACGCCGAAGCCTGTCTCAATGCTTGTGTCTGCTGCCGTTATCGGTGTAACTGCGGCGACCTGTTCCACCTGTGGCATTGGACTTGTAAATGGCACGAAGATCTGGTGTGCGTTGCCGATATATTGGCTCTTTGGGTTTCCTGTAGCGATAGCTACGGCAATCATATTCGGTTTGCCCCTCACGCTTATTTTTTTGCAGCTTCGTCTAGTGCGCTGGTGGCAATTCGGAATGGCTGGATTCGTTTGTGCCATACCGTTTTGGATAGAGCTCTCTCAACCGTTCTCATCAGTTCACTGGGTGGAATCTGATCTTTATTATTCCTTGAATTATCTGGGATCTGGATTCCTAGGCGGACTTTCATATTGGTGGGTGAGCCGAAAAAGTGGCATTGGTGAAAGTCCAAGTAAGACGGCTCGAGAACCGGATGAGCCTGCGTGACTGTTCCCGCCAGGTCGACTGCTGCCGTACAATGAACAGCCGAGATCGGCCATAAGCGGACGAAAACCTAACCCAGCGAAGAGGAAGGCATGCACTACCAACTTGTTCTCCAGTTCAAAGGGAACGCGATTCTCGACTTTGACTCGCTGGTCACTCTCGAAGACAATTTACAGCGAATCGTAGAGCCGATAGCAGAGGTAGACGGACACGACATTGGCAGCGGAGAGATGAACGTATTCGTTCTTACCGCTGATCCGGTCGCGACGTTCGAGCGGGCTAAATCGCTACTTTCCGACGCATCTCTACTGCACAAAGTTGGCGTTGCTTACCGAGAGCTACGCTCCGAAAAGTACATCGTCCTCTGGCCCGGGAGTTCGACGGAAGCTTTCAAGATCGCTTAGTCCGCTTTGGGTCGAAAGCGGTCTCAGCGGAAGGATCGGAATCGGCCAAGAGCAATCGTTGTAAATTGATGAGATGAGCTTATATGCCGAACTTTTCATGGGAGCCGTTGGATTTCCTAGAGGCGCTTGAGGTGGTGCCTGTCGAGGAGGAATACGGTATTTCCTATCGATATCTCGTCACAAGAGGATCAGTTTCCTTGCAGCTGTCGATCTGGCCGCTTGATGGCGATGTGGAGCTACTGTTGACCTGTGAGGGAATGGTGGAGCCGTTAGTCCGTCTCAACTTGCTAGAGTGCCCGGGCGCCCGTGTTGTACGGGACTACCAAGGTACGTCTATCGAGTTCTCTGCTGCGAAGTCATTTGGAGGACGATACGACCATGCCGATGCTCCTCCGTATGGATTTCGTCTACGGGTTCAACCGTTTATCCAAGTAACGACGTTCTCATATCCGGTCTGATGCAACGTCTGCTCTGGGTCCAGGCTGTGTGAAAACAAAAGGCAGAATATCGGGGCCGCGAGAAGCCGGTTTTAGCACGGGGCGAGAGCCCCAGTCACGCCAAACCTGCTTCTCAGCCTTCCAGGTAAGGTGGTCAAAATAATTGCCCGGAGTGGGCCATATCGCCGCAGAAAAAGGGCATACGCCCTGATCGCATCCATCATCGCGGCGATGCCGAGCAGTGCCATCAATCGCTTGAGGTTATAGGCAAGCACGTGCAGGCTCATCTCGGTCTTCACGCGTTCAAGGCCCTTCGTCAAGAAGTGCGTCGATCCCATCCACGCTTTGATCGTTCCGTATGGATGCTCGACCGTGGAGCGCCGAATTCGCATGGCGTCGGGGCTTTGTTCGAGACGCGTCTGCATATCGTCAAGTACGGTCTGGTGCTCCCATCGCGTTACACGTCTATTCGGGCTCGGCGTGCATTTTTCCTTGAGCGGGCACCCCTGGCAATTCGAGCTCCAGTACCGGTGGTTTGTCATGCCTTTCTCGACAGTCGCAAAACGCCAGATCAGTGCCTCACCTGCCGGACAACGGTACTCGTTCTTGTGCGGATCATAAATGAAGTCAGCCTTGTCGAATCGCCCGTCGGCCTTGGCGCCCGAGGTCTTCGTCGGTGGCACCAGGGCGAAGATTCCGGCCTCGTGACACGCAAGGATTTCCTCACCCTTGAAGTAACCACGGTCGGCAATCGCGGTCAGTATCGGTGTGCCGATGACTGTGCGCGCCTTCTTGGCCATCCCGGACAGTTGATCGCGATCGCTACCGTTGTTTGTCACGTCGTGTTCGACGATCAAATGATGCCGGGTGTCGACTGCGGTTTGGACGTTGTAGCCGACGATGCCGCTGCCCCGTGTCATCATCGAGCGAGCGTCCGGATCGGTCAGCGAAATCTGCGTTTCCCCTGTCTCTTCCAGCTTCGCTTCGATTTCGCGGAGCTTGGTCATCTGCTCCTTCAGCGACGCGATCTTGTCGTTGAGACGGACAGTTTTCGCTTGTATGGCAGCAGGTTCCTGCCGGTCGGCCGTGTCGAGCTCTGCCAGATAGCGAGTGATGTTGGCCTCGATCTCCTCCATCCTGCGCTTGAGCTTTGCGCCAGTGAAGTTGCGGTCGCTGCTGTTGACGGCCTTGAACTTGCTGCCGTCGATCGCGACCACCGCGTCCGAAAACAAATCCAGCTGCTGGCACAACACAACGAACTGGCGGCAGACATTGCGAATGGCCTTGCCGTTGTCCTTGCGGAAGTTCGCTATCGTCTTGAAGTCGGGCCTCAGGCGCTGTGTCAGCCACATCAATTCGACGTTACGCTGGGCTTCACGTTCGAGTCGCCGGCTCGACTGGATACGATTGAGATAGCCGTAAATGTAAAGCTTCAGAAGCACGGCCGGGTGGTAAGCGGGCCGCCCCGTTTTCGCAGGCTGCACACCTTTGAATCCAAGCCCGCCAAGGTCCAGCTCTTCAACGAAGACATCGACCACGCGTACCGGGTTGTCCTCGGCAACGTAGTCGTCCAAGAGCTCGGGCAGCAGCGTGCCCTGTCCTCGATTCTCGCCTTCGATAAAGCGCTTCATGTCGCATCCGTATTGATGAGATACTGACTCAACGTTTACTGGGCCGGTTCCGTTTACCTGGGCCTGCGTTTTTACACGGCCTGGGCCACAAGCGGACGTTATCTGCTTGGCCCATCCCTATAATTCAGGACACATACCATGAAAATCGCACGACTCCTGGTAGCACTCGCTGTGTTTATTTCCTTGTCCGGCGTTGTGATCCATGTGGGTGCGTTGTTTGCGGGGCTGTCGTGGCTCACATTCTTCAATGCGCCCCCGAGCGTCGTCGCGTCATATAAGGCCGGGACGTTGCTTGCGCCTGTGAGCGGCCTTGTCATTGCCGGGCTTATGGGCGCATGTGGCCATTACGCCGCGTCAGCCCTTGGATTGGTTCGACGCCCACCGCTGCAAAGCGTTGGCCTGGCCACGATGGCAGCAATCTGCATCGTCCGTGCCCTCCTGCTACCGGTGCTCGCCATTGCTCACCCTGAACTGCGGAACACCTTCGAGATCGTGGCCGCCATCGTCTGGGGACTTGCAGGAGCGGGTTTTGCAGTCGGTTTTTTTCTCGTCAAGGCAGGGCGCAAGCAATCGGCAGAGGTGACACCGCTTGGTAACACCGCTTAGCTCATGCGGTAATATCTGCAATGGGTCGGTAGCGGCCGGTCGTGACACTCCGTGATTTTTCCGCGACGGCAACCTGCTATGCTGGCCCGAACGGCCGGGTTCGGCCAGGAGCGGTCATTGGTGGATGTTATAAGACATGCATTTTCAAGCAGCCCGCGATGTTAGACTTTGGCACTTCCACCATCCGTGAGCAGGACCATGAACATGAGATTCTTTCAGCAATACGCAAGGTTTATTGTTCCTATGCCGTCCCTGTTTTTGGCAGCTTTAAAAAGTTGGGAGGTCATGCATGGCGGTGACAAGGCACAACTCTTAGCTTGCGTGGGTTGGTTCGGCGCAGCCCTGCTTTTCTATGCGGGCCAAAAACACATTTACGACGAGCGTCGCAAAAAGGCTGCTGACTAGCAACCTATGCCTGTAGCTCCTGGACAGCTTCTCGACCGCCTGCTCTGGGTCGGAAGCGGAAGTTCGTGGCAGTCGGAGAGACTTTTCACGTGATCAACCTGCTACGCTGACCGGACCGTCTGCAATCGGCTGCGCATTCAATTGGTCGACGCAACACAGTCATGGAATCGTTGTGCTGGCGTTTGATAGTTGAGGGTTTTCCGTGGACGCTCGTTTAACCGCCTGGCTATCTCGTCTAGATTCTCCTGGGAATATGTGGACAGGTCTAGCCCTTTCGGAAAATACTGCCGCAGCAGCCCGTTTGTATTTTCGTTTGAGCCGCGTTGCCAAGGCTGATGGGGATCGCAGAAATACACCTGGATATGGGTGTCCAGCGTGAAGCGCTTGTGGTCGGCCAGTTCTTTGTCTCGATCCCACGTCAGTGATTTGTAGAGCTCCTGAGGTAGTTTTCGGGCATTTGCGATAAGCGCGTTGACGACTGATTCGGTATCCTTGCTCGCTACCTTCACCAACATCACGTAGCGTGTCTGGCGTTCGACGAGCGTAGCAATTTGACTGTTGTGGCTGCCAAAGAGCAGGTCGCCTTCCCAGTGTCCAGGGACCGCACGATCCTCGACGCTAGCAGGACGTTCGCTGATCGACACGGTATCGGTAATCCTGCCGTGATCGTCCGTTTTCTGGGTGTGGTGGCGTGTGGACCTCCCCACTCCGGTAGACATTTCTGGCCTATGATTTGAGCATAGGAGAAATGAATGAGTACACAGCGTTACACGCCGGAATTCAAGGAAGAAGCAGTTCGCCAAGTCGTTGAACGGGGCTACCCCGTTCCTGAGGTTGCGGCCCGGCTTGGGGTGTCGGCCCATAGTTTGTACAAGTGGGTCAAGGCAGTGATGCCGACGAAGGACGAGAAGCAAAGCGCCGAACTGATCGAAGCGAAAAGCGAGATTTTGCGGCTACGCTCCCAGATGCGACGTCTGGAAGAGGAGCGCGATTTGCTAAAAAACCGCCCCACACGGTTATCCGTGGCCCTTATGAATAGAAACTTGGGGCGAGTACACTGGCTATGCGCAGAGACCGTGGCCGTCAGCTTCTTGGAGGCGTAGACCCCGTCAAAAAACCTGGCCCAGGGGAAGCTGCGGACTCATCTGTGGCGGCGCTGTCAAGCGACCCCGTTTAGGAAATTGATCAAATCCGAGTCCCCGTCCTGCGTTTTCTTCAGGAGGGATCATGTCAAAAGCTCGTGCGCCAGCAAAGCCGGCAGGGTTACCGATCATTCATCCATTCGCAGCCGGCATCGATATCGGTTCGCGATTTCATGTCGTAGCCGTGAGCCCGGATCTTTGTGGTGAGCCGGTTCAAACATTCCAGGCTTTTACCAGTGATCTCGAGCGAATGGCCGATTGGCTGATCTCGACGGGTACCCGAACAGTGGCAATGGAATCGACCGGCGTCTATTGGGTTGCTGCATATGAGGTACTTGAGTCCCGAGGACTGGAGGTCATTCTGGCGAACGCGCGAGAGGCCCGTGCGGTGCCGGGCCGAAAGAGCGACGTCAACGATGCACAATGGCTCCAGCGTTTGCACGCCTGTGGACTGCTGAGAGCAAGCTTTCGTCCAGGGCGAGATATCGCCGAGCTCAGAGCATATCTGCGTGCCCGCGAACGCCACACAGATTACGCCGCTGCCCATATTCAACATATGCAGAAGGCGCTGACGTACATGAATATCCAGTTGCACCATGTGATCTCTGACATCACGGGCGCCACCGGGATGAAGATCGTTCGAGCCATCGTGGCAGGCGAGCGAGATCCAGACAAGCTTGCGGCGATGCGCGACGTCCGCTGCAAGGAAAACGTCGAGACAATCCGTAATTCCCTTGTCGGTAACTATCAACCTGAGCATCTGTTTGCACTGAAGCAGGCCCTCGGGCTCTACGATTTCTACCAGCAATGTATCGATGAATGCGATGTCGAGATTGAACGTGCCGTAGCCGGACTTAACATTGGCAAAGAGATGCCCGAGGCACCGTTACCGAAAGCTAGGCACCGCAGCAGACAGCCGAGTGATCCCAACTTCGACGTCCGCTCGGCAATGTACCAGTTGGCTGGCACGGACCTGACCCAGATTCATGGAATTGGTCCTTTTCTGGCCTTGCGCCTGATCGGCGAGTGCGGCACAGACATGACGCGCTGGCGAAGTGCCAAGCACTTCACTTCATGGTTGACGTTGTCTCCCGGCTGCAAGATCAGCGGCGGAAAGGTACTATCGGTGCGTATTCCGCCGAAACTGGACACCCGTTCCGCCGCAAACTGGACACGCATTCCAGCGCAAACTGGACACCTGTTCCAGGCCAAACTGGACACTCGGGGCGTGACGGCACGGGGTCGAGGTTCGGGTTTTACTCCTGATGAGCTGGTCTTGTCAAATTGGCCCGTTTTTTTCGCAGGGAATCTCCTTTCAAGTTGAGCTGGTGGGCGTTGTGGACGAGCCGGTCAAGGATGGCGTCGGCCAGGGTCGGGTCGCCGATGGCGGGATGCCAGTGCTCGATGGGCAGCTGGCTGGTCACGATGGTCGAGCGGGTTCCGTGGCGGTCGTCGAGCACTTCCAGCAGGTCGCGCCGGTGGGCATCGTCGAGCACAGCCAGGCCCCAGTCGTCGATCACGAGCGTGTCGATCCTGGCCAGTTGCTTGAGCAGCTTGCCATAGCGCCCGTCGGCACGGCCAATGCCCAGTTCGTCGAGCAGGCGCGGCAAGCGCACGTAGTACGCGCTGTAGCCCTGGCGGCAGGCCTGGTGTGCCAGCGCGCATGCGAGCCAGGTCTTGCCCACGCCGGTGGGGCCGGTCAGCAGCACGTTCTGCCTGTCAGTCAGCCATTGCCCGGCCAGCAAGCGCTGAAACAGCGCCTTGTCGAGGCCACGCGGGTGGCGGTAGTCGATGTCCTCGGCGGCTGTGTTGGGTTTGAGCCTGGCGCGCTGTAGGCGCAGGGCCAGTGCCTTCCCGTCGCGCTCGGTCACTTCATGGTCTACCAGCAGGCCGAGACGCTCTTCGAAAGTCAGATGGTCCAGGTCCAGTGCGCTCTGCTCGGCAAAGGCGTGCGCCATTCCAAACAGCTTCAGGCGCGTCAGTTTGTCGTGGGTGGGATGATGCAACATGGTACGTCCTTTCATGGTTGCAGAGCGCGCCCGGGGGGGCGCAGCTTCCGCGTTCAATGCATAAATTGTTTATATCGTTTATTCGCGATGTCAGTGCAGCTGATGCGATTGGTAGTAGGCGGCGCCGCGCAGGTTCTCGTGCTCGGGCAAGTCGAGCGTGCGCTGCACGCCCTGCGGTTGCTGGTCGAGTCCGTTCTTGAGGATGGCCTGCACGCTCTTCCAGCTCACCGCACCGTGCTTGAGGGCGTGGGCGCAGGCCGCCTCCAGGCGTTCGACGCCATATCGCTGGCCCAACGACAGCACGCCGAGGCAGCTGCGGTAAGCCTGCTGGGGATGACGCCGCTGATGCAGCAGCCGCTCAACCAGCACCGCGCAACGCGGCCCGATCGCAGCGGCCCGCGTCGTCAGCGTGGTGGCGTTCCAGCCGGCGACTTCACGGTGCGCCGCGGGCATGTGCGCGTCGATCGTCGTATGGCGGCCCTTGACGGTGCAGTAGGCGTGGCTGGCGATGCGCTGGCCGCGCTGGAAGATTTCGACGGTCATCTTGGTGACGCGCACGTCCACCTGGGCGCGCGCGTGCTGGCATGGTACCGAGTAGTAGTGCCCGTCGATCTCGACGTGATAGTCGATGCCCACCCGGGCCACCTTCCATTCGGCGTACTCGTAGCGCCGTTGCGGCAGCGGACGCAGGGCCGGCTGGTCCATCTCCGCAAAGGCGCTGGCGCGGCAGCCCGGCAGCTTCTTGAAGGGCCGCTGGTTCACATCGGCCAGCAGGGTCCGCAGTGCGCGATTGAGCTCGTTGAGGCTGAAGAAGCGCTGGTGGCGCAGCCGCGCCAGCACCCAACGGGTGATCACCAGCACGCCGTTCTCGACCTTCGCTTTATCTTTCGGACGTCGGGCACGTGCCGGCAGCACGGCCACGCCGTAGTGCTCCGCCAGGTCGTGGTAGGTCGGGTTGAGGTCCGGCTCGTAGCGCGACGCCTTGGTCACGCCGCTGCGCAGGTTGTCCGGTACCCACAGCTCCGTGCAGCCGCCGAAGAACTCGAGCGCGCGCACGTGGCTGCCAATCCAGTCAGGCAGCTGCTGGCTCCAGGTGGCTTCGAGATAGGTGTAGTTCGACGCGCCCAGTACGGCGACAAAGATCTGCGCGTCGCGGATTTCGCCGGTGGCGCCGTCGGTGACGCCGACGGTCTGGCCGGCATAGTCGACGAACAGCCGTTCGCCCGGCGTGTGGGTCTGGCGCATCGACAGCGTCAGCTGCTGGCGCCAGCGGCGGTAGTGGTCGCAGAAGGCGCTGTACTGCAGGCCGTCGGCCTGCTCGACCTTGTACTCCTGCCACAGCAGCTCGAGCGTGACGCCCTTGCGGCGCAGCTCGTTGTGCACCGTCAGCCAGTTCGGCGCCGGACGCTTCACTGACGATGGCTCGCTCGGCGGAAACAGCCGCCACTCAAGCGCGGCGTCGTCAAGATCCGCCGGCATCGGATACGGCAAGCCTGCCACCTTGGCGCGGGCCAGGTAGTCCGACACGGTGGTCGGCGAGGCGTTGATGATGCGGGCGATCTCCCGCTTGGAGCGGCCGTGCTCGAAATGCAGCCGCAGGACTTCATGGATTTTGCGCATGGATAACCTTTTGTTGGTCAAGCAACCCTCCCGGAAAAATCCGCGAGAGTGCCACAGTTATCCCTTGCCGCCAGCCCCTTCGGCCCGCTTCAAACTGTCCAGTTTGGAGCGGAATCAGTGTCCAGTTTGCGCTGGAACGGGTGTCCAGTTTGCCGCGGAATCAGTGTCCAGTTTGCCGTGGAATGGGTGTCCAGTTTGGTCTGGAATACGCAACTATCGGCGCATACCCGCAAAACCAGTAGTCGGGTTACCGTAGCTCTCAGGCTTGCAGCAGTGACCGTAGGCCGTAGCAACACCGCGCTCGGCGCATTTTATCGGCGCCTTGCTGGCCGTATCGGTAACGCCAAGGCCGTCACTGCCACCGCTCGCAAGATTGCCGTGCTGTTCTATAACGCCATGCGTTACGGCATGGATTACCGCGACCCAGGCGCGGATCACTACGAGCAGCAATACCGCGATCGCGTCATCAAACAGCTCCATCGACGCGCCGCGCAGTTCGGTTTCGACCTGCAGCCACATGTAGTTTCTTAGGGAAGCCGCACGGTACTTTGCCAGGGAGCCCGAGTAAAGTACCGGTTCATGAACGAGCATCGGCACGAATTTTCGCTCGTGTTGATATGCCGCGTTTTGAAGGTGGCAAGAGCCGGTTTTTACCAATGGCTGCATCAGCCGATATCGGAGCGCGCCAAGGAAGATGCTCGCCTGGTCGAAGCAATTCGGCATTCGTATTCGGCAAGCGGTGGCGTCTACGGCGCCAACCGCGTCTTTGGCGATCTGCGCGAAGCCGGCGAGACCTGCGGCCGCAACCGTGTGGCGCGGCTCATGCAAGTCAATAAGATCAAGGCCATCCGCGGCTACAAGGCTCCCAGAAAGATTGCTGGACGCCCTTCGATCATCGCTCCGAATCGGCTGAATCGAGAATTTACCGTGGACGCGCCTGACCAGGCCTGGGTCACCGAGATCACCTACATCCGCACGTGGCAAGGCTGGCTTTATTTGGCAGTCGTGGTCGATCTTTTTTCTCGCAAGGTCGTAGGGTGGTCAATGAAACCTACCTTGTCGCGCGAACTAGCGATCGATGCCTTACTGATGGCAGTTTGGCGGCGAAAACCCAAAAAACCTGTGCTCGTACATTCAGATCAAGGCAGCCAGTACGGTAGCGACGACTGGCGGCGCTTCTGCACGGCCAACAATCTCGAATCGAGCATGAGCCGGCGTGGCAACTGCTGGGATAATGCTGTCGCTGAGTCGTTCTTCAGTAGCCTGAAAAAGGAGCGCATCCGCAAGCGTATCTACAAAACCCGGGATCTGGCCCGGGCCGACATCTTCGATTACATCGAAGTCTTTTACAATCGAACCAGGCGCCACAGTCATCTGGGCCACGTTAGCCCAGAGGCCTTTGAACGCGCCTCAGCGTGAGGTCGGGATTTGTCTAGTGAACTGGGGGAAGTCCACTTTAAAGTTGTGACGAATGTGCAAACAGCTTTAGTACAGCCGCTCAATCAGCAAGCTGGCGTTACTTGGTCTTGGCTCTCATTTATCAGGGGATTGCCTGCGACCACGAATAGAACCCCCGCGAAATCGGAGTACCAGGTACGCGTTCCAGCGGCAGCTTAGGGGCGAACGCGGACGGTCGAGCCCGGCATGATCGCGTGCCTTAACGTCCAGCCTCATTGCACGCAAGCGATGAGGCTGCTTGGGTTTATTCGTGGGTTTATTGAGGGGATCCAGCGGGCTCAGCGGGAGCGAAGCAGTGTGTCTTCCCTAGGGAGCGGTCCCGCCAGCTCCCCTGTGCTCCCCAGTTCGCAAGGTTCATAGCCTATCGGGGATTCGAAGGGCTTCGCTTGCAAGCGAAGCCCTCTCCGAATCGCCACTTTGCCGCCGCCCCAGGCGGCGGCGCGCGCCCCGCGCGCATAACAAAGACCAGAGCAGCCAGTACACTCGATCGCGCGGAACTGGAGCAGCCCGCGGCGCGCCGGTTCGGCGCCCCATCCCCGGTAATCCGCACGCCGCCCGCATCAGGCTACAATAGGGTTATGAAAAACTGGATCAACCGCCTGCGGGGCGGCGCCGACAACCCGGCCGCACCCAAGCCCGCCGCCGCGGCCGCGGAGGATGACGAACAGCCGGGCGGCATCGTCGCCGAGATCGAGGCCACGTACTACCGCTGGCTGACCGCATCCGCCGGCTACGATGCCCCGGCCGATATCGAGACCCGGATCCTCGACCAGGTCCGCGCGCTGGCGCGCGATCCGGCCAGCGCGGCCGGGCTGGTGCCGCGCGTGCCGGAAGTGATCCCGCAACTGCTGCGCAGTCTGCAGGACGAGGCGTCGAATGCCGACCTGGCGCGCCAGGTGGCGCAGGACGTCGTGCTCGTGGCCGAAGTGATCCGCGAAGCGAACAGCGCCTATTACCGGCCGATGTCGCCCGTGAAGACGGTCGAGGCGGCCCTCATGATGCTGGGCCAGAACGGCTTGCGCATGCTGCTCGCGCGCATCGCCTTCCGGCCGATCATCAAGCTGCAGTCCACGGGCTTCACGCGCCTGGCCGCGCCGCTGGTCTGGAGCCAGTCCGAGAAATGCGCGCTGGCCGCCAGCCTGATGGCGCCGGGCCTCACGGCGGGGGCGTTCGAAGCGTACCTGGCGGGCCTGATGCAGAACCTCGGCCTCGTCGTCGGCTTCCGCCTGGCCGACGGCGTCTGCGACGCCGGCAAGGTGCCGGGCTCCAGCGAATTCGGACTGCAATTGCTGGCCGAGGGCCGCAACCTGTCGGCGGCCATCGCGCAGCACTGGGACTTCCCGCAGCCCGTCGCCGACGCCATCGCGCATGCGGGCGATCCGGGCGACGAGAACCTGGCCCAGGCGCTCGCGCTGGGCGACCGCATCTCCAAGCTGCGCCTGTTGATCGACGCGAACGTCGTGGACGAGGACGACGACTTCGTCACGGCGGGCCTCGACAACTTCCAGCGCCGCTGTCTGGGCAAGCTGAGCACCGTCGAAAGCTGATTCACCGCATCATTTCGGTGCGCGCGCATCGTTGCGCCACAGCCGTGTTGCCACGACTGGGTTTCCGTGTAATCATGATTTTCGGACACGAAACTTTTTTCGGGGTAATAACCAGCGTGGAGGCGAAACCATGATCCGCAAGACGAAAATTGCATCCCTGATACTGTCATTGGCGCTGCTGCCGTTGTGCGGCGGCCAAGCCGTGGCCGGACCGCTGGATGAGGCGAAGGCGAAGGCCCACCTCGACGCCGTCGCCGCCGGCGACCTGGACGCACTGATGCGCGATTATGCCGAGGACGCCTACATGGAGTGGGTGGGCGGACCGCTCGACGGACGTTACCGGGGCAAGGCCGAGATCCGCGCCGTCTGGCAGAAATTCATCGCGGTGAACGACGGCAAGCCGCGTCCGGCCACGTTCGGCAAGCTGAAGGCCTTTGCCAACCCGCGCGGCACGTCCGTGGAAGCCGGGGTCGGCTACGGCGGGAAGCTGCCGATGAAGGTCTGGCACGCGCTGACCTACCGTGACGGCGACCTGACCACCGAAGTCTGGCAGATCGCGCCCGCGCTGCAGATCGAGCCGTGATGCGCGCGCCGCTGGTGCTGGCGATGGCGCTGGCGGCCGGCGCGGCCTTTGCTGCGCCCGTCGAGGTGCGCGTGCAGACGCCGGCCGGCAGCCCGCTGGCCGACGCCGCCGTGCTCGTGGAGCCGCTCGCGGGCACGCCGCCGCGCGCGCGCACACGAGGACCTGCGGCGAAGGGGGTGGCAATCGAGCAGCGCGGCCGCGAATTCAGCCCGTGGATGACCGTCGTGCAGACCGGCACCAGCGTCGACTTCCCCAACAACGACACGGTCCGCCACCACGTGTACTCGTTCTCCGAACCCAAGCGCTTCGAGATCAAGCTGTACGCGGGCAAGCCGGGCCAACCCATCGTGTTCGACAAGCCGGGCCAGGTCGACATCGGCTGCAATATCCATGACTGGATGGAGGCCCACGTGCTGGTCGTCGATACGCCGTACTTCGCCCGCACGGGCGCGGATGGCCGCGCGACCGTCGCGGGCGTCCCGGCAGGGCGCTATCGCCTGCGCGTGTGGCATCCGCTGCAGAAGGCCATGGCCGCGCCGGGCGAGATCGACGTGGGCGACGCGCCCGTGCGCAAGACCCTCGTACTGGATGCGCGGCCGCGCGAACCCAAGCCGCACACCGAAGACCCGGACCACTACTGACATGTCATCGAGATCGCTGCGGCATCGGATCGCCATCGTCTTCGTCGGCCTGCTCGTGCTGGTCATGGGGTTCGTGCTGGCGCTCGTCCACAGCAGCAGCGAGCGCATCGTCGAACAAGAGACGCGGCGCGAGCTGGCCGTCGGCGCCAAGATGTTCCAGCGCCTGCTCGAACAGAACCAGCGCCAGCTCGAGACGGCGGCCGGCGTGCTGTCCGCCGACTTCGCGTTCCGCGAGGCGATCGCCACGCAGGACCAGCCGACCGTGCGCTCCGTGATCCGCAACCACGGCCAGCGCATCCACGCCCAGGTCATGATGGTTGCCGGCACCGACGGCAGGATGATCGCCGCCACGCAGGACGGTATCGCGGCCGGCGATCCGTTCCCGTTCCCCGACCTGCTCGGGGCCGCCGAGACCCTTGGGCGCAGCGCCGGCTTCCGCCGGATGCGCAACGGCCAGTTGTACCAGGTGGTGGTCGTGCCGATCATGGCGCCCACGCGCATCGCGTGGGTGGCGATGGGCTTCCACGTCGACGACCACTGGGCGCTCGACATGGCCGGCATCACCGGACTCGGTGTGCACATCGTCCGCGAAGGCAGCCCGGGCCTGCTCGCGTCGTCCGGCGCCGCGGCGGCCGCCGACGGCGCGGGCGTCGCATCGGTGGACGTCCCGCTGGACGGCGGCCTGCAGGCCGTGCTGCAGCTTCCCGTCGCGCAGGTGCAGGCGCCGTTCGGACAATTGCAGGGACGGCTGCTGGGCGTGATCGCGGCGGCCGTGCTGGTGTTCGCGGCGGGCAGCGTGATGCTGGCCGGCCGCATCGTGCGGCCCCTGAACGATTTATCCGCGGCCGCGCGCCGCATCGCGCTGGGCGACTATGCGCAGCCGCTGCCGCCGGCGCAGGGCGACGAGATCGGCCAGCTGGCCGGCAGCTTCGAACAGATGCGCACCGGGATCGCCAGCCGCGAGGAGCGCATCGTCCGCCTGGCCTACGTCGACGAATTGACGGACCTGCCGAACCGCCCCCGCTTCCTGGAAGCGTTCGGCCGCCTGACGCCGGGCACGGGCGGCGCCGTGATGGTCGTGAACATCGACCGTTTTGCCCTCATCAACAACGCGCTGGGCCATCTCGTCGGCGACCGCCTGCTGCGCGCCGTGGCGGGCCAATTGCGGCCGCTGGTGCCGCCAGGGGGCATGCTGGCGCGCCTGTGGGGCGACCAGTTCGCGTTCCTGCTGGAGGGGGCCGAGCTGGGCGCGGCGCGCCGCTTCGCCGACAGCGTGCTGGCCGCGCTGCGCGACCCGGTCACCTTGGACGGCCAGCGCCTGGACATCGAGGCCGGCGTCGGCATCGCGCTGTATCCGGACGACGGCCTCGATGCGAGTACCCTGCTGCGGCGCGCCGAGCTGGCGCTGGCCGTCGCCAAGCGCCGTCATTCCGGCGTCGCCTTCGCGTTCGATGCGGGCGGCGAGCCCGCGCACGAGCAGCTGTCCCTGATCGGCGACATGCGGCGCGCGCTGGCGGCCGGCGAATTCACGCTGGCGTACCAGCCCAAGCTGGCGCTGGCGAGCGGCCGCATCGTCGCGGTGGAAGCGCTGCTGCGCTGGCAGCATCCGGAGCGCGGCAGCATCGCGCCGGCGCGCTTCATTCCGTTCGCCGAGCAGACGGGGTTCATCCGCGAGATCACGCCGTGGGTACTGGAGACGGCCGTGCGCCAGGCCGCCGCCTGGCATGCGGCGGGGCTGGACATCGCCGTGTCGGCGAACCTGTCGACCTTGGACCTGCTCGATCCGCACCTGGGCCGGCGCGTGCGCGGCCTGCTGGAGACGTATGCCGTGCCGGCGCGCCGCCTGTGCCTGGAAATCACGGAGAGCGCGCTGATGGACGATCCGACGCAGGCGCAGGCGCACCTGGACGAGTTGGCGGCGCTGGGCATCAAGCTGTCGATCGACGACTACGGCGTCGGCCAGGCGTCGCTGGCCTACCTGAAAAGCCTGCCCGTCGACGAACTGAAACTCGACCGCAGCTTCATCACCGCGATCACGGAATCGCCGCGCAACGCGGCCATCGTCGAGTCGACCATCATGCTCAGCCACGCGCTGGGCCTCACCGTCGTCGCCGAGGGCGTGGAGACGACGGCCGAGCTGCGCTGGCTGCGCGAGCACGGCTGCGACATCGCGCAGGGCTATGGCATCGGGCGCCCGATGGCGGCGACGCAGCTGCAGGATTGGCTGGCCGCGTTCGCGGCCAAATCGACGGTCTGAACAGGATCAGGCGAGGAAGTCGAACCCCGACGCCGGCCGCCCCTGGTGCATCGTCCCGAACAGGGCATTGGCGCCCGCATTCGCATACCGCCATACGAGGCCGCTGGCCTGCGCATTGACGGCCTGCGTCATCTGCGTCTTCTTGTCGGCGAGGGCGTCGCGGTCCTTCGTCACGGCCGTGGCCTGGTTCGCGATGGTGCCGCCGGTCGCCAGCTGCTGCGCGAGACCGGCGCCGACCTTGTCCGCGAGGCCCGTGCCGCCGTTCGCGAACACCTTGGCCACCCTGGTGTCGTGGTGGCGGACGGCATCCGCACGGTCGACAGTTGCTGGGCCCGGGCGAGCTGCTTCACGTCGACCTTGTGCGTGCCGGCCGCGGCACCGGACGCCGTGATGCGGGCATCGATTGCCTTGCCGTCGACCCGGGTCGCGAGTTTCAGGCCGCTGGCCGCGAGCGTGCCGGCGACGGTCTTGACGTCGTCCGGCACGTTGGCGAGGCGGCCCAGCGTGGACAGGCGCATCGTCGTGCCGGATCTGCGCATCGATGGCCGGCAGGCCGGTGCTGCGGGCGGTCAGCGATTTCACGGCGGTGCCGTACAGGTCGGACAGGCTCGTGCTGCCCGCCGTCGCTGCGGCCGTCGTCGTGGATGGGATGAAGGTCGTCATGCCCAGATCATGCGTCAATCGCGGCGTTCGACGCGGGCGCCTCGACGAAGCCGGCGACGGCGCCCACGACTTCGCCCGTCTCGTCGCGCAGGGGCAGGGCGTTGATGACGACGTGCAGCCGTTCATTGTTGGAGAAGCGCACCGTCAGCGGCTCGCTGCGGATCTCTTCGCCGGTGGCGGCCGCGCGCTGCAGCGGCATCTGGTCGAGGGCCAGCAGCGTGGCGCCGGCATACACCGAGAATGCGCGTCCTCCCGGGGCGTCCGGCACGGGGCTTTGGCCGCGGTGCAGGCGCAGCATGCGTTCGGCGGCGGCATTCGCCTTGACGCGGCGGCATTCGCGGTCGGCGGCGATGAACAGCGCGGCGGGTGCGGCCTGCATCAGGCCTTCCAGTTCGCTCGTGCGGCGCTGCTCGCGCCGCTGGCTTTCGTGCAGGGCGCCCGCCAGGCGCCGCTGTTCCGTGATGTCTTCGACGGCGACCGTGACGCCGAGCAGATTGTCGTTGCCGTCGTACAGTGGGTACATGCTTTCGCGCCAGACGCGGCGCAGGTGCGGCTCCGCCGCCGTCGCGCCTTCGAGGACGGTGCCGACGATGGAACGTCCGGTCGCCGCCACCTGGCGGACGCGGTCCTCGACGGCGGGCGCGATTTCGGGAATGAAGTCGTAGATCGATTTGCCGACGTGGTCTTCGGCGGGCAGGCCGTTGAAGTCGGCCAGCAGGCGGTTCGTGCGCACGTAGCGCAGCTCGAGGTCCAGCACGGCCAGCCCGACCGGCACCTGATCGAACACGGCCTCCA
Organism: Massilia putida; assembly: GCF_001941825.1. Classification (NCBI taxonomy): domain Bacteria; kingdom Pseudomonadati; phylum Pseudomonadota; class Betaproteobacteria; order Burkholderiales; family Oxalobacteraceae; genus Massilia; species Massilia putida. The sequence goes on from NZ_CP019038.1 coordinate 5,494,584, forward strand.
GGGTCAGCATGGCGCGGCGCATGCCCTCGCCTTCGCTGAGGATTTCCGTCAGGCGTTGCTGCTGGCGGCCCAGAAGAATGGCAATGACCGCCGCGAGCGGCATCAGCATCAACAGGAGCTCTGCACTTACAGCGGGCACGGCTTTCTCCTAACGACGACTTTATGCAGCATTAATATTTAACAATTATAGCTATTCATTCTCAAAAATATCATTTCTTTTGCGAAATTCTCAACATCTGTACACGATTTCATGGCCACGATCGTGGGAATTCAGCCAGTCGGAGTGCAAATGTGTGGCTCTACAACATCAAGTGGCGTGTGACGTACCGAGGCCAATCGCGCGACCTGCGACAGTAATTTTACGTATATCAAAGATTTGTGTGATCAATAATAATCGGCCCCATCAAAAAGAGGAGACATATGTCATTCATCATCGTTCTCGCCGCGCTGGCGTTCCTGATGTTCGCCGCTTATCGCGGCTACAGCGTCATCCTGTTCGCACCGATCGCCGCGCTGGGCGCGGTGCTGCTCACGGCGCCTGGCGCCGTCGCACCTGTGTTTACCGGCGTCTTCATGGAAAAGATGGTCGGCTTCGTCAAGCTGTACTTCCCCGTGTTCATGCTGGGTGCCGTGTTCGGCAAGGTGATCGAGTTGTCCGGCTTTTCGGAATCCATCGTCAACGCCGCCATCCGCTACATCGGCCGCTCGCGCGCGAACGCCGTGATCGTCGCGGTGTGCGCGCTGCTGACGTATGGCGGGGTGTCGCTGTTCGTCGTCGTGTTCGCGGTGTACCCGTTCGCGGCTGAGCTCTACCGCCAGAGCAATATTCCGAAACGCTTGATGCCGGGCGCGATCGCGCTGGGCGCGTTCTCGTTCACGATGGATTCGCTGCCGGGCACCCCGCAGATCCAGAACATCATCCCGACGACGTTCTTCAAGACGACGTCGTGGGCCGCGCCCGTGCTGGGCACCGTGGGTTCGCTGTTCATCGTCGTCGTGGGCCTGTCCTACCTCGAATGGCGCCGCCGCACCGCGCTGGCGCGGGGCGAGGGCTACGGCGATTCGCTCGTCAACGAGCCGGAACGCATTCCGTCGACGTCGCTGCCGAATCCGGCGCTGGCGATCATGCCGCTCATCGTCGTGGGCGTGGCGAACTTCATCCTCACCCGCATGATCCCGCAATGGTATGGCGACGCGTACACGGTGCCGGCCGAGATCCTGCCGGGCGTGCACACGCCGGTGACGGCCACCATCAAGACCGTCGTCGCGATCTGGTCGGTGGAAGCGGCGCTGCTGCTGGGGATCGTCGTCGTGATCGTGACCGCGTTCCGGCGCGTGTCCAGCCGTTTCGCGGACGGCTCGAAGGCGGCCGTCGGCGGCGCGCTGCTGGCCGCGATGAACACGGCATCCGAGTACGGCTTCGGCGGCGTGATCGCGGCGCTGCCGGGCTTCATCGTCGTCGGCGACGCGCTCAAGAGCATCCCGAACCCGCTCGTCAACGCGGCCGTGTCGGTGAGTTCCCTGGCCGGCATCACGGGTTCCGCATCGGGCGGCATGAGCATCGCGCTGGCGGCGATGTCGGACCTGTTCATCAAGGGCGCGCAGGCCGCGCAGATCCCGCTGGAAGTGCTGCACCGCGTCGTGTCGATGGCGAGCGGCGGCATGGATACCTTGCCGCATAACGGCGCGGTCATCACGCTGCTGGCGGTGACGGGGCTGACGCACAAGGAATCGTATCGCGAGATCTTTGCCGTCACCGTCATCAAGACGCTGGCGGTGTTCTTCGTGATCGCGTTCTATTACGTCACCGGTCTCGTGTAAGCAACCGTGCCGTCATTTTCGGCACTGCCGGAAATGACTTCCTGGCCTCGCGGAATCATGCATTAAAACAAACGAAAATGGTCGCTCTGTGACAGCAAAAAGACAACATTGTGTCATGCGGGCGAATCAGATCGACAATGATACGTACGCCGCATCCGCCATCGCATAGCGTGCGAACAGGAAGTCGCGGATCGACGACACGTGTCCCTCCGCCCAGCCGAGGACGACGAAATAATCCGGCCGCGCCTCGATCCCGCCCGGCCGGCGGATCAGCACCGCCGGCCGGCCTTCGACGAGGCCCGGCCATGCCGCCCATCCCTGCGACTGCCCATAGCGCGTGAAGTACTCGCCGACGGCGGCGCCCTGCAGCCGCCGCCGGTTCACGAGGTCGAGCCGCACGTCGGCCGCGAGCATCTCGCGCAGCGTGTCGAAGTCGCGCGCGTTGAACAAGTCGACGTAGCGCTGCAGCAGCCGCCGTTCCGCGTCCGGCAGGGCGGTGCGCGTGCCGGCGGCGTCGTAATGCCCGGCCAGGTCGCGCAGGCGCCCGCGGCCGCGCTGCAAGGCCGATTTCACCGCAGGCACGGTGGTGCCGAGGATGTCCCCGATCTCGTCGGCGGAATAATCCAGTACGTCGAACAGGATGACCGCGCTGCGCTGCGCCGGGGGTAGGCGCATGAACGCCGGCAGGCTCGCCGAGGTCGCTTCGCGGCGCGCCTGTTCGTCGTGCGCGTCCTCGATCAGGTCCACGTCGTCCTCGTCGCGCATGTCGGGCGCGCGGGCCCGGCGCCGCAGCAGGTCGAGCGCCAGATTGTGCGCGATGCGGAACAGCCAGCCCTCGGGATTGTCGATGGGCCGGTCCGCGGACTCCAGCGCACGCACGAGGGCATCCTGCACGATGTCCTCGGCGTCGAGCACGGAGCCGACCATGCGTGTGCAATAGCGGTGCAGTCTGGGGCGCAGGCGCTCCAGGTCGATCGACAGGAGGGCGGATGGTTGGGGCATGCGTCAGGCGGTCACGGTCGATGCGGCGTCGCAGGTGATGGCGTCCATCTGCGCGAGCGCCTGCACGCGTTCGAAGTAGGCGGGCATCTCGGGATGCCGGCGCATCGCCGCGATGTCGTCGGCGCTGCGCCACTGGCCGTAGATGACGACGCGCCGGTTGTCGCGGGCGATGTGCAGCGTGGACGAGATGAAGCCGGGGACTTTCGATATCCAGGCTTCCGTGCCTTCCCGCAGCAGGGCCGCGAGGCGGTCGAGGTTTTCCGGCGCGGTGGTGAAGATGTTGATCAGGGTGGTGGGCATGTCGGTTCTCCATGAACCCGGACAGTGGGTTCGCACTGCATAGACGTTGCAGGCGGGCGAAACGAATCGGTCCCGCGAAAAAAATCAGCAGGGCGCGACGACCCGCACCACCGTCTCGCACCAGTCGCGGAACCCCATGCGCAGATACAGGTCGTGGGCATGGCGGTTGGCGCTCATCACGTGCAGGAACGGCGTGTCCGCCCGCGCCAGCTGGCGCATGACGAGTTTTTGCATCAGGCGTTTGGCGTAGCCGCGGCCCTGGTGGTCGGGATGCGTGCAGACGCCGCTGATCTCGCGCAGGCCGCCGGCCGCCATGCGCTCGCCCGCCATCGCGACGAGGTGGCCGTCGTCGAAGCAGCCGAAGTACTCGCCCAGCTCGATGGTGCGCGGGCCGAACGGACCCGGACGCGTCAGCTTGGCCAGCGCCATGGCCTGGTCCACGTGTTCCGGGCCCAGCGGCAGGGCGTCCGGGGCCGGGTCTTCCGCCGGGCCTGCGCGGCCATCCCACACGAGCCGGAACATGGTCGCCTCGGCCTCGAGGCGCCAGCCGTCCGGCACGGGACCGGACCAGGCGTCGCAATAAAACTGTTCGCCCGGCGCGCAGAACGGGCGCAGCGCGGCGAAGTCGGGATTGTGCGGATCGGGAAAGCCGACGATGGGCGAAAAGCCGGGCGCGTAGCGGCGCGCGCGGTCGGTGCCGGTGGAGAGGTGGCGGTGCGGGCCGTCGAGGCAGTTCCAGAAGATGTTGTCGAGCGGGTGCGTCATGGTGCCGTTACTCTAGCACGTCGCGATGGCTCAGGCATGCAGCTTCAGCACCCAGTCGAGCAAGGGCCTGGCCGCGTCTTCCCAGTGCGGATCGAGCATCAGCGCGTGCGCCAGCTGCGGCACGAGATGGGGCGACGCGCCGTAATAGGTGGCCGTGCCGCGCACCGCATCGGGACGGATGAAGCGGTCGTCCTGGCCGCCCAGCACGAACATCGGCGGCGATTGCCAGGGCATCGGCGCGAACGGCCGCCATCCCTGCAGTTCGATGCCGACGTGGCGCGATTCGCTCTGCACGCGGCGGGCGAAGCGGGCGTAGTCGGCGTCGGGCAGGTCGTCGGAAAACAGGTGGCGGCGCATGACGTCCGGATCGAGCGTCTGCGCATCGGCAAAGCTCAGGCGCGCCAGTTGGTGGAACAGGTCGGGCGACGACAGCATCATCTGCCATGCCGAATACGCGAGACCCCACGGCGGCACGGACGCGAGCAGCGCGACGCCGGCCGCGTGGCCGCCGCAGCGGACCCAGTCCTGCACGACGGCGCCGCCGAGCGAATGGCCGGCGACGACGAGCGGTCCGCCGTCCAGCCGTGCGACGGCGCGGCGCAGGTCGTCCGTGTAATCGGCCAGGCGCCAATCGTTCAGGCGTTCGCGGCCCGCGCTCGCACCGTGGCCGCGCAGGCTGAGCGCGTGCACCTCGAAGCCGGCGTCGGCGAACCAGGGCATGAAATGCTCTTCCCACACCCAGGCGCCCACGCAGATGCCGTGCACCAGCAGCAGGCGCGGGCTGTCGCGACGGAGACGGGCCGGACGGCGCGAAATCAGTTCGAGTTCCATGCATGCGTCAAGAGTGGCTCTCGGCTGTATGGTAGCGCAAGCGGGGCGTCACGGGGCCGGCGATTGCTGGCGCGGGCCGAACGGCCTGCTCGGTTTGCGGCCCTGTATCCGCCCGGTGCGAATGTCCGCAATGCAGGCACCGGCGCACCCGTCGCCGGCGCCTCCACGCAAGGAACCCGTGCCATTCGCAAACTTCACGTTTCCCGAAGGGGCCGTCGACGCCGCCGCAAGGAAGAGGTCATGTACCGCACGACCGCCATGTTCGCCGAGTGGTTCGGCGAGCAGGTGCGGCCCTTCACGATGGTGCCGGTGGAGGAGGTCGCCGACGGCGGCCGGGGCGGGGCGGACGAGACGCTCGCGCTCGCCAAGATGGGATTGGCCGCCGCCCCGCTTGATTGCGTATGCAATGCAAATAGCGCGCCGCGGCGCCGTGCTTTTCGGTAGCATGGATTGCCCATACATTCGGTTTTTTTCTGCGATGGAGACCCAATCCTTACCCGCCGCGTCCTGCCTCGACGACGTGTTCATTACGGCGGAGCTGGAACGGCGTCCGCGCCGGACGCCCGATCACGCGGCCGAGAACCGCGCCATGGTCGCGCTCGCCCGCCAACTGGCCGCCGATCCCCATGGCGTCCCGCAAAAACTGGCCGAGCTCGTGCTGGAGCTGTGCGACGCCGACTCGGCCGGGATCAGCCTGCTCGAGGAATACGACGGCCGCCGCATCTTCCGCTGGCAGGCGGCCGCCGGGCTGTTCGCGGACCACCTGGGTGGCACGATCGCTTTCGAGCGGAGCCCCTGCGGCGTCGTAGTCAACCGCAATCAAACCATGCTGATGCGGTACGGCGAGCGCTGTTTCGAAGCGATGGCCGGTTTCGACCCGCCGATGATCGAAACCCTGCTCGTGCCGTGGGCCGCCGAGGGGCGCGTGCTGGGGACCGTGTGGGTGATCAGCCACCGGGAAGAGCACCGGTTCGATGCCGAGGATGCGCGCGTGTTGCGCAACCTGGCCGATTTCGCGGCCGCCGCGTACCAGGCCATCGTCACGCTCGAAGAAGCGTCCGAGGTCCGGCGCGAGCTGATGCAGGCGGCGGAGGAGCGCACGCGCGTGCTGGCGGGACATAACCGCATGCTCGAACATGAGATCGCCCAGCGGCGCCAGGCCGAGGAAGCATTGCGCGCCAGCGAGCAGCGCTACTGCGATCTGATCGGCGCGATTCCGGCTGGCGTCGTCGCGTGCGACGCGGCGGGGGCGGTCGTGTTCCACAACGCCTGCGCCGACCGGCTGTGCGGTGGTCCGCCCGGCGAGACGCCGGCCTGCTGGGGCCACGAAGCGTGCGCCGCGAACGGTCACCGGCTCGCCAATTTCACGGCACCGCTGCACGAGGTGCTGGCCGGCGGCCAGCCCGTCGTCGACCGCGAACTGGCCATCGAGCGGCCGGACGGCAGCCGCATCGACGTGCTGCTCAACATCACGCCGCTGCGCGACCACGCGGGCAGGGTCGCGGGCGCCGTCAACATCGTGCAGGACATCACGGCGCGCAAACGCATCGAGAACGACTTGCGGGTGTCGGAGCAGCGCTTTCGCACGCTGGCGAACACGGTGCCGGTGCTGATCTGGCAGAACGACGAGCAGGGGCGCTGCATGTTCGTCAACCGGTACTACCTCGACTTCACCGGCAAGGCGTTCGAGGACGTGATGGGCGTGCGCTGGCACGAGCTGGTGCATCCGGACGACGCGCCCGCCTACATCGCCGACTACCTGGATGCCGTGCGCATGCGCCGGCCCTGGCGCAACCTCGACCGCCTGCTGCGCCGCGACGGCCAGTGGCGCTGGTTCGACAATTACGCGCAGCCGCTGTTCGCGCCGGACGGCAGCTATGTGGGCCATGTCGGCGCGTCGCTCGACATCACCGATGCCGTGCTGGCCGAGCAGGCCTTGAAGGAGACCGACCGCCGCAAGGACGAATTCCTGGCCGTGCTGGCGCACGAGCTGCGCAACCCGCTCGCGCCGATCAGCAACGCCGTGCACCTGCTGCGCCATCCGGACGGGCGCCGCCGCGCCGACCGCCTGGTCGAGATGCTGGGCCGCCAGGTGCGCCAGATGATCAAGCTCGTCGACGACCTGCTGGAGATCTCGCGCATCACGCGCGACAAGATCGAGCTGCATCGGCAACCGCTGCTGCTGGCCGACGTCGTGCACGGTGCCGTCGAGACGAGCCGCCCGCTGATCGACCAGCAACGCCACCACCTGGAGGTGCGCCTGCCCGACGAACCGCTCACGCTCTTCGCGGACAGCGTGCGCCTCATGCAGGTCCTCGCCAACCTGCTGAACAACGCGGCCAAGTACACGGACCTGGGCGGGCGCATCGATCTGGAGGCGCGGCGCGTGGGGACCGAGGTCGAGATCACCGTGCGCGACAACGGCATCGGCATCCCGCCCGGCCACTTGCCCGAGGTCTTCGACATGTTCACCCAGGCGCACCGCGCGGCCGGGCGGGGGCAGGGCGGGCTCGGGATCGGGCTTGCGATGGTGCGCAGCCTCGTGCAGATGCATGGCGGCACCGTCGAGGCGAGGAGCGCAGGCGCGGGCCTCGGCAGCGAATTCATCGTGCGCCTGCCGCTGGCGGACGCGCACGATGCGGACGCCGATGCCGCCGCCGCCGGGCACGCGTCACCGCTGGCCGGGCAGCGCATCCTCGTCGTCGACGACAACCAGGACGCGGCGGACACGCTCGCCATGCTGCTGGAAGCGGACGGCGCCCAGGCGCGCGCCGTGTACGACGGTCCGGCCGCGCTGGCCGCGTTGCCCGGCCTGCGTCCGCACGTGGTGCTGCTCGACCTCGGCATGCCGGAGATGGACGGCTTCGAGGTGGCGCGCCGCATCCGCGCCGATCCCACACAGGCCGGCGTGCGCATCGTCGCGCTGACCGGCTGGGGGCAGGAGAGCGACCGCGAACGCACGCGCGGGGCTGGGTTCGATTTTCATCTCACCAAACCGGTCGACCTGGCCATGCTGCACGCGTGGCTCGGGACGTGAGGCGCAGCGTTCAACCCGCGCCGGCACGGAACGCCTTGCGATACGCCGCCGGCGACGTCTGCAGCGCCGCGCGGAAGTGCTGGCGCAGCGACAGCGCGGACCCGAAGCCCGCTTCCCTGGCAACCGCTTCGACGGCCGCATCGCCGGTCTCCAGCATCCAGCGCGCGTGCGCCAGCCGCTGGGCCAGCAGCCATTGCTTGAACGACGTCCCTGTCGCCTGGCGGAAGTGACGTGTGAAGTTACGCCGGCTCATGGCCGCGCGCTGCGCCAGGTCGTCGATGGCGTGGTCCTCGGCCAGGTGCCGCGTCACCCAGTCGAGCACCGCGGACAGCCGGCCGCCGGTGCTCGACACGGGCAGCGGCCGTTCGATGAACTGGGCCTGGCCCCCTTGCCGGTGCGGCGCGACGACGAGCATGCGTGCCACGTGATTCGCGGCGTCCGCGCCGCACAGCCGGCGCATCAGGTGCAGGCAGCAGTCGATGCCGGCCGCCACGCCCGCGGACGTCAGCACGTCGCCGTCGTCCACGTACAGCACGTCCGGATCGACCTTGACGCGCGGGTGGCGGCGCGCCAGTTCGGGCGCCACGGCCCAGTGCGTGGCGGCCGGGCGGCCGTCCAGCAGGCCCGCCTCGGCCACCGGGAACGCGCCCAGGCACAGCGCGACGATGCAGGCGCCGCGTGCGTGCGCCGCGCGCAGAGCCTGCAGCAGCGCGGGTGGCGCCGGGCGGCAGTCGTCGTACCAGGCGGGCATGACGACGATGTCGGCGTCCGCCAGCGCTTCCAGGCCGTGGCGCGGCACGATGCAAAAGCCCGCGCTCGTCGTCAGCGGTACTTCCGGACCGGCGCCGCACACGGTCAGCTCGAAGCGCGAGCGCGCGTCCGCGCCGGGGCGGCCGCTGAACACGAGGCAGGGCACGGCGAGGTGGAAGGGCGTCATGCCGTCGAAGGCGATGACGGCCACGCGGTACGAAACAGGGGCGGATCGGGGCATGGCCCGATTATATCGAAAGGTGTCCTGCGGGCCACTGTCGGCAATCCGGCCGCATGGCGACAATGGTGGCACACCCACCAAGGAGCCGCCATGAAACTGACCCAGATCCGCAACGCCACCCTGCTCATCGACTACGCCGGCAAGACCCTTCTCATCGATCCGCTGCTGGCGGAGCGGGGCGCCTATCCGGGCTTCGCGGGCACGGCCAACAGCCACCTCGCCAATCCCCTCGTCGACCTGCCGGTGCCGCCGGACACGCTGATGGACGTGGACGCCGTGATCGTCACGCACCTGCACCTCGACCACTGGGACGACACGGCGCGCCGCACGCTGCCGCGCGGGCTCCCCGTGTTCGCGCAGAACGAGGCCGACGCGAAGGCCATCCGCGCCGACGGTTTCGGCGACGTGCGGCCGCTCGATGCGGAAGGCGGCACCGCGTTCGACGGCATCCGCATCGACCGCACGGATGGCCAGCACGGCAGCGATACGGTCATGGCCGCGATCGGCGCGCGCATGGGTGAAGTCAGCGGCATCGTGCTGCGCCATCCGGACGAACCCACGCTGTACATCGCGGGCGACACGGTGTGGAACCGGCACGTGGCGGCGGCGCTGGAGACGTATAGACCGGACGTCGTCGTGCTGAACTGCGGCGACGCGCAGGTGCCGGGCCTTGGACCCATCATCATGGACAGCGGCGATGTCGGCCGGGTGGCGCGCGCTGCGCCCCGGGCCGCCATCGTCGCGAGCCACCTGGAGGCCGTGAATCACTGCATGCTGTCGCGCGCCGACCTGCGCGCCTGGCTGGACGGGCAGGGCTTGCGTGCGCGCGTGAGCGTGCCCGACGATGGCGAGGTATGCGTATTCATGCAATCCGGCGCGCGTTCAAGGTAGTATGCGGAGGATGCGGCGCCGTGCCGCGCACCGACGAGGATAGACATGGCCATCGATGCCACCGACTTCGACGAGTACCTGCACTTCGCCAACGAGCTGGCCGACGCGGCGGCGGCCGCGATTTTGCCGCACTTCCGCGCCGGCAGCGGCGCGGAGAACAAGAGCGCGCAGGGCTTCGATCCGGTGACGGCGGCCGACCGCGCCGCCGAGCGGGCGATGCGCGCGCTTATCCGCGCCCGCTATCCGCGGCACGCTATCCTCGGCGAGGAAGAAGGGAAAGAAGACGGTAAACTCGCGGGCAGCGACGGCCTCACCTGGGTGCTGGACCCCATCGACGGCACCAAGGCCTTCCTCCTCGGCCTGCCGCTGTGGGGCACGTTGATCGCGCTGAACGACGGCACGCGTCCCGTGCTGGGCCTGATGAATCAACCGTTCACGCGCGAGCGTTTCGTGGGCACGGCGCAGTGCGCCTGGAACGGCGGACATGTATTGCACACGCGGCCCTGCGCGCAGCTGCCTGATGCCCACGTGATGTGCACGTCGCCCGATATTTTCGATCCCGCCCAGCGCGCCGTCTTCGATGCCGTGGCAGGCCGGGCGCGGCTGCTGCGCTATGGCGGCGATTGCTACGCCTATTGCATGCTGGCGTCCGGCCTCGTCGATGCCGTGATCGAAGCCGGCCTGCAGCCGTGGGACGTGCAGGCGCTGGTGCCGATCATCGAAGGCGCCGGCGGCGTCATCACGGCGTGGGACGGCGGCGACGTCCAGCACGGCGGCACCGTGCTCGCGTGCGGCGACGCGCGCCTGCATGCGCAACTGGTGCGCGAGTTAAATACGTAGGGTGGACGGCTCGCCGTCCGCCCCTACGCCAGCCAGCTTGCCAATGCCTGCAAGTCCACGGGCTTGGTCAGATGATGGTCGAAACCGGCGTCCCGCGCGCGGTCGCGGTCGGCCTGCTGGCTCCAACCCGTGAGCGCGACGATGCGCATGTGCCGCCAGCCCTCCGTCCGCATGGCGCGCGCGACGTCGAAGCCGTCCATCTCCGGCATGCCCAGGTCGAGCAGCACGATGTCCGGCGCGAACGAGGGCAGGCTCGCCAGCGCGGCCGGACCGCTGTACACGGCGCGTGCCCGCGCCCCGCGCGATTCCAGCAGCAGGGCCAACGTGTCGGCCGCGTCAAAGTTGTCGTCGACGACGAGGATGCGGAGGCCGGCCAGCGTACCGCAGGGCGCCGCCGCGCCGTCGTCCGGCGCCATGCCATGCAAGAGCGGGAGGCGGACGATGAACTCGCTGCCCTGACCGGGGCCCGCGCTGTGGGCTTCCACGGTCCCGTCGTGCATCTCGACGAGCTTGCGCGCGATGGCCAGGCCGATGCCGAGGCCGTCGCCGTCGCCCTTGGTGCCCAGGTGCGGCTGCGCGAACATGTCGAACACGTGGGGCAGCTGGGCGGCCGGGATGCCGCGGCCGTTGTCGACCACCGTCAACGCGACGCTGACCCCGCAGCGCTGCGCGGCCAGTTCGATGCGGCCGCCGGCATCCGTGTACTTGGCGGCGTTGTTGATCAGGTTCGTGAGCACCTGCGTCAGGCGCACGGCGTCGCCGTGCACGACCAGGTGTTCGTCCGGCAGCGAGATGTCGAGGCGGTGGCCGGCGCGCTCGACCTGCGGCCGGCTGGCCTCGACGGCGTCGCACACGAGCTCGGAGAGCAGCAGCGGCCGCCGCGCCAGCTCGATCTTGCCGCGCGAGATGCGCGCGATCTCCATCAGGTCGTCGACCAGTTTGACGACCTGCCGCACCTGGCGTTCGACGATGCCGGACAGTTTGTCCGATGCGCGCCGGCCGTCCGGGCGGCGCATCAGCTGGATCGCGTTGCTGATCGGCGCCAGCGGATTGCGCAGCTCGTGCGCCAGCGTGGCGAGGAAGTCGTCCTTGCGCCGGTCGGCATCCTTGAGCGCCTGCTCGGCGCGCACGCGCTCGATCGCGGCCCACGTCCGTTCCGCGGCCTCGCGCACGAGGTTGACTTCCGCGCCGCTCCAGTGGCGCGGCGCCGCGTGGTGCACGCAGAACGCGCCCGCGACGCGCCCGCCGGAATACAGGCCGACCCCGACCTGCGCCGCGATGCCCACGCTCATCCAGCCTTGGCGCGCGACGTGGTCCACCTGCGGGTCGCGCGCCATGTCTTCGACGACGAAGGCTTCGCCGCGTTCGAACGCGGCGAGCGCGCGCATGCCCAGCGCGGGCAGCGGATAGGTGCCGGCCAGCGACGCCGCGCCGTCCACGTGGTCGCGCCGGATGCGGACATTCCCGTCCTCGAACTCGCCGATCAGCACGCGGCTCGCGCCCAGGTGCGCGGCCACCATGCGCGTGGCCGTCGCCTCGATCGCGTCCGCATCGTCCAGCGAGCGCATGGCGTCGGACAGGCGCAGCAGGAAGGCCGCGCGTTCCTCGCTGTCGCGCAGGCGCGCCTCCAGCATGCGCCGGCCCGTCGTGTCGCGCGAGACGCCCACGACCTGTTCGACCGTGCCGTCGTCCGCCAGCACGGGGCCCCAGCGGAACTGGAAGTACGCGCTCGTGCCCGTGGGGCTCGTGAAGAACACTTCGTCCTGGATGGTGACGCCGGTGCGGAAGATGGTGTCGAGATGGTCGTCCAGGCGCGCGGCCAGGTCGGACTGGAATGCAAGGTCGGCGAAGCGGCGCCCGACCATGTCGCCGGCCGTCATGCCGAACAGTTCCTGCATTGCGCGGTTGACGTAGACGAAGCGGTGCGCGCGGTCGAACGCGTACACGAAGTCGGGCAGCGCATCCAGCGTCGTCTTGACGAAACGCGACTGGCGCGTCAGCGCTTCATGGGCCGCTTCGCTTTCGGTCTGCGCCTGCGCGCGCTCGACGGCGGCCCAGGTGCGCTCGGCCGTCTCCTGCATCAGGGCCAGGTCGGCGTCGCTCCAGGCGCGCGCCTGGCCATGGTGCGCGAACAGCACGGCGACGAGGCGGCCGTCCTTCACGAGCGGCACGTCGGCCACCGCCGCGACGCCGAGCGCCGCATGCGCTGCGCGCGCGCCGACGTCCAGCATCGGATCGGCCTGCACGTCCGGCCGCACGACCGGGTGGCCGGTGCGCAGCGCGGCCAGCAGGCCGACGCCGTAGTCGGCGTAGCGCAGCTTGTCCGCGAAGGCCGGCGCCGTGGTGCCGTGGGCGCAGGTGACGATCAGGTGCTCGTCGTCGCCGCAGTCGGCCGCGTAGCCGGTGCGGTCGATGCCGAGATGCTCGCGCAGCACGCGCGCGGCCTCGGCCTGGATGCGGCGCGGATCGGCCAGCGGGCGCAGGATGTCGTTCAGGCGCAGCAGGAAGGCCTGGCGCCGTTCGTCGACGCGCCGGGCCGCATGGCTGCGGTGGCGCTCGATGGCGCTACCCGCCGTGCGCACCAGCAGGTCGAGCCCGGTGCCGTCCGGCGCAGGCGGCCGCGCGAGGGCCAGGCGCAAGGTGCCGAGCACGGCGCCGTCGTGGCCGGGCAGGGGAAGGGCATACGGCAGATCCGCCTGCACGGCGGGGCCGGTCCGCACGACGTCGTTGCGGTAGCCGAACGACGTGCCGTGCGCGCGCTGGGCGAGGATGGCGCGGCCGGCGTCCGGTCCGGCGTGCAGGTCGATGCGTCCCTGCTGGGCGCCGGTCAGCGCGCAGGCACGGTTCAGGACCGGTGCCTGCGCCGCCGGCAGGTCGGCCTGGCCGGGCGCGGCCACGTGCAGCTCGAGCAGCGGACGCAGGATGGCGGGGTTGGCGAGCAGCGCGGCTTCGGCGGCGCCGGGCGCGGCCGGGCCGGAGGCGCGCGTCTCGATCTTGTCGCGCAGCGCCGCGAGGCCGCGTTCGGCGCGCTGGCGGTCGCCGTCGAGCGCCTTCACGACCTGGTGCGCGCACGCGGCGAAGGACGACAGTTCCGCCAGCAGGCGCGCATCCTCGGCATCGAACCGGTGGTCGGGATCGTGCGCGACGGCCCAGACGGTGCCGACCGGCCGGTCGTCGATCGTCCACGGCACCAGCAGGCATTCCGCCAGCGGCGGGCCGCCGCAGCGCAGCGAGGCGAAGCAGCGCTCCGGGGCGTCGAACAACAGCGTGGTGTTGCGCTCGATGACGACGCCGCAAGGGCTGTCATGACGCGGCACCGCGCCGCCCAGCACGCCGGCGTACGTCCCGGCCACCGCAGGCCAGCGGAAGACGTCGCCGTCTTGTCCGCGTTCCAGCACGCTGACGCCGGCGGTGCCGGCGCGGCACAGTTGCAGCGCGAGTTCCGCGAGCCGCTGCATCACGCCTTGCGGATGCGTCACGAGCTCGCGGCTGAGCAGGGTGAGCGCGCGGCTCTCCGCACAGTAATCGGGCGCACGCGCCTGGCGGCGTGCGAGTTCGTGCGTGATCAAGACCTCGTCGAGGCTTACCTCGACATTGCCCGTGTCGTTATGCGTCATGTCTTCTCGTCCGTTGTTATGCCGGGCAGACTCACTGCGGCTGGGCCGCGAACGGGAAGAATAGGGGCAGATCGTTCGCCAGGGCAAGCGAAAGATGAGTTTTGGCGGGCTTTCGAATGAGCCAGTGTTGCCGATGCGACGAATCGCATTCCAGCTGGAAATTTACTTTCTCACGGGCACCTCATGATCGCCCAGCAGGACCTTGTCCGGCGTGATGGGCGTCGTACGCAGGCGCGTGCCGGTGGCGTGGAAGACGGCGTTGGCGACGGCCGCCGCCACGCCCACGATGCCGATCTCGCCCACGCCCTTGGCTCCCAGCTGCTTGCTGACGATGCGGTCTTCCTCGTCGGCGAAGATCACCTGGATGTCGTGGATGTCCTTGTGGGCCGCCACGTGGTAGTCCGCAAAGTTGTGGTTCATGAAGCGCCCCAGGCGGTGGTCCGTGAACGTCTCTTCGTGCAGCGCCTGGCTGATGCCCCACACGACGGCGCCGCTGACCTGGCTGGCGGCCGTCTTCGCATTGATGACGCGGCCGGCCGCCACCGCGCTGACGGCGCGCGTCACCCGCACCATGCCGAGCGGCTCGTTCACGCGCACTTCGACGAAGACGGCCGAGTGCACGGCGCGCGTGTATTTGCGCTGCTTGAGCATCTGCGGCGTCATCAGGAATTTTTCCTCGAGCCTGTCTTTACGTGCCTGCGCCAGCAGGTCCGTGAGGCGCAGGCCATCGGCCGGCCGGCCGCGCAGGTGGATGCGGCCGTCCGCGAACTCGACGTCCTTCGCCTTGCGGCCCTTGAACAGCGGGTCTTTTTGCGCCAGCTTGAACAAGGCCCTTTTGAGCTTGTCGCAGGCGCCGGCCACACCGCCGCCCACCGTCGTCACGTGCGACGAGCCCCCTTCGACGGGCGCCAGCGGCAACGTGGAATCGCCCAGCTGGAACGTCACCCGTTCGAGCGGCAGGCCGAGGCGCTCCGCGGCGATCATCGCCATCACCGTGTACGTACCGGTGCCGATGTCGGACGCGGCGCTCGACACGACGAGCCGCCCGTCCGCATGCAGCACGGCCGACACGCGCGCCACCATCACGAGCGAATCCCAGATGCCCGTCGCCATGCCCCAGCCGATGAGTTCGTCGCCTTCGCGCATCGAACGGGGCTCGATGGGACGGTCGCGCCAGCCGAAGCGCTCGGCGCCGAGCCGGTAGCACTGGCGCAGCGCCTTGCTGGAGAACGGCTTGTCGTTCAGGTGATTGTGTTCCGCGTAGTTTTTCAGGCGCAGGTCGAGCGGGTCCATCTTGAGCGCGTACGCCAGCTCGTCCATCGCCACTTCCATCGCGTGCACGCCGTGCGCGGCGCCGGGGGCGCGCATGTCGATCGGTGTCGCGCGGTCCTGCTCGACGAGCCGGTAGCCGAGGTGGATGTTGTCGCAGGCGTACAGCTGCCCGGACCAGTTGACGACGACTTCCACGTAGTCCTCCAGGCGCGACGTTTCCTGGATCGCCTCGTGCCATACCGCCTGCAACTTGCCGTCGCGGTCGGCCGCCAGTTTGACCTTGTGCCACGTCTCCGGGCGGTGGCCGAAGCTGAACATCTGCTGGCGCGTGAGCACGACGCGCACGGAGCGCTTCAGCTTCAGCGCGCCCATCACGGCGAGCGGCAGCTGGTATTGCGGACGCAGGCCCAACCCGAACGCGCCGCCGACGTACGGATTGCGCACCGTGACCTTGTCCTTCGACAGCCCGAACACGTGCGACACATACCAGCGGCTGTTCTGCGAACTCTGGGTCTTGTCGTAGATCGTCAGGTGCCCGTCCGCGCCGTGGACGACGGTGGAAGCGAACATCTCCATCGGGTTGTGGTGCTCGACGGCGTTGTAGTACTCCGCCTCGATTTTAAAGGGCGCGGCATCGAATGCTCTGTCGGCGTCGCCTTTCGTGCCCGGCGGCGTGAAGCCCGCCTTCATCGGCCGCGGTGCGTAGGCCTTGTTCAGGCTCGCCAGCAGGTCGGTGTCGTGTTCCTCGACGTCGTACGTGACGCGCACGAGGCTGGCGGCGTGGCGCGCGGCCTCGAACGTCTCCGCCACGACGAGCGCCACCGGCTGGCCGCTCCAGAACACGCGGCTTGAAAACAAAGGCCGGAACGGCGAGCCGCCGGGCGCCGTCATGTCCTTGTACGCGAGGTCGTGCGCGCGCATCTTCGGCCGGTTCTCGTGCGTGATCACGTCGATCACGCCGGGCACGGCGCGGGCCGCGGCCGCATCGATGGCCTTGATGCGGCCGCGCGCGACGGTGCCGCTGACGACGACGCCGTACGCAAGATCCGGCGCCGGGATCTCGGCCGCGTAATGCGCTTCTCCCGTGACCTTGGCGCGGCCGTCGACGCGCGAGACGGCCATGCCGCCGTGCACGCGGCCCGTGCCGGTGGGTGCCGTCGGGGTGCGCAGTTCGGGGATCAGGTCGGTCATCGTTGCTCCCCTTTTTGCAGCGCCCTGGTCAATGCCTGGATGATGGCGTTCCGCGCCAGCGGTATCTTGAAATCGTTCTGGCCGTAGCCGCGCGCGCCTTGGAGGATGCGGTCGGCCGTCCGGGCGAACGCCGATTCGGTCGCGCGCTGGCCCGCGAGCAGGTCTTCCGCCGCCTCGACCCGCCACGGCTTATGCGCGACGCCACCCAGTGCGATGCGGGCCGCGCGGATCGTGCCGTCGGCGGCGACATCGAGCGCGGCCGCCACCGACACGAGCGCGAACGCGTACGACAGCCGGTCGCGCACCTTGATGTACTCGAAGCGCTGCGCGAAGCGGCGCGCGTCGGGCAGCACGATGTGCGTGATCAGTTCGCCGGGCTGCAGGACGCTGTCGACGTCGGGACGGTCGCCCGGCAGGCGGTGGAAGTCGGCGAAGGGAATCTGCCGCCCGCCGCTCGCCGCGCGCACGTGCACGGTCGCGTCGAGCGCGCGCAGGGCCACGCACATGTCGGACGGATGCGTGGCGATGCATTGCTCGCTCGTGCCGAGGATCGCCAGCTGGCGGTTGATGCCGGCCCTGGCGGGACAGCCCGTGCCCGGCTCGCGCTTGTTGCACGGCGTGCCCACGTCATAGAAATAGACGCAGCGCGTGCGCTGCAGCAGGTTGCCGCCGTTCGTCGCCATATTGCGCAGCTGGGGCGACGCGCCGGCCAGGATCGCGGCGGACAGCAGCGGATAGCGCTCGCGCACGAGCGGGGCCGACGCGGTGTCCGCGTTGCGGGCGAGGGCGCCCAGGCGCAGGCCGTCGCCGTCTTCCTCGATGACGTCCAGGCCCGCGCTCGCGACCGGGTTGATGTCGACCAGGCCGGACGGTCGCATGACGCCTTCCTTGATCAGGTCCAATAGATTCGTGCCGCCGGCAATGGGCCGCGCGCCCGGCGCGGCGAGGGCGGCCAGCACGGCGTCGACGTCCTTCGGCTGGATGAACGTGAACGGGTTCATGGCCGGATGCCCATCACGTCGCAGACGGCCCGCGCGATCTGCGGATAGGCGCCGCAGCGGCACAGGTTCCCGCTCATCAGCTCGCGCACGTCGTCGGCCGTCTTCGCCTGGCCCTCGGCGACGAGGCCGGCCGCCGAACAGATCTGGCCCGGCGTGCAGTAGCCGCACTGGAACGCATCGTGGTCGATGAACGCCTGCTGCAGCGGATGCAGCGTATCGCTTGTGGCCAGGCCCTCGATCGTCGTGACCTCGTGGCCGTTCTGCATGACGGCAAGCGTGAGACAGGCATTGATGCGGCGGCCGTCCAGCAGCAACGTGCACGCGCCGCACTGGCCGTGGTCGCAGCCCTTCTTGGTGCCGGTCAGGCCGGCGCGTTCGCGCAGCAGGTCGAGCAGGGTGACCCAGGCTTCGACCTCGAAGGTGCGGTCCTGGCCGTTGATGCGCAGCCGGATCGGGTACTGCTGGCAGGCGTCCATGACCGTCCTCGTTGAGCGGAGGCTCTACCTTACGGATCCGGCCACGGCCGTTCGGTTCGCTGACGCACACAATCGAAGTGTGACATTTGTGCAGCAAAATTCATGTTTTTCGCATAAGAAATGAATTCTAGCCAATTCTTTCGCTGTAGAATGTTTGCGAAGTTTTATGACGGCACGTCGTGTGCCTTCGATGCAACGGTTGTGGCCATAGCGCACAGCCTGGTGATAATCGGATAGAATTTCTTGCGCAGGCTGCGTGGTCCGATGCCGCCCGTTCGTTCTTCGCAGTCAGGCAAGGATGCTCATGCTCAGTCAACAAGATCTTGCGGAAGAAGCGCGCATACAGGCCTTGCACGCCTTGGGGCTGCTCGACACACCCCGGGAAGACCGGTTCGACCGTTTCACCCGCCTGGCCGCGGCCTCGTTCCGCGTGCCCATCGCGGTCGTCTCGCTCATCGACCGCGAGCGCCAGTGGTTCAAGTCGCGCGTCGGCCTGGCGTATTGCGAGACGCCGCGTTCGATCGCCTTCTGCAGCCACGCCATCGCCCTGGACGACATGCTCGTCGTACCCGACACGCTGCAGGACGAGCGCTTCCAGGACCATCCGCACGTGACGGGCGCGCCCGGCATCCGTTTTTATGCCGGCCAGCCGCTGCACAGCCTCGACGGCCAGCCGCTCGGCACCCTGTGCATCATCGACACGGTCCCGCGCGCATTCGGCGACGCCGACCGGCAACTGCTGTGCGACCTGGCGCGCCTGGTCGACGACGAACTCAATCGCGACGCGCTCGTGACGGCGCGCCTGCGCGCGGCCGCCGAACAGGCCATGCGGCAGAAGCAGGCATTGCTCGACGCCGTGCTGGAGACGGTGGACGTGGGCGTGGTCGCGTGCGACGCCGACGGCCGCCTGACGCTGTTCAACCGCGCGGCCCGCGACTTCCACGGCCTCGACGCGGACAGCGGCCTGACGATGTCCGACTGGCCCGCCCGCTACGATTTGTACGGCGAGGATGGTTTGACGCCGCTGGCCCCGGAACAGGTCCCGCTCGCGCGCGCACTGCGCGGCGAGCGCGTGCGCGACGCCGGCATAACGATCCACGTGCCGGGCAGTGCGCCGCGCCGCCTGCTGGCGAGCGGGCGCGCGCTGCAGGGCGCGGGCGGCGAGCCGCTGGGCGCCGTCGTCGCGATGCACGACGTGACGGAACTGGCCGCATCGCGCGCGCGCCTGGCCGAGAGCGGCGAGTGGCTGCGCACCATCGCCGACAACGTGCCGGCGCTGATCGCCTACGTCGACACCGGCCTGCGCTACCGCTTCGCCAACGAGCGTTACCGCGAGTGGTTCGGCGTGAGGAGCCAGGACATGATCGGCAGGACCGTGCTCGAATCGATGGGCGAAGCGTTCTATGCGCCGCGGCGCGAAGCGCTGGAGCGCTGCTTGTCCGGCCATGCGTCGCACCTGGAGATCGAGGAAGTCCGGCGCGGCCGCACCCGCGTGATCAGCTCGACCTATCTGCCGCACGTGCGCGACGGCGTCGTGCAAGGCATCTATGTGCTGTCGACGGACGCCACGTCGGCGCGCGAATACGAGCGCCAGCTGCACGCGCTCGCCCATTCCGATCACCTGACGGGATTGCCGAACCGGCGCAGCTACGAGGAACGGCTGGCGCAGGCCGTCGCGCGCGCGCGCCGCGGCGCCGCGCCGCTCGCGCTGGCGTATCTCGACATCGACCACTTCAAACAGATCAACGATGGCCTCGGCCATGCCGTGGGCGACGCCGTGCTGCGCGAATTCGCGCAGCGCCTGTCCGCCACCGTGCGCAGTTCGGACACCGTGGCGCGCCTGGCCGGCGACGAATTCGTCGTCGTGCTGGAGCAGGTCGGTTCGCCCTTGGAATGCGAGCGCATCGCGGCCAAGCTGCACGATGCGATCCGGTTGCCGTTCGCACTCGACGGCCGCGCGCTGCAGGTCACGAGCAGCATCGGCATCGCGTGGAGTCCGCACCCGGACCCGTCCGCGCTGGCCCATGTGGCGGACGAAGCCTTGTACCGCTCCAAGCACGAGGGGCGCGACAGGGCGTCCGTGTTCGTCGTCGGGGCCTGACCCGAGGCAGCTGGAACCGGTAACCGACGCCGGTCCCGGTGATCATGTCCCGGGCCGGATTGTCTTCCGGCTTATGGCGCAGGTGTCCCATAGAGATCCGCAGGCAGCGGGCATGGCCCGCCCGGTTCGGGCCCCACACGTTGCGCAGCAGCCGGGGGCAGGCGCCGTCGCCAGGCATCTTTTTACAAAATATTTATGTGCCGCCCGGTACGATGCCAGTCAGGTACATTCCTGGAGCATTGCTTGGATACGCAGCAGAACAACAAGAAAGTGGCAGGTCTCGCCCTGGCCGCCATCGGCATCGTGTATGGCGACATCGGCACCAGTCCGCTGTACTCGCTGAAGACCGTCTTCGACCCCACGCATGGTCTGGCGCTCACGCCGGCCAACCTGATCGGCGTGGTGTCGCTGATCTTCTGGGGCCTCTCCGTCATCGTCTCGCTGAAATACGTGACGCTGGTCCTGCGCGCCGACAACCGCGGCGAAGGCGGCATCATGGCGCTCCTGGCGCTCGCGCTGGCGGCCATCGGCGACCGCAAACGCCTGCACGTCGCGCTGCTCCTGATCGGGGTGTTCGGCGCGTCCCTGTTCTATGGCGACAGCGTGATCACGCCGGCGATTTCGGTGCTGTCGGCGGTCGAAGGCCTGGAGGTCGCCACGCCGGCGCTGCAGCCGTACGTCGTGCCGCTGACGATCGTCATTCTGGTATGCCTGTATGCGGTCCAGAGCCACGGCACCGCCGGCATCGGGCGCTGGTTCGGCCCGATCATGCTGCTGTGGTTCGCGGCGCTGGCGGCAATGGGCGTCGTGAACATCGTGCAGAGCCCCGGGATCCTGGTCGCGCTCAATCCGTGGCATGCGCTGCGCTTCTTCATCGACAACCGCGGCACCGCGTTTCTCGCGCTCGGCGCCATCGTGCTGGCATTCACGGGTGCCGAGGCGTTGTACGCCGACATGGGGCACTTCGGCCGCAAGCCGATCCGGCTCGCGTGGTTCGCCGTCGCGTTTCCCGCGCTCGCCCTGAACTATCTCGGCCAGGGCGGCCTGCTGCTGGCCCGTCCCGACGCGATCGCCAATCCGTTTTACCAGCAGCTGGGCAGCTGGAGCGTCTATCCGCTGGTCATGCTGTCGACCATCGCGACCGTCATCGCATCGCAGGCGACGATCTCCGGCACGTTCTCGATGACCAAGGAGGCGATCGCGCTCGGCTTCCTGCCGCGCATGCGCATCGTGCACACCTCGGAACGCGAGATCGGGCAGATCTATCTTCCGGTGATCAACTGGCTCCAGCTGATCGCGGTGCTGCTGGCCGTCGTCGGCTTCGGCTCGTCCGACAACCTGGCGTCGGCCTACGGCATCGCCGTCACCGCGACGATGCTGGCCACCACGATCCTCACCTATTTCGTGATCCGCTACCGCTGGCGCATGAACCTCTTGCTGTGCCTGGCCGCGACCGGATTTTTCCTGGCGGTCGACGTGGCGTTCTTTTCGGCGAACGTCCTCAAGGTGCTGCATGGCGGCTGGTTCCCGCTGACGCTGGGCGTGCTGCTGTTCACCCTGATGCTTACGTGGCGCCGGGGCCGCCAGCAGGTGTTCGACAATCTGCAGAAGCACGCCATTCCGCTCGACGCTTTCCTCGAATCGCTGTTCATCGCGCCGCCGGCGCGGGTTCCCGGCACGGCGATCTTCCTGCGTGGCGAAAGCGATGGCGTACCGCATGCGATGCTGCACAATCTTTCGCATAACAAGGTTGTGCACGAACGTACCGTGTTCCTCACCGTACACATCAGCGACGAGCCCCGTGTCGAACCGCAGTCCCGGATCCGCATCACCGGGCTGGGCCACGGCTGCCATCAGTTGGACGTGACGTTCGGCTTCAAGGACGAGCCGGACATTCCCGGCATTCTCGTCCTCTGCGCAAGCCACGGCCTGGCCTTCGACATGATGCAGACATCGTTCTTCATCGCGCGGCAGACCGTGATCTCGACGCCGGGCGCGGGCATGGCACCCTGGCGCGAGCATCTGTTCGTCGCGATGCAGCGCAACGCGCGCGATGCCGCCGATTACTACCTTATCCCGACCAACCGGGTCATCGAACTGGGAACGCAGGTGGAGATTTAGAGGCGGTCGATCGCACGGGGTGCCGTGCGCCGGTGGACGCCACGCCGCGACGCGGCTAAGCTGGATCCCGGAGCGATTCGGAGCATCGCATGGACAATTCCGATGACAGCGCCGGCCACGAGGCCGGACAGGCCGGTCCCGCACTGCCTGTGCTCGACGTGCCGCGCCGCCCATTGGTCGCGCTGGCCATCGGGCTGCTGTCCTGTTTTTGCCTGCTGCTGGCCGGCCTGGAGGCGTGGAGCGCGTGGCACGCGTATCAAAAGGAGCTGGAAGACAGCCGCGTCGCCACGGCCAATATGGCGCGGGCGCTGGCATCGCATGCGGAGACGTCGATCAAGCTGGGCGACGCCGTGCTGGCCGAGATGGTCGAGCGCATCGAGCACGACGGCCTGGACGACGAGGCCACGACGCGCCTGACGAATCGGCTGCGCAACATCACGCGCGACGTCGGCGAACTGCACGGCCTGTTCGTCTACGGCCCGGACGGCAAGTGGCTGACGTCGTCGCTGCCGCGCCCCATGCAGGGCAATAATTTTGATCGCGAATATTTTCAATACCACCTGCTGCACACCGGGCGCGGCACGCACGTGAGCGTGCCCGTGCGCAGCCGCTCGACCGGCGCGTGGATCCTGCCGCTGTCGCGCCGCATCGAGGCGCCCGACGGCAGCTTCGCGGGGGTGGCGCTGGCCACGCTCAATCTGGCGTGGTTCGGCCGCTTCTACGACAGCTTCGACGTCGGCAAGAACGGCACGATCGTGCTGGCGCACGACAACGGCACGCTGATCTACCGCCGCCCGTTCCACGACGAGCAGGTGGGCATGGACATCCGCAACGGCACCATCTGGCAACGGGCCGGGCGCAGCAGCCAGCCCGGCTCGGTCATGCTGACGCCGCGCATCGACAACGTCGAGCGCCTGTACAGCTACCGGCACCTGCAGGGCTTCCCGCTGTTCGTCGCCAGCGGCGAGGCCAAGGACGACATCCTGGCCGGCTGGCGCCGCAACACGTTGCAGACGGCGGTGCTGGGCCTGGCCGCGCTGCTCGTGCTGGCCTGGGGCGGCGGCATCCTCGTGGGCCAGATCCGCGTCCGCGAGCGGCTCGAACGCGACCTGCGCCGCGCGGGCGCCGTGCTGCAGCGCCACAATGCCTCGCTGCAGAACCTGGCCGAGCGCGACGGCCTGACGGGCCTGGCCAACCGCCGCCTGTTCGAGGACCGCCTCGTACGCGAATACGAGCGCGCGCGCCGCAGCGGCGCGCCGTTCGCCCTCGTCATGGCCGACATCGACCACTTCAAGCAGTACAACGACCGCTTCGGCCACCTGGCCGGCGACGAATGCCTGCGCAAGGTGGCCGGGGCCGTCGCCGACGGCGCGCGCCGTCCGGCCGACCTGGCCGCGCGCTACGGCGGCGAGGAATTCGCCGTGATCCTGGCCGATACCGATCTGGCCGGCGCCAACGCGGTGGCCGACCGGATCCGCGCGGTCGTGGCAAGCCTCGACCTGCGCCATCCGGACAACCCCGCCGGGCGCGTCAGCCTCAGCATGGGCGTGTACGTCGGCCATCCCGCCTTGGCCGAGCGCAACGATCCGCTGGCCTGGGTCGACGTGGCCGACCGCCTGCTGTACCAGGCCAAGGGCGCCGGGCGCAACCGCGTCGTCGCGCGCGAAGGCCACGAGGCCGCGGCGTGACGCCTGCCGTGCGCCGCACCGCCGCGGAAGGCCTACACTGGCATCATGGAAGCGAACGAAACATCTGCGGAGCAAGGGAGGCGGACGCCTGTCCTCGACGACCAGTTGTGTTTTGCGCTGTACTCGACCGGCCTGGCGATGACCAAGGTGTACCGCAAGCTGTTGCGCAAGCTGGACCTGACTTACCCGCAATACCTCGTCATGCTGGTGCTGTGGGAAAAGGACGAGCAGACGGTGTCCGAGATCGGCGCCCGGCTGTTCCTGGACTCGGCCACCTTGACGCCGCTGCTCAAGCGGCTGGAGGCGGCCGGACTCGTGACCCGGACCCGTTCCGCCCTCGACGAGCGGCAGGTCGTCGTGGCCCTGAGCCCCGCCGGCCGCGCGCTGGAGCAGGAAGCCGCCGCGATCTACGAGGGCGTACTGTGCGCCACCGGCTGCGCGCCGTCCCAGCTGGCTGCCATCAAGGGGCAGCTCGATATGTTGCGCGGCAAGCTGGCTCACCACACGTGAGCGGCGCCGGCGCGGCGGCGTACGGCTGTGTCAGAATGTCGGAATGGACAAATTACTTTCGGAATTGACCCGCCTGTACCTGCTGCCGGACAGCCCGGCCGCGCAGGCACTGGCCCAACGCAGCGCCGGCGGGGCGTGCGCGCCCGTCGGCCTCGCATCGAACGACGGGTTCACGCGCGCCATCGCGATCCCGTTCCGCAACGCGGCTGGCAGCAACGTCCAGCACTGGGAGCGCCTGTGCGCCGTCGCGAACGGCTTGCAGGCCGACTTCGGTTTTCCGGCGCCGGCCGTGAGCGTCGCCAGCGCGGGCGGCTTCGTGCTGTGGCTGTCGCTGGCAACGCCCGTCACGGTGGCCGATGCGCGCCGCTTCGTCGACGGCCTGGGGCGTTTGTGGCCGGACACGCTGCCGCCCGCCGACGTCGTCACCGACCCCGTCGAATTGCCGCCGTGCCTGAACGGGGCCACCGGCACATGGGCCGCGTTCATCCACCCGGGCATGGGCGCATCGTTCGCGGACGAATCCGGGCTCGACATGCCCCCGCCCGCGGCGGGGCAGGTCGCGTTTCTCGACGGGCTGGACAGCATCACGGCCGAGCAGTTTGACGAAGCGCTGGCCCGGCTGGCACCGGCGCCGCCGGTGCGGCAACCCGCCCCGCCGGCGCCGCGCGACGTCCCTGTGCCGGAGGGCCTGCTGCTCAAGGACGCGACATTGGAAGACATCGTCCGTCTCCTGCACGCGCGTCACATCGAACCGACGTTCCGCTTCAACCTTCCCGAGACTCCGACACGATGAACATCCGTCCGGCCCTGCGCCGCCTGCTGTTTGCGGCCGCGGCCATGGCCGGCGTCGCCGCGCATGCGGCCAATCCGATCGTCGAAGGGTGGTACGCCGATCCGGAAATCCGCATCTTCGACGACACGTACTGGATCTATCCGACGTATTCCGACGACTTCGGCACGCCGGACCGGTCGCGGGCGTTCACGGCGCAACAGCAGCGCATGCGGGCCCGGTCGGACCTGATCTGGGCACCGTTCCTCAAGCAGACGTTCATCAACGCCTTCTCGTCGCGCGATCTGGTGCACTGGACGCGGCACGAGCACGTACTGGATGTCGCGGACGTGGCCTGGGCCGCCTACGCCGTGTGGGCGCCGTCGGCCATCGAACACCGGGGCAAGTACTACCTGTTCTTCGGCGCGAACGACATCAAGAGCAACGACCAGCTGGGCGGCATCGGCGTGGCGGTGAGCGATCGTCCCGAAGGACCGTTCAAGGATGCACTCGGCAAACCGCTGATCGGGCAGATCCGCAACGGCGCGCAGCCGATCGACCAGATGGTCTTCAAGGACGACGACGGCCAGGCGTACATGGTCTACGGCGGCTGGAAGCATGCCAACGTCGTCAAGCTGGCGCCGGACCTGCTCGGTGTCGTGCCGTTCCCGGACGGGACCACGTACAAGGAGATCACGCCCGACCCGGCGTACGTCGAAGGCCCGTTCATGGCCAAGCGCAAGGGTGTGTATTACTTCATGTGGTCGGAAGGCGGCTGGACGGGGCCGGACTACCGCGTCGCCTATGCCATGGGTACGTCGCCGTTCGGCCCGTTCAAGCGGATCGGCACGATCCTCGCGCAGGACGGCCGCATCGCGCGGGGCGCGGGCCACCATTCCATCGTCAACGTGCCCGGCACCGACGAGTGGTATATCGCCTACCACCGCCGGCCGCTGGGCGACGACGAGGGCAACCATCGGGAGATGGCCATCGAACGCCTGTATTTCAACGACGACGGCACGATCCGGCCGGTGGTCATGACGCACGAGGGCGTGGCGCCGCGGCCGCTTACCCGGTGAGGTAAGCCGCCAGCTCGTCCGGCGTGCCTTGCGGGAACGCCGCCTTGAGGTAGTCGAGGAAGGCCGACACGCGTGCGCTCAGCAGCTTGCGCGACGGATACAGCGCCCACAAGGCGATCTCGGGCCCGGCCACGTCGCCCCAGCGCACCAGCGTGCCGGCGGCGAGATCGTGGCTGACGACGGAGACGGGCAGGCAGCCGGCGCCGACGCCCGCGCGCACCGCGTCGCGCACCATCGCGAGCGACGACAGGCGCAGCACCGGGTCGATCGCGATGTCGGGCTGTCCCGTCACGATCCAGGCCGTGTGCTCGCTCCCGGTCCGCACGACGGCGGGCGCCGCCCGGCGCGGGCGGGCCAGCGCCGGACTCGCCACGACGGCCAGCCGGTCGCGCAAGAAGATCCGGCCCACGAGGTTCTCGTCCCGATCCGGGTTCACGCGAGTCACGAGGTCGACACCTTCCTCGACCATGCCGACGGGCCGGTCTTCCGTCGTGACTTCCAGCCGGACCTCCGGATAGCGCAACGCGAACCCGGCCGCCAGTTTTCCCATCGCCGTCTGCGAGAACAGCAGCAGCGCGCTGATCCGCAGCCATGTGTTTCACCAGCGAGACGGGGTGTCCAAATATGCCGTCTATCGGCGCACCTGTGGGACGTCCAAGCTGTGAAGCGTCAACCGGCACCATTTCTGCTTCTCAACCCGGCAGGGGAGATGCCGCTGACCCGCGCACAGGCCTGGAGCGGACTCGTGCTCAAGGCACGCGACGCCCGCGCATTCCTCCCGCCCAACCTGTGCACGCGTTGCGACGTCGTCGAGGAAAGCGCGACGCATATCGTGCGCGACGCGACCATCGGCGGCGCCGACCTGCGCGAAATCATCGTCTTCGAGCCGGAACACAAGGTCTCGTTCTTCCAGGCGAGCGGCCCGCGCGAAGGCGTCATCGTCAACGAGTTGTTCGAGGCCGAGACCGGCGCGCTGCAACTGAAGTTCTATTGCTACACCGGCCTGCGCGGCAAGGCGCCGGGCGTCCCGAGGCGCAGGCCGAGCAGGCCTGGATGGACAGCGACAAGGGTTACAAGACCGCCTTGTCGTCGACGCTCGAGCGGACCCGCGCGTTGCTTGCGCAAGTGCGGCTGTGACCGTTCGTCTTCGGCTTTTCCGAAGTTCAATTTCTGATATTTCTGGTTCTTCTGGTGACCTGTCAGCTATACACTTTGTCTGTCGTCAATATAGCTGAAAGGGAATCAAAATGAATCGAGTGTCATTGAATGCGGGCAAAAAGCTCGTCGTCGCGATCGTCGTGCTGATCCTGTTGTTCGCGCTGGCGCCGTTCGGGACGGTGCCGGCGGGCTCGAGAGGCGTGATGACGACGTTCGGCAGCCCGAGCGACCAGGTGCTGAGCGAGGGCATCCACTTCCGCGTGCCGCTGGCGCAAAAGCTCAACCTCGTCAACGTCTCGATCCAGAAGGGCGAGGGCGAGGGCGACGCCGCCTCGCGCGACCTGCAGACCGTGCACACCCGCGTGGCGCTGAACTACCACGTGCGGCCGGACGCCGCGATGACGGTGTTCCGCGACCTGGGCAACGAGCCGGGCCAGCGCATCATCATCCCGTCCGTGCAGGAAGCGGTGAAGGCCGTCACGGCGCGCTTCACGGCGGAAGAGCTGATCGCCAAGCGGACCGACGTGCGCGACCAGATCATCGCCCAGCTGCGCGAACGGCTGGCCCGCCACGGCATCGTGGTCGACGAATTCTCGATCGTGAACTTCAATTTCTCGCGCTCGTTCAACGACGCGATCGAAGCGAAGACGACGGCCGAGCAGCTCAAACTGAAGGCCGAACGCGACCTGCAGCGCATCGAAGTGGAAGCGAAGCAGCGCGTGGCCCAGGCGCGCGCCGAGGCCGAATCGCTGGCCGTGCAGCGCCAGCAGGTGACGCCGGAACTGATCCGCCTGCGCGAGATGGAAAACCAGCGCCTGGCCATCGAGAAATGGGACGGCAAGCTGCCCAATGTGGCGGGCGGCGCGATCCCGTTCATCAACGTCGCGGCCGCGACGAAATGAGTTGTCGCTTTCCGGGCGTAGCGTGGACCTCCCGTGCCAGGCAGACGTTTGCGGTCCGCGGACGTTCGGTGGGCACGTTTCATTTGCGGCCCCGGCCTCAAATGCCCACCCGACGGCAATTGCGATTCGACGGGTCTTGACGAAAAAAAGCGGGACCGAAGTCCCGCCAAGAGGGTACAGCAGAAGAGGAGATGAAGCGTTACATCAGAAGCGGTAGGTCAGCGAGGCTTCCCACGCACGGCCGAAGATCGGACGGGCGTTGATCGGGCCGACGCTGGCGCCGACCAGGCGCGAGTTACCTTCCGTCAGGCCGAGCGCGTTGTTGACGTTGGTGCCGGTGACGCGGAATTCCAGCTTGTCCGACAGCTCGGCCAGGATGCCCAGGTCCAGCGTGTTATACGACGGCAGGTACTGGGTGTTCTGCTGGTCGGCCCAGCGCGCGCCCACGTGCGCGTAGGTGCCGTAGAAGCGCAGCGCGTAATCGCCGATCGGCAGGCGGTAGCTCGGCGAGAAGCGGTACTGGAACTTCGGCTGGCGCTGCACCTGGTTGCCGGCGATGGTCGGATTGTCCTTGTACGTCGAATCCTGCCAGTCGCCCGTCAGCTGCAGCTGCAGGCCCGTGATCGGGCGCACGGCCAGTTCGAATTCCACCCCCTTGCCGTGCGAGCCGCTCACCGAATACAGCACGCCCGTCGTCGTGATCTGCTGGAACGAGATACCCGTGAAGTCCGTGAAGAACGCGTTCACGTAGGCGCTGTACAGCGGGGTCGCGGTCTTGTAGCCGATCTCGTATTGCGTGACTTTCGGCGTCGGGACGCGGTTGCGGTCGTTCACCACGTCCTGGCTGCCGGCGTTGCGCAGGTCGTCGAAGTAGATGAACGTGTGGCCCTGGTTGGCGCGCACGAACACGCTCGAATCGCGCGTCAGTTTATACAGGCCGCCGGCCGTGAACGAGTTGGCGGTGTCGTCGCGCGACAGGCCCGTGAAGCTGCCGCTCGGCATGGAGGTGCCGTTGTTGTACACGGTCAGCGGGTTGTTGTCCGTGTCGCCCGAGGTCAGGTTCGAGATCGAGCCCGAGATGTGCTGCTTCTCGTGGCGCATACCGGCGTCGACCTTCATGCGGTCGTTGATGCGCCATTCGTCCGCCAGGAACACGGCCGTGTTGTGGCCGTCGTACGACGCGATCGGCGCGTAGAACACGTTGCCGTCCGTGCCGTTTTTCGACACGATGGCGCCGTTGTTCAGCTTGACGTCGATGAGGCGCGCGTTCGGCGTGGCCGTCATCAAGTGGCTGTTGCCGAGGTACCAGACGTCGTGCGACGAATAGTTGGCGATGTAGGCGCCGGCCGTGATCGTGTTGTTGTAGCCGATATCCTTGCTGACGCGGAATTCGTCCGTGAACGAGCGCAGCTTTTTCTCGACGGCCCACAGGCCCGCCTGCACCACCTGCTGGTTGCCTGCGACGGCGCCGCCGCCGTTCGTGTACGTGATGGCGCCGCTCGTGGCCGGTGCGCCGGCCGCCGCGACCACGGCCGCATTGCCGTTGGCGGAAGCAATGGCCTGGCTCACGTAATCGGCCGCGCTCAGCGGGTTGTTACCCGTGAACATGGCGATCGTGTTGAGGTCGCCCTTGAAGTAGTTGAACTTGTTCGACACGTCCCAGCCGTTCAGCTTTTGCTGGAAATCCGCGCCGACCAGGTTCGAGGAGAGGCCGCGGCCTTCGCCCAGGTCGTACGTCAGCGTCTTGCCCGGGCCCGCTTCCACCGTGAAGTTGCGCATCTCGTTGCTCATCAAGGTGCCGCGCAGCGGATCGAAGCCGGGGAACGACGAGATCGTGTGGCCGTTGTTCGACGAGATCAGCGGCACGCCCGTGTAGAACGCGTTCTTGTCGGACGTCGAGCGGGCGTAGACCGTCAGTTCGCCCTGGTCGAGCTTGCGGGTCAGCGAGGCGGACAGCTGGCCGCCGTCGTCGGCCGGGAAGCCGGCGTCGCGCACGCCGTTCGTCGTGCGGTAGAAGCCGCCGATCATGCCGTACCAGCCGTCGGCGATCTTGCCGCTGTAGACGCCGTCGAAGCGGCGCAGGCTGCCGGTGCCCGTCGTGAAGCGCAAGCTGCCTTCCGGCTCGTCGCCGCCTTTCTTCATGATGAAGTTCATCGTGGCGCCCGGCTGGCCGCTCGAATAGATCGTGCTCGGACCGCCGCGCAGCACTTCCACGCGCTCGATCGTGTCGTCCAGGCGGAAGGCGGACGAGCCTTCGAAGAACGACAGCACCGGAACCGGATAGATCGGGTTGCCGTTCATCTGCACGGAGACGAACGGCGAGTCGCTGCCCGACGGGAAGCCGCGCACTTCGATGTTGGCGCCGGACTGGCCGCCCGTCGCTTCGGCGTACACGCCCGGCACGATCTTCAGCACGTCGGCCGTGCTGGACGGCGCGGCCTGCTTCAGCTGTTCCTCGGTCGCGGTCGTGATCGAGAAGCTCGTATCGATCTTGCGCGTGCCGGAGGCCGATGCCGTACCGGTCACGACGACTTGCTGGATTTCTTTCTGGACGTTGTCCTGCGCGGGCACCGGAGAAGCCTGCTGGGCGCTGGCCTGGGAGTGGGCCACGAGGGCGAGGACTGCGAGGGCAACTGCCGACAGTTGCGGGAACTGCATGGTGTTTTTCAGCATGGGGTTATTCATATTGTGCTCTCTTGTGATTGGGAACCGGCTGCGGGGCGTCTCCTCCCCGTTTTCTGCCCGACGTGGTGGTTATCGAGCAAGAATGTTGGCCATTGAAACATTGGATTGACATCGATGTCAATCAAAATGCTATCGATGTCATTTTTTGTCGACACGGCAAAAAAAGATCTGTCATAATGCGTCCCGCTCAAGTAATCTGTTACCGCTACTCCAAGATTTACTGCTCACGAACACTATGGCGCAAGCGAAGAAACCGATAGCCGGCGATTCTGCCGTGACGATGGAAGACCTGGCGAAGATCGCAGGCGTCTCCACGATCACGGTATCGCGTGCGCTGCGCGACAGCCCGCTCGTGACGGAAAACACGCGGGAAAAGATCCGCAAGATCGCGCAAGAGCAGGGCTACCGTTTCAACATCAGCGCGCGCAACCTGCGCATGCGCCGTTCGTATTCCGTCGCCGTCGTCGTCGAGATGACGCCCGTGAAGGGGCGGCCGATGTCCGACCCGTATCCGCTCGAACTCCTGGGCGGCATCACGCAGGAATTGACGACGGCCGGCTACAGCGTCGTCCTCACGTCCAAGCAGCTGCTCGACACGGCCCCGGTGCAGGGCGCCGACGGCCTGATCCTGCTGGGCCAGGGCTCGCACGGCGAAGCCGTGAAAGCCCTGCAGCAGACCACGCTGCCCCTCGTCGTCTGGGGCGCGCCGGAAGAGGGCGCCACCTATACCGTCGTCGGTTCCGACAACCGCAAGGGCGGCGCCAGCGTGGCCGAGCGCTTCCTGGAACAGGGCCGGCGCAAGCTGATCTTCGTGGGCGACGTCGACCACGCCGAGGTGCAGGAACGCTGCGCCGGCTTCATCGACGCGCTGTCCGGCCGCGCCACCGTGCACATCCTGCGCCCGAAAGCGTTCACGTTCGAAGCCGGCTTCGACTGCGTGACGTCGCTGCTGAAAAAGAAGAGCGGCCACAGCATCGACGGCCTGTTCGCCGCCAGCGACCTGCTGGCGATGGGCGCCATCCGCGCGCTGACGGAAGCGGGCCTGCGCGTGCCCGACGACATTTCCGTGGTCGGCTACGACGATACGCCGGGCGCTGCCAGCTTCGTGCCGCCGCTCACGAGCGTCCACCAATACCTGCGCGACGGCGGCGTGCTGCTCGCGAAAAAAATGCTGGCCATGATCGATGGCCGGCCGGCGCATTCCGAAATGCTGCCGACCACGCTGATCGTACGTCACACCTGACCGCACCCCAACAAGCATGAAGAACGCGCTCCGCGCACGAGACGAGGAAACCGAAGTGAGTAATGACATCGATAACAATGGCGCCATCGCGGCCGAACCTTGGCGCATCCGCGAGACGGCGTGCGACCCGGCGCGCGCGTTCCTGCACGAGACCCTGTTCACCCTGGGGAACGGCTGGATCGGCATGCGCGGCACACCGGACGAAGGCACGCTCAAGCATGCCGGGCAGACGCTCGAAGGCACTTACCTGAACGGCTTCCACGACACGGAGGCGATCCGCTATCCGGAGAACGCGTATGGCCTGGCACGCGTGAACGAGTTCATGCTGAACGTGCCGAACGCCAAGCGCGTGGCAGCCGTCGTCGATGGCGAACGCTTTTCTCTCGATAGCGGGCGCGTGCTGGCGTGGGAACGCACGCTGGATCTGAAAACCGGCCTGCTCGTGCGCACGGTCGAGTGGGAGACGACGACGGGCAAGCGCCTGCGCATCGCCAGCCGCCGCCTGGTCGCCCTCGCGCGCAAGCATGTGGCCGCGATCGAATACGCCGTCACGCCGCTGAATTTCTCGGGTGCCGTGCGCATCGATGCCGACATCGATGCGGACGTGACCAATCTGCAGGCCGGCGACGATCCGCGCGTCGGGTCGGCGTTGACGGGCCCCTCGCTGATCGAGATTGCGCGCGAGGTCGGCGCGCAGGACGTGCTGCTGTTGCAGCGCACGCGCCACAGCGGTTTTACGCTGGCCACCGCGACGTCGGTCGCCGTATCGGGCGCCGCCCGCGTCGAGCCGGCCGGACTGGGTCACGCCTTCGAGGCCGACCTGCAACAGGGCAGCACGTTCACGCTGCACAAATACGTCGCCTACGCCAGCTCGCGCGACATGGCGGAGGATGCCGTCGGCCCGCACGCGCGCGCCGAACTGGCCCGTACCGAAGCCGCCGGCTTCGATGCGCTCGCGCTGGAACAGGCCGACTACCTGGCCCGCTTCTGGATCGATGCCGACGTCGCCATCGCCGGCGACGACGCCCTGCAGCAGGGCGTGCGCTTCAACCAGTTCCACCTGCTGCAGTCGGTCGGCCGCGACGGCAAGACGAATATCGCGGCCAAGGGCGTGACGGGAGAGGGCTATGAAGGGCACTATTTCTGGGACACGGAAATCTATGTGTTCCCGTTCTTCCTGTTCTCGCGTCCCGAGATCGCGCGCGCGCTGCTGCAGTACCGCTACAACGGCCTGCCCAAGGCGCGCGAGCGGGCCCGCCAGATGGCGCACGACAAGGGCGCGCTGTACCCGTGGCGCACGATCGCGGGCGAGGAATGCTCGGCCTATTTCCCGGCCGGTACCGCGCAATACCACATCAACGCGGACGTCGCGTACTCGATCCGCCTGTACCTGCTGGCCACCGGCGACTTCGACTTCATGGCGGAGCAGGGGGCCGAGATCGTGCTCGAGACGGCCCGCATCTGGACGGGCATCGGCGGCTACGACCGCAAGGGGCGCTTCTGCATCAACGAAGTGACGGGACCGGACGAATACACGGCCCTCGTCAACAACAATTACTACACGAACGCGATGGCGCGCATGCACATGACGTTCGCGGCGGACGTCGCCGAGCGCCTGCGCGCGGAACGCCCCGCCGACTACGCGCGCGTGGCGAACGCCATCGGGCTCGCGGACGGCGAGATCAAGGCCTGGCGCGACGCCAGCGCCGCGATGTTCCTGCCGTACGACGCCGATCTCGGCATCCACGAGCAGGACGACAGCTTTCTCTCCAAGAAGCCGTGGGATTTCGACAACACGCCGAAAGAGAACTACCCGCTGCTGCTCAACTACCACCCGCTCGTCATCTACCGCCACCAGGTGTGCAAGCAGGCGGACGTCGTGCTGGCGCTGCTGCTGTTGTCGAACCAGTTCTCGCTGGACGACAAGCGCCGCGACTTCGACTTTTATGAACGCGTGACGACGCACGATTCCTCGCTGTCCTCGTGCATCTTCAGCATCGTCGCGAGCGAAGTCGGTTACCGCGACAAGGCCTACGACTACTTCATGGAGACGGCGCGCCTGGACCTCGACAACACGCACGCGAATACGCAGTACGGCGTGCACACGGCCGCGATGGCCGGCACGTGGCTCGGCGTCGCGTACGGCTTCGCGGGCATGCGCCTCGACGACGCCGGCCTGCGCTTCGCGCCCACGCTCCCCGATCGGTGGACGGGCTACCGCTTCAAGGTGCAGGCGCACGGCGCATTGCTGGACGTCGCCGTCGACGCCACGGGCACGGACTACCGCCTGCTGCGCGGCGAACGGCTGACGTTCGCGCATGCCGGCACCACGATCACACTCGACGCGCAGCGCGCGCACATCCGCATGGAGAACCAGTCATGAGCACCCGCTTCAAAGCCGTCATCTTCGACCTCGACGGCGTCATCACCGACACGGCGCACTACCACTACCTGGCGTGGAAGCGCCTCGCGGACAGCGTCGACGCGCCGTTCGACGAAGCGTTCAACGAGCAGCTGAAGGGCGTCGACCGCATGGGATCCCTGGGGCTGATCCTCGCGCGCGCGCCGCGCGCGTACACGCCTGAGGAAAAGCGTAAGCTGGCGGATGCGAAGAACGGCCATTATCAGGAACTGATCGCGACGATGACCCCGGGCGACCTGCTGCCGGGCGCCCTGCGCGCGCTGGAAGAGGTGCGCGCGGCGGGCTTGAAGATCGGCCTCGCGTCCGTCAGCCGCAACGCGTTCACGGTGCTGGACCGCCTGGGCATCCGCGACCGCTTCGACGACGTCGTCGATGCCGCCACCGTCGTCAACGGCAAGCCGGACCCGGAGATCTTCCTGACGGCGGCCGCGCACCTCGGCGTGCCGCCCGCGGACTGCCTGGGCGTGGAAGATGCGGCGGCCGGCGTCGCGTCGATCAAGGATGCGGGCATGTTCGCGGTGGGCGTCGGCAATCCGGAGGTCTTGTACCGGGCCGACCGCGTGATACCGTCGATGGAAGCGTTCCGGCTCGAAGACTACTGACGCGCGCGTCACGATAAAACGATCATAAAAACTGAGCGGAGACAAACGTGAACCAACGACGCATCCTGCTGGCCCTGTTTCTCATCTACTTCATGTTCGCCATCCTGCTCAACAGCGTGGGCACGGTGATCCTGCAGGTCATTCATAACTATGGCGTCGACAAGGGCGCGGCGAGCGTGCTGGAAGGGTTCAAGGACCTGCCGATCGCGATCGTGTCGTTCCTCGTCGCGTCGACGCTGCCGCGCTTCGGCTACAAGAAGGCGATGCTGCTGGCGCTCGCGATCGTCGCCGTCGCCACGCTGGCGATGCCGCTGATGCCGGCATTCGCCACGGCCAAGCTGCTGTTCCTGTGCGTGGGCGTCGCGTTCGCGCTGGCGAAAGTCTCGGTGTACTCGACCATCGGCCTCGTCGCGCGCGACCGCAAGCAGCATGCCGGCATCACGAATCTGCTGGAAGGTTTTTTCATGGTGGGGGTGCTGTCGGCGTACTGGATCTTCGGCTTCTTCATCGATTCCGACCACCCCGAGTCGACCAGTTGGCTGAACGTGTACTGGCTGCTCTCCGGCCTGTGCGCGGCCACGTTCCTGCTCGTGCTGTCGACCTCCTTCGACGAGCGCGGCGCGGCGGCGCCGCACAGCCGCGGACCGGCCGCCGATTTCGTCGAGATGCTGCGCCTGTTCGCCCGTCCCCTCGTGTGCGTGTTCGTGCTGACGGCTTTCCTGTACGTGCTCGTCGAGCAGGCCGTCGGCACGTGGCTCCCCACCTTCAACAACGAGATCCTGAAGCTGCCCGCCGCGATGAGCGTGCAGGTGACGAGCATCTACGCGGGCTGCCTGGCGGTGGGGCGCTTGTCGGCCGGTGTCATCATGCGCCGCCTGAACTGGTATCCGGTGCTGTCCGTGTGCATGCTGGCGATGGGCGCCACGGTGGTTCTTACGCTGCCGCTGACGCACGGCGTCAACCATGATCCGAACGTGACGTGGTCGACGGCGCCGGTGGCGGCGTTCCTGTTCCCGCTCATCGGCCTGTTCATGGCGCCGATCTACCCGGGCATCAATTCCGTGATGCTCAGTTCTCTCCCGCGCCACCAGCACGCGCCGATGACGGGGCTGCTCGTGATCTTTTCCGCGCTGGGCGGCACGACCGGGTCGCTGATCACGGGGTATGTGTTCGGGCATGTCAACGGGCATTTCGCGTTCTACCTGACGCTCGTGCCGATCGTGCTGATGCTGGGGAGCCTGTACGCGTTCAAGCGGCAGGTGGAAAAGAACGCGTCGGAGACCGTGACGCCGGCGCACGAGGCCGCGTAACCGCCGTTCCCGCGAAAGCGGGAACCCGTACTGGGCAACAGGAATCGGTACGCAGGACACACGCCAGTGTTCTGGAACGACAGACTTCGGAAGCCCAGCATGGATCCCGGGCCGCGCGGGAACGACGGCGCCAATGATTACGAATCCGGTTGATAGCACCCCGGATCCGCTTGTTGAGGCTCGGTGCGTTGCGCCAGCAGCAGCGCGCGGAAGTCGCTCGCGCGCATCGGCTTGCCGATCAGGTAGCCCTGCAACACATCGCACCCCGTCGAGCGGATCGCTTCCTTCTGCAGCTCCGTCTCGATGCCTTCGCAGATCACATCCAGCTTGAGCGACTTGGCGAACGCGATCACGCCGTTGACGATGTCGAGGCAGCGGCGGTCCTGTTCGATTTCGCGCACGAACGAGCGGTCGATCTTGATCGCGGTGATCGGCAGCTGGCGCAGGTACGACAGGTTGGAATAGCCGGTGCCGAAGTCGTCGAGGGCGATGCGAAAGCCCACGCTCTGCAATGAACTCAGCACCAGCGCGGCCTTGTCGATGTCCTGCATCAGCATGCTTTCCGTCACCTCCAGCTTGATGCACTCGGCGTCCAGGCCGTAGCGCGCCACGATGTTCTTCAGCAGCGGGGGCAGGTTCTCGTCCATCAGCTGGCGCGGCGAAACGTTCACCGCCATCCGCAGGCGGTAGCCCAGCAACTCCCATTCCCGCGCCTGGCGGCAGGCCTCCTCGCACACCCACGCGCCGACGGCCGTGATGGCGGGCGAGCCTTCCAGCATCGGCAGGAAAAGGTCGGGGCCCAGCAGGCCGAGACGCGGATGTTCCCAGCGCAGCAGCGCTTCCGCGCCGACGACGGCACCGTTGACGGCGCTGACCTGCGGCTGGTAGAACAGCACGAACTGGCGCCGGTCGAGGGCCGAGAACACTTCCTGACGCAGTTCCAGGCGCTGCTTGAGCAGATGGCGCGCGTGCGTCGAGAACACGGCGAACGTGTGGCGGCCGTTGTCCTTGGCCTCGTACATGGCGGCGTCCGCGTTGTTGAGCAGTTCGTCGGCCGTGTATTCGCGGCCGCTGCCGATCGCGATGCCGATGCTGGCGCCGACCGCCACATGCTGGCCGTCGACCGGAATCGGTGTCGCCAGCTCTTGCAGGACGGCGCTTGCTATGGCCTTCGCGCCCTCCGTATCCATCTCTTCGAGCACGAACACGAATTCGTCGCCGCTGATGCGCGCCACCGTGACGCCGGCGCGTGCGAGCGCGCCGAGGCGGCGTCCGATTTCCTGCAGCACCGTGTCGCCGGCGCGGTGGCCGTGGGCGTCGTTGACTTCCTTGAAGTGGTCGAGGTCGACGAACAGCACGCCCACGGGATGCTCTTCCTCGACCGAGCGCGCGAGCGCGTCGTCGAGCGTGCGCAGGCAGGAAAAGCGGTTGTGCAGGCCCGTCAGGCTGTCGTGCGTGGCCAGATGCATGAGCCGCTGCTCGCCTTCCTTGCGTTCGGTAACGTCGGCATAGAACACGGTCAGCCCTTCGCGCGACGGATAGGCACGCACTTCGATCCACATGCCCAGCGGTTCGTAATAGCTCTCGCAAGTGGCGAATTCGTG
This sequence comes from Massilia putida, assembly GCF_001941825.1. Taxonomy (NCBI): domain Bacteria; kingdom Pseudomonadati; phylum Pseudomonadota; class Betaproteobacteria; order Burkholderiales; family Oxalobacteraceae; genus Massilia; species Massilia putida. The sequence goes on from NZ_CP019038.1 coordinate 5,532,813, forward strand.
CTCGTCCATCGCTCGCTTATACGTCTGGTAGAACGGCCCGCCCACCGCTTCGGGAAATTCCTTCCACAGGTGCTTGCCGATCAGGTCTTCCGGACGGCGCCCGATCGCGTCCGCGCCGCGCGCATTGATGTAGGTGATGCGCCAGTCGCGGTCGACCGAGAAGCAGCCGTCGGACACGCTTTCCAGGACGGTGCTCAGGCGCTCGCGCGCCTGCACGACCGCGTGCTGCGCTTCGACCACTTCCGTCACGTCCTGCAGGAAGGCGACGAAGTGCGTGGGCGCGGCGCCGTCTTCGCGCACGGGGAACAGGTGCATGCGGCTCCAGAACAGGCTGCCGTCCTTGCGGTAGTTGCGCAGCAGTGCCGTGCTGATCTCGGCATGCTCCACGGCGTGGCGGATGAGAGCGATCCCCGGCTGGTCGCGGTCGTCGCGCTGCAGGAAACGGCAGTTGCGGCCGACGACTTCGTACAGCGCGTAGCCCGTCATGCGTTCGAACGCGGGGTTGACGTAGGCGACGGGATTGTCCGGCAGGCTCGCGTCGGAAATGATGATGCCCGTGTTGCTCGCCTCGATCAGCCGCTTGAAGAATGGGACGGGCAGCTGCTCGATTTTGTCGAGGATTGAGCGTACCTCTTCAGGAGAGCAATTCTGCATGATCGTCTACCTTCGCGCTTGACGAGTGCAGTGTAACGCCGGGCGCGTTCCGTATGCAGCACGAAAGACAGCTGTGTACGCATGTTGTTTCCCCCCGGCTGGAAGCGGACGCTGCCGCGCGCCGAACCCGCGTGTTACGCCACGCCCAGCGCCGCCATGCGGGCGCGCAGCGCGACCCGGTCCGCGTCGATCTGCGCGCCGTTCGTGCGGCTCGACAAGGCGGCCCTGTCCTTGCGGCCGAGGAAGTAGGCGATGCGTTCGGCGTTGGCGCCGGACGGGTGCGGAATGCCGTGCAGGATCCGGTCCGCCGGCAGCACGCCGCGCCGCGCCAGCCAGTCGAGCGCGCGGCCGACCTTCGGACCCAGCGGCACGTAGACGGCGCCGGGCAGCGCGAGCGCCTCGCGCGCGAAATAGTCGAGCAGCTGGGCCTGCAGCAGCGGTGTCGTCAGCATGTTCGGCGACGCGCCGTTGTAGTTCTTGTGGTCGACGAAGACCGGGTGGCGCAGCACCGCCGTCACGTGCATCAGGTGCGCGTGCTCGCCGAACAGCGTGGCGCAGCTGGCGATGCCGAGCCAGCGCTGCAGGCCCACGTGATCGAGCAGGGCGACGAGGTTCGGGCGGATGGCGCCGGAAAACGCGCCGGTGTACTTGGCGGCGCGCAGCACCGCTTCGTCCGTTACCGCCTCCGGCGCCTGATGCGCCATCTGGCGCCGCGCCTCGCGCACCGCGTTCTTCCATTGCACGAAACCGGGCGCGATCCCGACGAGCACCAGGCGCGCCGCGCGGTTCACGTAATCGAACGGGATGTAGTGCGCGCTGATGCCGCCCGCGCGCGCCAGCAGGAAGCCGTCGGGGATCTGCGCCGGCGTCGCGACGGCGTCCGGATCGGTGTTCAGGATCAGGTCGCGGAACGCGGAAAACGTGGCGGGAGCGGTGGTCGACATGGTTTCAGGAAAATGGTGGATTCCCGCATTGTGCCATGTGAAATCGTTGTCAGCCTTCGTCGGCGTGTTCAATTGATATGAAAAACGGTATCGAAGTTGCGGAAAAATTGATTGGATCGTTCTCAATCGAGCGCCTACCATTACCGTCAAGCATTCCAGTTCTGAAAGCGTCTCAGCCTTTCAGAAACATAACAATACTTACAGAGAAATAGGAGACGTATGGAACCCATCGCAGCGGGCCGGTTCGCGCCCGCCACCCGGACCTTCGCATTGCGCGGCACTGTCGCTGCACTCATGGGCATCGGCCTGTTGACGAGCGTCTCCGTACGCGCCCAGGACGCCGGCGCCGCCCAAGAGGCCAACCAGGCCAACGGCAGCAACGTCGTGGTCGTCAGCGGCCAGCGCCAGGCGGCGCAGAGCGCCCAGACGATCAAGAAGAACGCCGAGCAGGTGCTCGATTCGATCGTCGCCGACGACATCGGCAAGTTCCCGGACAAGAACGTCGCCGAGATCCTCGGCCGCGTCACCGGCGTCCAGATCGTTCGCGAGAACGGCGAGGCCGGACGCATCGTCGTGCGCGGCCTCGGCGGCGTGACCACGCTCTTCAATGGCCGCGAAATGTTCACGGCCGCCGGCCGTTCGCTGTTCCTCGCCGACGTGCCCGTCTCGATGCTGCAGCGCGTGGACGTGTACAAATCGCAGGGCGCCGACATGGTCGAAGGGGGCACCTCGGGCGTCATCGACGTGCGCACGTTCCGGCCGTTCGACTTCAAGGGCGAGCAGATCGCCATCAACACCCGTGCCGAGCACCGCGACAAGGCCGGCAAGACCGATCCGCAGGTCGGCGGCCTGTGGTCGAACCGCTGGAAGACCGGCATCGGCGAAGTCGGCCTGCTGGGCGGCCTGTCGTACCAGCGCGGCCGCTACCAGGACGAAGTGGCGTGGGCTGCCCCGGGCGTCAAATACACCCAGCCTGCCGGCGTGATCGGTACGGACACCCTCGGCCGCGTGATGACCACTGGCGACCGCAAGCGCCTGGCCGCGAATTTCTCGGCCCAATGGCGCCCGAACCGCGACATGCAACTCTACGCGGAAGGTTTCGGCACCAAGATCGATCACGATTCGCAGAGCATCTTCTTCGTCGGCGGCCTGCCGATCAATAACCCGGCGTCGACCGTCACCACCTTCTCCGGCACGAATTACCTCGACACGATCAGCAACCCGAGTGTCAACACGTTCACGCTGAGCTCGACGCAGGCGCGCCGCGACTGGTCCAAGGGCAGCCAGGGCGCGATCGGCGGCATCTGGGACGTGACGTCGTCCGTGCGCGTGAGCTCGGAACTGGTGCGCACCGTGTCCACGTACCGCCAGTCGAACCCGATCCTGGACACGATCTATAACGCACCGAAGGCGGTCAGCGGCAGCATCCGCGACGGCGGCGGCTTCCTGACCTACCCGGGCGTCAATATGACGGATCCGTCCAACTGGACGATGTTCGCCTTCTTCGACAACCATAACCACTCGAACGGCAGCGCCAACGACTGGCGCGGCGACGTCACCTGGACCCCGGAAAACGACGGCGTGCTGAAGGAATTGACGGGGGGCGTGCGCTGGGCCCAGCGCGACGCATCGTATGCCCACGAGCTGAACAACTACTCGTCGGCGCCGGACCAGTGGGGCCCGAACGCGATCAAGGTCACCAGCATCCCGGGCCTGTCGTGCACCAGCCCGGCCACTGGCGGCAACTACGGCATGAACCAGTTCTTCGCGCCGTGCTATGAATACCTGCTGAACAATACGGGCGTGGTCCGCAAGGCCATCACCGGCAGCAGCGCCGACAAGCCGGACGATCCTCTGTCGTACTACGCCGACCGCGAAACGACGTCGGCACTGTACGGCAAGGCCAAGATCGGCTTCGACGCGTTTTCGGTGCCGGTCGAGGGCACGGTCGGCGTGCGTGTCGTGCATACCCGCCAGAGCATCGTCGGCAACTCGCGTGACCTCAACAACGTGATCTCGCCGGTGGCCGTCAGCACCAGCAACACCGACGTGCTGCCGAGCTTGAACGTGCGCGCCAATTTCCGTGACGACCTGGTCGGCCGTATCGTGGCCGGCAAGGCGATCGAGCGCGCCGGATTCGGCGACTTCAACCCGGGCCTGATCCTGTATCCGTCGACCAACACGACGATGGCGACGGGTACGGCCGGCAACCCGAACCTGAAGCCGCAGGAAGGCCGCAACGTCGATGTCGCCCTGGAGTGGTACTTCTCCAAGGACGGTTCCCTGACCGGTACGCTGTTCAACCACGACTTCAAGAACTTCCTGCGTCACAAGTCGACGACGGAGACCTACAACGGCGCCAACTATTTCGTCGACCGTCCGTACAACGCGGACACGGGCAAGCTGTACGGCTTCGAGGCGGCCTACCAGCAATTCTTCAGCAGCCTGCCGGGCTGGATGAGCGGACTGGGCATGCAGGCGAACTTCACCTTCATGAACGGGGGCCTGACCGAGCCGGATGGCACGCGCAACACGTTCCCGGGCATGTCCAAGAAAGCCTACAACCTGGTCGGCCTGTACGAGCGCGGCCCGTGGTCGGCGCGCGTGGCGTACAGCTGGCGCGACAAGTTCGTGGACACGTACAACTACCGCAACCTGGGTTTCAACCTGATCGTCGACCCGATCAAGACCCTGGACGCGTCGGTCTCGTACAAGATCACGGAGCAGCTGACCGTGACGCTGGACGGCAGCAACCTGCTGAACGAGGCATACCACGACTACCACGGCGTGCCGGAACTGCCGCGTGACGTGCGCCGTTACGACCGCGTCGTGGGTCTGGCTCTGCGCTGGAAACATTGATCACGGCGTCTGATCGATAGGCAATATTGAGGGTGCTACTCGGAAAATCCGCGTAGCACCCTGTTCGTTTGGAAGGAAGTCCGCATGCAAACCCAGAAACTTTCCACTCTCGAAAAAGTGGGCTTCGGCGCCGGCGACATGGCGCTCAACGTGGTGATCTCGTCGATGATGCTGATTATCACCATCTTCTACACAGACATCTACGGCTTGAAGACCAGCGACCTGGCCTTGCTGTTCATGCTCGTCAAGTTCATCGGTGCGATGTCGGACTTCGCCACCGGCCAGCTGACCGACAGCTTTCTCTCACGCTGGGGCCGCTACCGGCCCTGGCTGCTGTTCCTGGCCGTGCCGTATGGCCTGTCCGTCTTTTTCGTGTTCACCACGCCGGACTGGAATTACGACGCCAAGCTCGTCTGGGCTTACTCCACGTATATCGTGATGACGCTGATGACGTCGGGCGTGGGCGTCTCCTATATCTCGCTGCCCAGCGCGCTGACGGCGGACCCGCAGGAACGCCTGTCGGCCAACGGCTACCGCCTGTTCCTGGCCAAGATCGGCGCGTTCATGGTGACGATCGTCGTCCCCATCCTGGCCGAGCGCTGGGGCCATGGCAATCCGGCCGCCGGCTACCAGGCGGCGATGGCGCTGATGGCCTTGCTGGGCACCGTGCTGTTCCTGTTCTGCTTCTTCACGACGACCGAGCGCGTCGTCTACAAGGTCGCGCGCCAGCCGCTGGGCGAGCAGATCGCCGTGCTGGCGAAGAACGACCAGTGGCTGTACCTGGCCGGCGCCTGCGTGACGGGCACGATCGGCTACGTGATCCGCGGCTCCGTCGCCGCCTATTACGCCAAATACTATCTGCATGGCGACACGGGCGTCGTCTCCGCCTTCCTGTCGACGGGCGTGGCGGCGGCCATCATCGCGATGGTCATCTCGACCTGGGTCACCAAGTTCTATTGCAAGGTCAAGCTGTTCCGCTACACGCAGCTGATCGTGGCCGTGCTGTCCGTGCTGATCTATTTCCTCGTCAAGCCAGGCGACACGATGCTGGCGTTCGTGCTGTATTTCGCACTGTCGCTGATCGTCGATCTGCATGCGCCCGTGTTCTGGTCCGCCATCGCCGAGACCATCGACTACGGCCAGCTGAAGACGGGCAAGCGCGTCTCCGGCTTCGCCTTCGGCGGCATCTCCATCGCGCAGAAGGTCGGCATGGGGATCGCCGGCGGCATGATCGGCGTGCTGCTCACCTATTTCCAGTACCAGCCGAACCAGGAGCAGACGCCGCTGGCGCTGCAGGGCATCGCGCTGATGCTGTCCGTGATTCCGGGCTTCTTCCATTTCCTGATGGGGGCGCTGATGTTCAAGTACCGCATCAGCGATGAGTATTACTCGACCGTCAAGGAAGACCTGCGGGCGAGCCAGGTGGCGGCGGGCTGACAACGAATGTTTGAACGTCATTCCCGCGCAAGCCGGAATCCAAACACCGTTTCCGGCGAAGCAAATGCCGGCTGTGCGGCACACTGAATATGGATCCCGCGGGGCCGCCCAGGATGCGCGGGGAGTCATTTCTGGCAGTGCCGGGAATGACGGTTTTTAATGTAACGATGAGAATAGCTATGGAAACCGTTCTTACACCCCTGATCGAACAACGCGCCGACCCGTACATCTACAAGCACACGGACGGCTATTACTACTTCACCGCCTCGGTCCCGCAATACGACCGCATCGAACTGCGCCGCGCGAAAACCATCGCCGAACTGGCGACGGCACCGACCGTCGACGCGTGGATCAAGCCGGACACGGGCCCGTACAGCGAATTGATCTGGGCACCGGAACTGCATTTCAATATGGGCGCGTGGTACGTCTATTTCGCCGCCGCGCCGAGCCGCGAGATCAAGTATAAGCTGTTCCAGCACCGCATGTACGCGATCCGCAATACGAACGCCAATCCGCTCGAAGGCACGTGGGAATTCATGGGCCAGGTCGATACGGGCATCGACACGTTCTGCCTGGACGCGACCACGTTCAACCACAACGGTGTGCTGTACTACCTGTGGGCGCAAAAGGACAACGAGATCGAAGGCAACTCGAACCTGTACATCGCGAACATGAAGACGCCGTGGCAGATCGAGGGCAAGCCGGTGCTGCTGTCCAAGCCGGAACACGACTGGGAAATCCGCGGATTCTGGGTCAACGAGGGACCGTCCGTCCTGCGCCGCAACGGCAAGATCTTCATCTCGTATTCCGCCAGCGCCACCGACGAAAACTACGCGATGGGCCTGCTGTGGGCGGACGAGAACGCGGACCTGCTCGATCCGGCGTCGTGGACAAAGTCGCGCGAGCCCGTGTTCCGTACATGCTACGATCACGGCATCTACGGACCCGGCCACAACAGCTTTACGTATGCTGAAGATGGCGATACCGTCATGCTCGTCTACCACGCGCGCACCTATACCGAAATCGTCGGCGATCCGCTGTGGAACCCGGACCGCCACACTTTCGTCAAACCGCTGCGCTGGGACGAGAACGGCATGCCGGTATTCGGGCGGCCTTCCACCCTCTGAGGATATAACAACGTGCAAAACGGAATCACCCAGGTGCCGTTCGGGACCTTGCCCGACGGCAGGCAAGTCGCCGAATACACGCTCAGGAACAATAACGGCATGGTCGTGAAGATCCTCGATTTCGGCGGGATCATCACCGAGATCCACGTCCCGGACCGCGACGGGGTCTTCGCCGACGTGGCGCTGGGCTTCGAGACGCTCGACCCCTATGTCAAGGACAGCCCGTACTTCGGCGCCCTGATCGGCCGCTACGGCAACCGCATTGGCAAAGGCCGCTTCACGCTGGACGGCAAGGAATACCAGCTGACGGTCAACAACGGCAACAACCACCTGCACGGCGGCGACCCGGGCTACGACAAGGTGCTGTGGACGGCGGCCATTGAAGGCGACAGCCTCGTGCTGCGCTACGACAGCCCGGACGGCGAGCAGGGCTACCCGGGCAACCTGGTGGCCACGGTCACGTACCGGCTGACGGACGACAACGAGATCGTCGTGCACTTTTCTGCCGTTACCGACCGGCCGACGCCCGTCAACCTCACGCAGCACAGCTATTTCAACCTGGCGGGCGCGGGGCAGGGCGACATCCTCGGCCACGAGATCACGATCGACGCCGACAAATTCGTGCCCATCGACGCGGAGTCGATCCCGTTCGGCGAACTGGCCCCCGTGACCGGCACGCCGTTCGACTTCCGCAAGCCGCGCACGATCGGCGAGCGCATCGGCCAGCCGGACAAGCAGCTGCGCCACGGCACCGGGTACGACCATTGCTGGGTGCTGAACAGGAAGCCGGGCGAGCGCGGCCTCAAGCGCGCGGTCCACGTGGTCGAACCGGCGTCGGGCCGCGTGCTCGAGTTGTTCACGCAGGAACCGGGTGTGCAGTTCTACAGCGGCAACTTCCTCGACGGCTCGCTGCAGGGCAAGGGCCATCCGTGGATCTTCCGCAGCGGCTTTTGCATCGAGCCCGAGCACTATCCCGATTCGCCCAACCAGCCGGCGTATCCGAACACGATCCTGCGCCCGGGCGAGGTCTATGAAACGGAGTCGCGCTTCCGCTTCTCGGTGGCGCAGTAATCAGGAGAGCACTACATGATGGAACTGGCGGTGGACGGCCGGCATGTGCTGGGGGAGGGGATCATCTGGGACGACAAGGGCGCGCGCCTGTTCTGGACCGACATCGAGCGCAGCGAGTTGTGGTCGCATGCGCCCGCGACGGGCGCGCTGCAGCGCTGGCCGCTGCCGGAGCGCCTGTGTTCGATGGCGCTGACGCATGACGACGGCCGCCTGCTGCTGGGTCTCGCCTCGGGTCTCGCCTTCTTCGACCTTGCGAGCGGCGAACTCGATCGCATCTGCGACGTCGAAGCCGACCTGCCCACCACCCGCCTCAACGACGGCCGTGCCGACCGCCAGGGCCGCTTCGTCTTCGGCGTGTTCAACCAGGCCGAGAACCCGAAGGATCCGATCGGCGGGTTCTACCGCCTGAACCACGACTTGTCGCTGGAGCGCCTGCCGCTGGGCGGCGTCGCCATCGCCAACAGCATCTGCTTCAGCCCGGACGGCCGCACGATGTATTACGCGGACTCGGGCACGCGTGAGATCCGTTGCTGCGATTACGACGTGGACACGGGCGCCGTGGCCAACCCGCGCCAGTTCGTGGCCGCCGACGCCGCCCCCGGCGATCCGGACGGCTCCACGATCGACGCCGACGGCTACCTGTGGAGCACGCGCTGGGGCGCCGGCCAGGTGGTACGCTTCGCGCCGGACGGCCGCATCGACCGCGTATTGACGCTGCCGGCGCCGCAGCCGACCTGTCCCGCGTTCGGCGGTGCAAGGTTGGACGTGTTGTATGTCACGTCGGCAACGGTCGGACTGCGCGCCGGCCAGCTGGCGGATGCGCCGAAATCCGGCGGTGTATTTGCGCAAACCCTGCCGATGCGCGGTCTGACGGAGGTGCGGTTCGCTGGCTGGCGGTGATTGCGGTAACATCGATGTCGATAACGATATCGATTGCTGTTAAAAATTGATTGGAAAGTTATCTGATCGGCCTTTAGACTTCCTCCATCGCTGAGCTTGGCATCACCAAGACACTCAGAACTACAAAAACGACGACGGAGGAAGGAACATGTCCGAGACAAAGAAGAAGCCCACCCTGCGTTCCGCAGCGTGGTTCGGCACCCAGGACAAGAACGGCTTCATGTACCGGAGCTGGATGAAGAACCAGGGTATCCCCGATCACGAATTCCAGGGCAAGCCGATCATCGGCATCTGCAACACCTGGTCCGAACTGACCCCCTGCAACGCCCACTTCCGCAAGCTGGCCGAGCACGTCAAGCGCGGCATCCTGGAGGCGGGCGGCTTCCCGGTCGAATTCCCGGTCTTCTCGAACGGCGAATCGAACCTGCGTCCGACCGCCATGCTGACCCGTAACCTGGCCAGCATGGACGTCGAAGAATCCATCCGCGGCAACCCGATGGACGGCGTCGTCCTGCTGGTCGGCTGCGACAAGACCACGCCGGCCCTGCTGATGGGCGCGGCCAGCGTCGACCTGCCGACGATCGTCGTCACCGGCGGCCCGATGCTGAACGGTAAGCTGAACGGCAAGGACATCGGTTCCGGCACCGCCGTCTGGCAGCTGCACGAGCAGGCCAAGGGCGGCCAGATCACGATGCACGACTTCCTCGCCGCCGAGGCGGGCCACTCGCGCTCGGCCGGCACCTGCAACACGATGGGCACCGCGTCGACGATGGCCTGCATGGCCGAATCGCTGGGCACCTCGCTGCCGCACAATGCCGCGATCCCCGCCGTCGATGCACGCCGCTACGTGCTGGCCCACATGTCGGGCATGCGCATCGTCGAGATGGTCAACGAAGATCTGAAGCTGTCGAAGATCCTCAAGCGCGAGAACTTCGAAAACGCGATCCGCGTGAACGCCGCCATCGGCGGTTCGACCAACGCCGTGATCCACCTGAAGGCCATCGCCGGCCGCGTGGGCGTGCCGCTGGAGCTGGAAGACTGGACCGCCATCGGCAAGGGCACCCCGACCATCGTCGACCTGCTGCCGTCCGGCCGCTTCCTGATGGAAGAGTTTTATTACGCCGGCGGCCTGCCGGGCGTGATCCGCCGCCTGGGCGAACACAACCTGCTGCCGCACAAGGACGCGCTGACCGTCAACGGCAAGACGCTGTGGGAAAACAACCAGGACGCGCCGATCTACAACGATGAAGTCATCCGCAAGATCGACAACCCGCTGATCGACGACGGCGGCATCTGCATCCTGCGCGGTAACCTCTCGCCACGCGGCGCCGTGCTGAAACCGTCGGCCGCGTCCCCGCACCTGATGAAGCACCGCGGCAAGGCCGTCGTGTTCGAAGACTTCGACCACTACAAGCAGCGCATCAATGATCCCGACCTGGACGTCGACGAGAACTCGGTCCTCGTGATGAAGAACTGCGGTCCGAAGGGTTATCCGGGCATGGCCGAAGTGGGCAATATGGGGCTGCCGCCGAAGCTGCTGGCCAAGGGCATCACCGACATGGTCCGCATCTCGGACGCGCGCATGAGCGGCACCGCCTACGGCACCGTCGTGCTGCACGTGGCGCCGGAAGCGATGGCCGGCGGCCCGCTGGGCATCGTCAAGGACGGCGACTTCATCGAACTCGATTGCAAGGCCGGCCGCCTGCACCTGGACGTGCCGGACGAGGAGATCCAGACCCGCCTGGCCGACCGCGCCGAGAACCAGAAGGAGGCGCCGCGCACCGGTTACGCGGGCCTGTACCTGGACCACGTGCTGCAGGCGGACGAGGGGTGCGACTTCGACTTCCTCGTCGGCTGCCGCGGTTCGGCCGTGCCCAAGCATTCACATTGATTACGTATCCGCGTGGGCACGGGGTGCCCACCCTGCGCACGTTGCGTTGACGTAGGGTGGGCGCCCCGAGCCCACGTGTTCATTGCCTGCATCGCGGCAAACGCCGCGCGAAGGAGACACAAACATGCTGCTCATCCAATACAAATCGGCCACCGGCGACCGCCGCGTCGGCATCCTGAACGGCGACGTCGTCACCGCCATCACCGGCTACGCGACCACGCTGGACCTGGCGAAAGCCGCCATCGCGCAGGGCAAGGGCTTGGCCAGCCTGGCCGATGCGAATGCCACCGGCACCAACGAATCGTACGAAGCCATCGCCGCGGAAGGCCGCCTGCTGGCCCCGATCGACCACCCGGACGCCGCCCACTGCTACGTCACTGGCACGGGCCTCACGCACCTGGGCAGCGCCGACACGCGCGACGCCATGCACAAGAAGATCGGCGGCGACGTCGAGACGCTGTCGGACTCCATGAAGATGTTCCGCATGGGCGTCGAAGGCGGCAAGCCGGAAGCGGGCAAGGCCGGCGTGCAGCCGGAATGGTTCTACAAGGGCGACGGCTCGATCGTGCGCGCCAGCGGCCAGGACATGGAAATGCCGGACTTCTCGCTGGACGGCGGCGAAGAACCGGAGATCGCCGGCCTGTACGTGATCGGCGACGACGGCCAGCCGTACCGCGTCGGCTTCGCACTGGGTAACGAATTCTCGGACCACGTGACGGAACGCCAGAACTACCTGTACCTCGCCCACTCGAAGCTGCGCAACTGCGGCGTGGGCCCGGCGCTGCTTGTCGGCGAACTGCCGGCGCACGTGCAGGGCGTCTCGCGCATCCGCGATGCGCAGGGCAACGTGCGGTGGGAGAAAGCCTTCGTGTCGGGCGAACAGAATATGTCGCACACGATCGGCAACCTGGAATACCACCACTTCAAATACGGCCTGTTCAACCGTCCGGGCGACGTGCACATCCACTTCTTCGGCACCGCGACCCTGAGCTTCGCCGACAGCGTAAACGTGCAGGCCGGCGAAACGTTCGAGATCGAATCGCCGCAGTTCGGCCCCGCGCTGCGCAACAAGCTCACCGTCCATGCCACCCAATTTGCGAAAGTGAAGACCTTATGACCATCGCACAGATCACGGGCGAAGCCCTCATCGGCGGCGTCGCCCGGCGCGGCGCCGGCAATTCGTTCAAGGCGTGGAACCCGGCCGCGCGCGAGCACATCGAGCCCGCCTTCCACATGGTCGACATCGACCAGATCGACCAGGCATGCAGCCTGGCCGGCGAGGCGTTCGACGTCTTCCGCAACACCACCGACGAAGAACGCGCCGGCTTTCTGGACACCGTCGCCGACCAGATCATGGCCCTTGGCGACGCGCTCGTCGAGCGCGCGATGGCGGAAACCGGCCTGCCGCGCGGCCGCATGGAGGGCGAGCGCGCCCGCACGTGCAACCAGCTGAAACTGTTCGGCAGCCTGCTGCGCGAAGGGTCGTGGCAGGATCCGCGCATCGATCCGGCCCTGCCGCAGCGCACGCCGCCACGTCCGGACCTGCGCAGCCGCCTGATCGGCGTCGGCCCCGTCGCCGTGTTCGCCGCATCGAACTTCCCGCTCGCGTTCTCCGTCGCCGGCGGCGACACGGCATCGGCCTTCGCGGCCGGCTGCCCGGTCGTCCTGAAGGCCCACTCGGCCCACCCCGGCACGTCGGAACTGGTGGCGCGCGCCGTCGTGAAAGCCGTCGAGCTGTGCGGCCTGCCGGCCGGCACGTTCGCACTGCTGACCGGCAACGGCATCGGCCAGGCATTGGTCGCGCATCCGGCGATCCAGGCCGTCGGCTTCACCGGCTCCCGTTCGGGCGGCACGGCGCTGATGGCCGTCGCCGCGGGCCGCCAGCAGCCGATCCCGGTCTATGCCGAGATGAGCAGCATTAACCCGGTGTTGCTGCTGCCGCAGGCGCTGGAACAGCACGCCGAGCGCATCGGCCGCGAATTCGCCGCGTCGCTGACGCTGGGCGTCGGCCAGTTCTGCACCAACCCCGGCCTCGTGCTGACGATCGACGGTCCGGGCCTCGCGACGTTCTGCGCAGCCGCCACGGCAGCGCTGAACGACACGCAGCCGGCAACCATGCTGTCGGCCGGTATCGCATCGAGCTTCCGCCGCGGCGTCGCCGCGCTGGGCAGCAACGAAGCGGTGACGACCTTGCTGCGCCTGGAGCACGAAGACAACCAGGGCCACGCCGCGTTGTTCCGTGTCGACGGCGCCGACTTCCTGGCCCGCAAGGAACTGCACGAAGAGGTGTTCGGCCCGGCCTCGCTGCTGGTCGTGTGCCGGGACGTCGAGCAGATGCGCGCCATCGTCGAACATCTGGAAGGCCAGCTGACGGCCGCGATCCACCTGGAAGAGGGCGACATCGAGGCGGCGCAGGCACTGCTGCCGACGCTGGAGCGCAAGGTCGGCCGCATCCTGGCCAACGGCTTCGGTACCGGCGTGGAAGTGACGCACGCGATGGTGCACGGCGGTCCGTTCCCGGCCACGGCCGACGGCCGCAGCACGTCGGTGGGCACGGGCGCGATCTTCCGCTTCCTGCGCCCGGTGGCGTACCAGAACCTGCCGCAGGCGCTGCTGCCGGCGGTGCTGCGCGACGAGAATCCGCGCGGCATCTGGCGCCGCCGCGACGGCGCGCTGGGCAAGGAATAAGCACGAAAGACGGCGGCGCCGGGCCGTTCCCGGCGCCGCCTACAATAAGATTTTAGGAGACGACGATGGGTACTTTAGCCAAGTACGGTAGCCTCGAAGGCAAACGGGTATTCGTGACGGGCGGCGGCAGCGGGATCGGCGAAGCGATCGTCGCCGCGCTGGCGGAGCAGGGCGCGCTGGTCGGCTTTGTCGACATCGTGCGCGACGCCAGCGAGGCATTGGTCGCGCGCCTGGCCGCTGCCGGCCATAACGCACCGATGTACCGTTACTGCGACATCACCGACATCCCGAGCCTGCAGGCCGTGATGGCCGAGATGGCCGCCAAGCTGGGCGACTTCGACGTTATCGTCAACAACGCCGCCAACGACCAGCGCCACCAGATCGGCGACGTCTCGGTCGAGTACTGGGACGAACGCATCGCCATCAACCAGCGCCCGATGTTCTTCACCGTGCAGGCCGCCTTGGCCGGCATGAAGCGCCGCGGCGGCGGGTCCGTCATCAACTTCAGTTCGATGTCGTGGCATGCCAAGAATCCGAACTATCCGATCTATGCGACCACGAAGGCGTCCGTGATCGGCCTGACGCGCTGCCTCGCGCGCGACCTCGGACAATTCAACATCCGCGTCAACACCGTGACGCCGGGCTGGGTGATGACCCAGCGCCAGATCGACCTGTGGCTGGACGAGGCGGGCGAAGCCGAGATCGCGCGCTCGCAGTGCCTGCCGGGCAAGCTGATGCCCGAGGATATCGCCGCGATGGTGCTGTTCCTGTCCGCCGACGACAGCAAGATGTGCACGGGGCAGGAATTCATCGTGGATGCAGGGTGGGTGTGACGGCAATACCGTCGCATCGTTGATTGCGCGCGTATGCGCCGTGTGATCGTCGTTTTTCCGCCGCCTCCAAAACCGTCATTCCCGCGCACTCGGGAATCCATGCCGCGCCTCTCCGGCACGCGGCCTATGGATTCCCGTTTTCGCGGGAATGACGGGTTCTGTTCTTCACCAACAAAACTACCCCATCGACCAAAATAAACGGAGACCCCATGAAACCATTCCAACCCACCATCCTCGCCCTCGGCATCGCCGCCGCGTTCTGTGCCGGCACCGCGTTCGCCCAGGTGAACGTCACTGTCGACACGACCAAGCCGGGTGCGGTGATCGACAAGGACGTCTATGGCCAGTTCGCCGAACACCTCGGCACCGGCATCTACGGCGGCCTGTGGGTCGGTCCGGATTCGAAGATCCCGAATACGCGCGGCTGGCGCAACGACGTCGTCGGCGCGCTGAAGGACATGCACGTGCCGCTGGTCCGCTGGCCGGGCGGTTGCTTCGCCGACGAATACCACTGGCGCGAAGGCATCGGCCCGCGCAACAAGCGTCCGGTGAAGGTCAACACGAACTGGGGCGGTGTGCCGGAAAACAATGCGGTGGGCACGCACGAATTCTTCGACCTCGTCGAGCAGCTGGGCGCGGACGCCTACGTCAACGGCAATCTCGGTACCGGCACCCCGCAGGAAGCGGCCGAGTGGATCGAGTACATGACGTCGGAAGGCAAGTCGACGCTGGCCGAACTGCGCGCGAAGAACGGCCACCCGGCGCCGTTCAAGGTCGCGTATTTCGCCATCGGTAACGAGTCGTGGGGCTGCGGCGGCAATATGCGGCCGCAGTACTACGCCGACCTGTACCGCCAGTGGAACACGTTCCTGAAGGCGCCGCAGCACCTGCGTCCGAAGATGATCGCCAGCGGCGGCACGGCCGACGACACCACCTGGACCGACGTCCTCTCGCGCGACCTGAAGGGCCGCACCGACGGCATCAGCTTCCACTACTACACGCTCCCGACCGGCAACTGGGAGAAGAAAGGCGCCGCCACCGGCTTCCCGGAGTCGGAATGGTTCTCGACGATGTCGCAGACCCTGCGCATGGAAGACTTCGTCCGCAAGAACGTCGCGATCCTCGACAAGAACGATCCGGAGAAGAAGATCGGCTTCGACGTGGACGAGTGGGGCACCTGGTACGACGTCGAGAAGGGCACGAACCCGGGCTTCCTGTTCCAGCGTAATACGATCCGCGACGCCGTCGTGGCCGCGCTCAACTTCAACATCTTCCACGCCTACGCCGACCGCGTGCGCATGACGAACATCGCGCAGATGGTCAACGTGCTGCAGGCCATGATCATCACCGACAACGAGAAGATGCTGCTGACGCCGACGTACTACGCATTCAAGATGTACGCGCCGTTCCAGGGCGCCGCGTCGCTGCCGGTTGCGCTGTCGAACAACACGACCTACGCCTCGAACGGCCAGGGCGTGCCGGGCATCAGCGCGTCGGCCGCGAAGGGCAAGGACGGCAAGACCTATGTCGCCCTCGTCAACACGAACCCGCATGAAGCCACCGACGTCGTCCTGAACGTCGCCGGCCAGAACGTCGGCGCCGTGCGCGGCCAGCTGCTGACCGCGGATGCGATGGACGCCCACAACACGTTCGAGCACAAGGACGCCGTCAAGCCGGTGCCGTTCAGCGCCAACGCGGGCGGCGGCAAGCTGACGATCAAGGTGCCGGCCAAGTCGGTGCTGGTCGTGGCCGTGGAAGGCTGATCCATGGCGCACGCTCTCACCCCGCGTGCGCTGGCTACCGCCGTCGCCGCCGCGTTCGTCCTCGCCGGTTGCGGCGGGGGCGGTGGCGGCGGTAGCACGGCGGTGAGCACGCCGGTCGCCGCCACGCCGTCGACTCCCGCGGCGACAGCCACCGACACCCCGGCCCAGGCCGCGGTCACTTTCGCCAACGTCTCCGTGCACGACCCGGCCGTCATCAAGGTCGGCGACACGTGGTACGCGTTCGGCTCGCACCTGGCGGCCGCGAAGACGACGGACCTGATGAACTGGACGAAGATCGCCGACGGCGTCAACGACGGCAACCCGCTGTTTTCGAAAGTGACGACGGCGCTGGCCGACACGTTCGCGTGGGCCCAGGTCACGGACCTGTGGGCGCCGGACGTCATCCAGCTCGACGACGGCAAGTTCTACATGTACTACGATGCCTGCAAGGGCGATTCGCCGCGTTCCGCGCTGGGCGTGGCCGTCGCCGACAAGATCGAAGGCCCGTACGTCAACAAGCAGGTGTTCCTCAAGTCCGGCATGTGGGGCGAGGTCAGTCCCGACGGCACCGTTTACGACGCGCTGAAGCATCCGAACGTCGTCGACCCGAACACCTTCCGCGACGCGGCCGGCAAGCTGTGGATGATCTACGGCTCGTATTCGGGCGGCATCTTCATCATGGCGATGGATCCGGCCACCGGCCTGCCGGTCGCGGGCCAGGGCTACGGCAAGCATCTCATGGGCGGCAACCACGCGCGCATCGAGGGCGCCTATGTGATGTACAGCCCGGCGACCAAGTACTACTACCTGTTCACGTCGTTCGGCGGACTCGATGCCACCGGCGGCTACAACATGCGCGTGGCGCGCGCGACGAACCCGGACGGCCCTTACCTCGACGCCTCCGGCAAGGACATGGCCGACGTGAAGGCCGACCCAAGCAAGCCCCTGTTCGACGACGCGAGCATCGCGCCGTACGGCCAGAAGCTCGTGGGCAGCCACCAGTTCGCGCTGGCGGCCGGCGAATCCGGCACGCCGCTCGGCTACGTGTCGCCGGGCCACAATTCGGCGCGCTACGAAGCCGCGACGAACCAATACTTCCTGATCTTCCACACCCGCTTCCCGGGCCAGGGCGAATACCACGAGATGCGCGTGCACGAGATGTTCATCAACGACGACGGCTGGCCGGTGGCGGCGCCGCTGCGTTACGTGCCCCTGTCGAAGAGCGCGACGACGATCTCGTCGACCGTCACGAGCGCGGACACGGCCGGCGCGTACAAGATGGTCAACCACGGCAAGGACATCTCGGCCACGGTCAAGCCGTCCGTCGCGGTCCGGCTGGACGCTAACGGCACGGTGAGCGGCGCAGGATCGGGCAACACCGGCGGCACCTGGACGCACAAGGGCAACAACAACGTCGCCATCGTGATCGACGGCGTCACCTACAGCGGCGTGCTGTCGCGCCAGTGGAACCCGAATGCGAACGCGTTCGCGGTGACCTTCACGGCGCAGTCGAAGACCGGCGTGTCGCTGTGGGGCATCCGCACCGGCTCGTGATCGAAAGGATGAAGCATGCGTAAAGCGACGAAATTCGCGGCCGCGCTCGGCGCCGGCGTGATGGCGCTGGCCCCCGCGCTGGCGGCCCAGGCATCCCAGGTCAGCGTGCACGACCCCGTGATGGCCAAGGAGGGCAGCACGTACTACCTGTACAGCACGGGACCCGGCATCACGTTCTACTCCTCGATCGACATGGTGCACTGGAAGCCGGAAGGCCGCGTGTTCGCGGGCGAACCCGCGTGGGCGAAACGTGCGGCACCGACGTTCAACGACCATATCTGGGCGCCGGACGTCCACCGGCACAACGGCCGCTGGCTGCTGTATTACTCGGTGTCCGGCTTCGGCAAGAACACGTCGGGCATCGGCGTGACGACCAATGCGACGCTCCACCCGCGCGCGCCCAACTACCGCTGGGAAGACCAGGGGATGGTCGTGCAGTCGGTGCCGGGCCGCGACATGTGGAACGCCATCGACCCGAACGTCGTCGAGGACGACAAGGGGCAGGGCTGGATGACGTTCGGTTCGTTCTGGGGCGGCATCAAGCTCGTGAAGCTGGACGACAGCTGGACGAAGATCGCCGAGCCGCAGGAATGGCACACGATCGCCCGGCGCGAACGTCCCGCGTTCACGCCGGACGAGCAAGCGGCGCCGGCCGAGATCGAAGGGCCGTTCATCTTCAAGAAGAACGGGTATTACTACCTGTTCGTCTCGTGGGGCCTGTGCTGCCAGGGTCCGAAGAGCACGTACCACGTCGTCGTCGGCCGCGCGCGGGACGTCATGGGACCGTACCTCGACCGTCAGGGCAAGGACATGGCACAGGGCGGCGGCTCGCTCGTGATCCAGGGCGACAAGGACTGGAAGGCGCTGGGCCACAACAGCGCCTACACGTTCGACGGCAAGGATTACCTCGTGCTGCACGCGTACGAGACGGCCGACCGTTACAAGCAGAAGCTCAAGGTGATGGACATCCGCTGGGACAAGGACGGCTGGCCGACGGTCGACCCGAAAGACCTCAATCGTTACGTAAGCGAAGAAGTCAAATGACACTGACCCGCATCGCCGCGCTGTTGTTCACCCTGGGCGCGACGTGCGCCCAGGCCGCCGATCTGTTCCCGCTGCAGGACGTGCGCCTGGGCCCGAGCCCCTTCCTCGACGCCCAGACGACGGACCTGAACTACCTGATGGCGATGGAGCCGGACCGCCTGCTGGCGCCGTTCCTGCGCGAAGCGGGGCTCACGCCGAAGCAGCCCAGCTACGGCAACTGGGAATCGTCGGGCCTCGACGGCCACATGGGCGGGCACTACCTGTCGGCGCTGGCGTTGATGGTTGCGTCGACCGGCGATGCGGAGGTCAAGAAGCGTCTCGACTACTTCGTCGCGGAGCTGAAGCGCGCGCAGCAGGCCAACAAGGACGATGAGATGCGCGGCTATGTGGGCGGCGTGCCCGGCGGCCGCGCCGCGTGGCGCGACGTCGCCGCGGGCAAGCTCCATGCCGACAATTTTTCCGTCAACGGCAAATGGGTCCCGTGGTACAACCTGCACAAGATCTACGCGGGCCTGCGCGACGCCTACCGCTATGCCGGCAACGAGGATGCGAAGGCGATGCTGATTGCCATGGCCGACTGGGCGCTGCGCCTGACGAGCCATTTGACGGACGAGCAGATGCAGCAGATGCTGAAGGCCGAACATGGCGGCATGAACGAGGTGCTGGCCGACGTCGCCCAGATGACCGGGGACTCGCGTTACATGGACCTCGCGCTGAAGTTCTCGCACCAGGCCATCCTGCAGCCGCTCGAAAAGCACGAGGACAAGCTCACGGGCCTGCACGCCAACACCCAGATCCCGAAGGTCATCGGCTTCAAGCGCATCGGCGAACTCACGGGCCGCAAGGACATGGCGGACGCCGCCGCGTTCTTCTGGCAGACCGTCGTCGGCCACCGCACGGTGGCCATCGGCGGCAACAGCGTCAGGGAGCACTTCCATGACGACAAGGACTTCAGCCCGATGATCGACGAGGTCGAGGGGCCGGAAACCTGCAACACGTATAACATGCTGAAGCTGACGGAGATGCTGTTCGAGACGTCGGACAAGGCCAGCTACGCGGACTATTACGAGCGCGCGCTGTACAACCACATCCTCGCCTCCGAACATCCTGGCACGGGCGGCTTCGTCTACTTCACGCCGATGCGTCCGAATCACTACCGCGTGTATTCACAGGTGGACCAGGCCATGTGGTGCTGCGTCGGCTCCGGCATCGAGAGCCATGCCAAATATGGCGAATTCATCTACGCGCACGAAGGCGATGTCTTGTTCGTCAACCTGTTCATTCCGTCCACCCTCAACTGGCGCGAGAAGAACGTCAAGATCACGCAGGCGAACAACTTCCCGGACCAGGCCAGCACGCGCATCACCATCGACGGCGATGCAAAGTTCGCGCTGAAGATCCGCTATCCGGCCTGGGTCGCGCCGGGCAAGCTCGCGCTGAAGGTGAACGGCAAACTCGTCAAGGTCGATGCGAAGCCGGGCGGCTACGTCAGCGTCGATCGCGCGTGGAAAAAGGGCGACCGCGTCGACGTGAGCCTGCCGATGTCGATGCGCCTGGAGCAGATGCCGGACAAGTCGAATTACTACGCGGTGCTGTACGGCCCCGTCGTGCTGGCGGCGAAGACGAACCCGTTCCCGACCGAGCACCTGAACTTCCTCGCGGACGATTCGCGCATGGGCCACAGCCCGTCCGGCCAGGTCTGCCCACTGGAGGCGGCGCCGACCTTCGTCTCGGACAGCAAGGATTTCACGCGCCGCTTCAAGCCCGTGAAGGGCAAGGCGCTGACGTTCACGGCACCCGGCGTCGTGCAGGGCGGCGCGGGGGCGTCGACGGAGTTCATTCCGTTCTTCCGCCTGCACGACTCGCGCTACATGATCTACTGGCAGCAGAGCACCCCGGCCGAATTCGCGCGCGTGAGGCAGGAGAACGCGGAGAAGGAAGCCGAGCGCCTGGCGCTGGACGCGCAGACCATCGACCAGGTGGCGCCGGGCGAACAGCAGCCGGAATCGGACCACGGCTTCCAGGGCGAGGGCGCGGACGCGGGCCTCAACGGTGGCCGCCACTGGCGCCATGCGAGCAAGTGGTTCAGCTACCAGCTCAACGACCCGAAGCACGAGGCGAAGGCGTTGCGCCTGACGTTCGCGCGCGCGGACGCGGGCCGCAAGTTCGACATCGTCGTGGCGGGCCAGCGCATCGCGGAAGTCGAACTGCCGTCCGGCGAGGCGCAGGAATTCTATACGCGCGACTTCGCGCTGCCGCCCGCGCTGGTGCAGGGTGCGAACGGCAAGCTGGAAGTGAAGTTCGTCGCGAAGGAAGGGTCCATGGCGGGCGGATTGTACGGACTCCGGCTGTTGCGTTGACCCGGTTCCGTCGTTCCTGCGCAGGCAGGCCCCCAATTTGCACGCGTTATCGCAACCGACGCAGCACTTGGGGCCCCGCCTGCGCGGGGACGACGTCTCAGGCGCTAGCGCTTCGCCTGCGCCCGCGCCTTCGCCATCCGGTTCAACACCTTCCACTTCGACCGCGCGGCGATGCGGTCCAGCGGCGTGGCCGCCGCGTGCCGCACTTCGCGAAGCAGCTTGTGGTAGTTGCGCAGACGGTCCGCATCCACGACGCCGCGCACCGCGCATCCCGGCTCCTCCACATGCGTGCAGTCGTGGAAGCGGCAGCCTGCGGCCAGCGCGTCGATGTCGTCGAACGCCGCGTTGACGTCGTCCTCATCGGCGTCCGGCTGCGATGCGGCGCAGCGCCGCGATATCGAAATCGATCATGTCGTTGTGTTCCTGTTGAGAAGTGCGCGAGCGCGCACGGGCACGCCGCCGCAAGCGCGCGGTGGCGGGTTTCTGTCAGGGAACTCGGCGCGCTGGCGCGCCCGTTCACAACGTCTGCGGTCGACGGGAAGCGGTCAGGCAGCCGACAGGCGGGCAATATCCGGTTGGTTCATGGCACGCTCCTGTGGGGGAATGAAGCGGCCAGTATAGCTCGACCGATCCGCAGAGGGAACCGACGCTGAGATGTCAAAATGGGTATGGATTCCGTCAAAAAAATGATTGGATGAATATGTCAGTTCTGTCATAGTATCCATGCACAACAATTCCGGAGACAAAGTGATGACCGTCACCCGCAGAACCCTCCTGGGCGTTGCCGCCGCCGTCGCGTGCGCAACCGCCATCCCGGCATTTGCCGCTAAACCCCTCACGATCGGCTTCTCGCAGGTCGGCGCCGAAAGCGAGTGGCGCACCGCGAACACCGCCTCGATCAAGGACGCCGCCAAGAAGGCCGGCGTCAACCTGAAATTCGCCGACGCCCAGCAACAGCAGCAGAACCAGGTCAAGGCCATCCGTTCGTTCATCGCCCAGCGTGTCGACGTGATCGCGTTCTCGCCCGTCGTGGAAACCGGTTGGGAGACCGTGCTGCGCGAAGCGAAGAACGCAAAAATCCCCGTGATCCTGACCGATCGCGCCGTCAAGGTCAGCGATCCGTCGCTGTACGTCAGCTTCATCGGTTCCGACTTCGTGGAAGAAGGCCGCCGCGCCGGACGCTGGCTGCTCGACTACGACAAGAAGATCGGCGGCAAGCCGCTGAACATCGTCGAACTGCAGGGCACGACCGGTGCCGCGCCGGCGATCGACCGCAGGACCGGATTCGCCGAAGTCATCGCGGAGAATCCGAAGCTGAAGATCATCCGCTCGCAGACGGGCGACTTCACCCGCGCCAAGGGCAAGGAAGTCATGGAAGCGTTCCTGAAGTCCGAAGGCAAGAACATCAACGTGCTGTTCGCGCACAACGACGACATGGCCATCGGCGCGATCCAGGCCATCGAGGAAGCGGGCCTGAAGCCGGGCAAGGACATCATCATCATCTCGATCGACGGCGTGAAAGGCGCGTTCGAGGCCATGAAGGCCGGGAA
This sequence comes from Massilia putida, assembly GCF_001941825.1. Taxonomy (NCBI): domain Bacteria; kingdom Pseudomonadati; phylum Pseudomonadota; class Betaproteobacteria; order Burkholderiales; family Oxalobacteraceae; genus Massilia; species Massilia putida. Next base: position 5,555,488 of record NZ_CP019038.1, read on the forward strand.
GCTGAATGTCACGGTCGAGTGCAATCCGCTGCTCGGCCCGACCCTGATCCAGACCGCGCAGGACGTCGTGGCCGGCAAGCCGGTCCCCAAGCGCATCGTCGTGAACGAGGGGGTGTTCCCGGCTGAGGTGGCGGCGAAGGAACTCCCGAACCGCAAATACTGATCGGATCGAGCATGGTCGATTCGAAACATCCGGTGCTGGAAGTCACCGGCATCCATAAAGCCTTCCCCGGTGTGAAGGCGCTGTCCGACGCCGGACTGCGCCTGTTCCCCGGCGAAGTCCACACGCTGATGGGCCAGAACGGCGCGGGCAAGTCCACGCTGATCAAGGTCCTCACCGGCGTCTACCAGCCGGACGCCGGCAGTATCGTGCTGGAGGGCCGGGCCATCCACCCGCGCTCCACGCAGGATGCGCAGAACCTGGGCATCAGCACCGTCTACCAGGAAGTCAATCTGTGCCCGAACCTGTCGGTCGCGGAAAACATTTTCATCGGACGTTATCCGCGCCGTTTCGGCATGGTCGACTGGCGTTCGATGCGCAAAGAGGCCGCCGCGCTGCTGGAGCGCCTGCAGATCCACGTCGACGTCAGCAAGCCGCTCGCCGACTATCCGCTCGCGATCCAGCAGATGGTCGCCATCGCGCGCGCGCTGAACACGGAATCGCGCGTGCTGATCCTCGACGAGCCCACGTCCAGCCTGGACGAGGCGGAAGTGCAGATGCTGTTCTCGGTACTGCGCCGCCTGCGCGAAGAAGGGATGGCGATCCTGTTCGTCACGCACTTCCTCGACCAGACCTATGCGATCTCGGACCGCATCACGGTGATGCGCAACGGCGAGCGCGAAGGCGAGTACGCCTGCGCGGATCTGTCGCGCCTCGCGCTCGTCAACAAGATGATCGGCGCGCCGGCCGACGCGGAACACGCGGCCGGGACGGCGACGCAGGGCGAAGCCAACGAACACGGCGACGTCTTCCTGCGCGCCCGCGGCATCGCGCGCAAGGGCGTCTTGTCGCCGGTCGACCTGGAAATCCGCCGCGGCGAATTGCTGGGCCTTGCCGGCCTGCTGGGCTCCGGCCGCACGGAAACCGCGCGCCTGCTGTTCGGCGCGGACAAGGCGGACGCCGGCAGCTTCGACATCGACGGCAAGCAGGTCAGCTTCTCGAACCCGCGCGACGCGATTCGCGAGGGCATCGGCTTCTGCTCGGAAGACCGCAAGCACGAAGGCGCGATCCTCGCGCTGTCCGTGCGCGAAAACCTGATCCTCGCGCTGCAGGCGAGACAGGGCATCTTCCGCGCCATCCCCTTCAAGCGCCAGCAGCAGCTGGCGCTGGACTACGTCAAGTGGCTGGGCATCAAGACGGCCAGCATCGAGACGCCGATCGGCACGCTCTCCGGCGGCAACCAGCAGAAGGTCTTGCTGGCGCGCTGGCTCGCGACCGATCCGCGCCTGATGATTCTCGACGAACCGACGCGCGGCATCGACGTGCGCGCCAAGCAGGAAATCATGGATTACGTCAGCAACCTGTGCCGCAAAGGCATGTCCATCCTCTTCATCTCGTCCGAGCTGCCGGAAGTGTTGCGCGTGTCGGACCGCATGGTCGTCATGCGCGACCGCAAGGCGTGCGGCGAATACCGGCGCGGTGAGCTCGACGAGACCACCGTGCTGCACGTGATCGCGGGAGAGACGGCATGAGCACGACCGGCGCTACCGTCAAACCGGCCGCGCAGGCGGGAGCAGCGCGCGCGGCAATGCTGCAGCATCCGCTCGTGCGACCGCTCGGCGCGCTCGTCGCGCTGCTGCTCGTCGACGCATTCCTCGTGCCCGGCTTCTTCCACCTGGAAGTCAAGGAAGGGCACCTGTACGGCGCGATCATCGACATCCTCAACCGCGCGGCGCCGCTGATGCTGGCGGCGCTCGGCATGACCCTCGTCATCGCCACGCGCGGCATCGACATCTCGGTCGGCGCGGTCGTCGCGCTGTCCGGCACCGTGTCCGCGATGCTCATCGGCGGCGACACGCCGTCCACGTCGATGGCGGTCGCGCTGGCGGCCTCGCTGGGCGTCGCGCTGCTGTGCGGCCTGTGGAACGGCGTGCTCGTGGCCGGCATCAAGCTGCAGCCGATCGTCGCCACCTTGATCCTGATGGTCGCGGGGCGCGGCCTCGCGCAGCTGCTGACGGACGGCCAGATCGTCACCGTGTACTACCAGCCGTTCTTCTTCCTGGGCGGCGGTTATCTCGCCGGCCTGCCGTTCTCGCTGTTCGTCGTGACGGCCGTGTTCGCGGCGACGCTGCTGCTGGTGAAGAAGACGGCGCTCGGCCTGTTCATCCAGGCCGTCGGCATCAATCCGGTGGCGGCACGCCTCGCGGGCCTGTGCACGGCGACCCTGATCACCTTCGTGTACGTGTTCTGCAGCGCCTGCGCGGGCCTGGCCGGCATGCTGATCACGTCGAACATCAAGAGCGCGGACGCGAACAACGCCGGCCTGCTGCTGGAGCTGGACGCGATCCTCGCCGTCACGCTCGGCGGCACGTCGCTGGCCGGCGGTAAATTCAGCCTGGTGGGCAGCATGATCGGCGCGCTGATCATCCAGACGCTCACCTACACGATCTACTCGCTGGGCGTGCCGCCCGAAGTGAACATGGTCGTCAAGTCCATTGTCGTCTTCGTCGTCTGCATCTCGCAGTCGAGCGAATTCAAGAACATCCTGCGGAGGTCCGCATGAGCGCGGTCGCAACTGGTACCCGCGGCGTGACGAGTGCGCCGTGGTTTACGTCCCTGGTCACCGTGGTCCTGCTGGTGGCGATGCTGGGCATCGGCGGGTCGGTGTACCCGGGCTTCCTGTCGCTGCAGGTGATCTTCAACCTCCTGATCGACAACGCGTTCCTGCTCGTGATCGCGGTGGGCATGGGCTTCGTGATCCTCTCGGGCGGCATCGACCTGTCGGTCGGCTCCGTGCTGGCGCTGTCGACGATGATCTCGGCCTGGCTGCTGCAGCACGCGCATTGGCCGCCGGCCGCCGTCATCCTGCTCGTGCTGCTGCTGGGCGCGTGCTTCGGCGGCGCGATGGGCACGATCATCCACCTGTTCAAGCTGCAGCCGTTCATCGTCACCTTGGCCGGCATGTTCCTGGCGCGCGGCCTGTGCTACCTGATCAGCGTCGAATCGATCACGATCGACGATCCGGTGTTCACGGCGATGTCGCAGACCCAGGTGCCGATCCTGGGCGGCTTCCTGTCGCCGGGCGCGATCATCGCCCTCGTCGTGCTGCTGGTCGCCATCTGGCTCGCGCACTTCACCGCGTTCGGCCGCGCCGTGTACGCCGTCGGCGGCAACGAGCAGTCGGCCGCGATGATGGGCCTGAACGTGGGCCGCACGAAGGTCCTCGTGTACGCGCTGTCGGGCTTCTGCGCATCGCTGGGCGGCGTGCTGTTCGCCTTCTACATGTTGTCCGGCTACGGCCTGCACGGGCAGGGCACGGAACTCGACGCCATCGCGGCCGTCGTCATCGGCGGCACGCTGCTCACGGGCGGCTACGGCTATATCGCGGGCGCGCTGTCGGGCGTGCTGGTGCTGGGCGCCATCCAGACGCTGATCGCCTTCGACGGCACGCTCAGCTCGTGGTGGACCAAGATCGTCATCGGAGCGCTGCTGTTCGTCTTCTGCGTCGTGCAGAGGGTGATGGGTGGGCGTTCGAAACAATAACGGGTCGCGTCAATATCAACTCGGTATGGAGGAATGGTGCCAGTGGCACTATTCCCGCGTGCGCGGAATGACGGCACGTTCGGACGCTGACAATAGCACGTCATTCCCGCGCAAGCGGAATCCATAAGCCGTACCCGGCGCCGCCAACGCCGGTGATCCACAAAAGACAACGGAGACTACATGCTCAAACCCACGCTCGGCGCGGCCCTGGTCGCGACGGCGGCGCTCGCCCACGCCGCCAATCCCATCACCAGCAAGATCTTCACGGCCGATCCCGCGGCCCTCGTCGACAACGGCCGCGTGTACCTGTACGTCGGCCGCGACGAGGCGCCCGTCGGCGGCAAGGATTACCTGATGAACGAATGGCGTGTGTTTTCCAGCTGCGACATGCAGCACTGGACCGCGCACCCGGACGGCGTGCCGTTCTCCACGTTCAAATGGGCCGCCCGGGACGCGTGGGCCAGCGACATCACGAAGCGCAACGGCAAGTACTACCTGTACGTGACGGTCGAACACAAGACGATCCCCGGCAAGGCGATCGGCGTCGCGGTGTCGGACAGCCCGACGGGTCCGTTCGTCGACGCGCGCGGCTCGGCCCTGATCACGAACGACATGACGCACGAGACCGAGATCAGCTGGGACGACATCGACCCGGCGATCTTCGTCGACGACGACGGCCAGGCCTATCTGTACTGGGGCAACACGGTCATGAAGTACGCGAAGCTGAAGCCCAACATGACGGAGCTGGACGGCCCGATCCACACGGTGGGCCTGGAAGCGTTCACGGAAGCGTCGTACCTGCACAAGCACGCCGGCAAATACTACCTGTCGTACTCGCGCAAGTTCCCGGAAGAGACCGTATACATGACGGGCCCGACGGCCACCGGTCCGTGGTCGTACGGCGGCGTGATCATGGAGCAGAACACGAACGTGAAGACGATCCACCACGCGATCGTCGATTTCAACGGCAAGTCCTATATTTTTTATCACAACGGCAAGCTGCCGACGGGCGGCGAATTCCGCCGTTCGGTCGCCGTCGAGGAATTGCACTACGGTCCGGACGGCAAGATCCTGCCCGTGGCGCAGACGGCAGAAGGCCCCGCCGCGAATCCGTCCACTGCGTGCAAGCGATGACAGTTTTGCATAAATTTCCGTTAAAGCAATATCGATAATGATATGATGTATTGATGGACACGACCAACCCGAACTGGTTTCTCAAGGCCCGCCTCAAGACGCGCCAGCTGCTGCTCTTGATCGCGCTCGACGACTACCGCAACATCCACCGCGCCGCGGATGAGCTGCACATGACGCAGCCGGCCGCCTCCAAGCAGATCAAGGACCTGGAGGAGATGCTGGACGTCAAGCTGTTCGAGCGCCTGCCGCGCGGCATGGAGCCGACGATCTACGGCGAGACGATGATCCGCCACGCGCGCATGGCGCTGACGAGCCTCGCGCTGGCGCACGACGACATCGTCACGCTCAAGGCGGGCCTCACGGGCCAGGTCGAGGTGGGCGTGATCATGACGCCCGCGATGGCGCTGCTGCCCCGGGCGATTGCCCGCGTGAAGGAAGAGGCCCCGCTGCTGCGCATCGGCGTGCAGCTGGAGACCAGTAACCTCCTGCTGGATAAGCTGCAGCACGGCATGCTGGACTTCATGATCGGCCGCATCTTCGACACGGGCGACACGTCCGGCCTGATCTACGAAGAGCTGACGGAAGAGCCGGCGTGCGCCGTCGTGCGTCCCGGCCATCCGCTGCTGGAACGGAAGGACCTGACGCTCACGGACATCGCGCCGCTGCCGTGGATCGTGCCGCCGCACGGCAGTATCCTGCGCTACCGTTTCGACATGATGTTCCGCCGCGCCGGCCTGGAACCGCCGGCGAACGTCGTCGACACGACGGCCATGTTGATGATCACGGCGCTGCTGCAGCAGACGGATTCGCTGCACGTGATGCCGATCGAGGTGGCGCAGTACTACGCGTCGCTGAACGTGATGCGCATCCTGCCGATCGAAATCCCGTGCAAGATGGACGCGTTCGGCATCATCCGCCACCAGGACCACCTGCTGTCGCCGGGCGCCGATCTGCTGCTGCGCGCGGTGCGGGCCGCGGCCAAGGAGATCTACTGAGCCGGGGCGTATTGCCCGTTCCTCCATAGCGTGATTGTGTTAGGCTGTTCGATGCGTCCGGCTCGCCGGATGCCATCGCAACCGTCTTTGCAAGGATACGCATGACCGGCTTCGTCATTACGCCTCCCGCCGTCCCGGCCCTCGCCGTGGCCGGCTCCGACCAGGTTTTCCCGCTGCGCCGCGTGTTCTGCGTCGGCCGCAACTACGCCGCCCACGCGCGCGAGATGGGCGCCGATCCGAACCGCGAACCGCCGTTCTTCTTCACCAAGCCCGCCGACGCCGTCGTGCCGGCCAGCGGCACCGTGCCGTATCCGCCGGCCACGCGCGAGCTGCACCACGAGGTCGAACTGGTCGTCGCACTGAAAGGCGGCGGCACCGACATCGCGCCGGACCAGACCCTGGATCTCGTGTGGGGCTATGGCGTGGGCCTGGACCTGACGCGGCGCGATATGCAGGCCGTCGCCAAGAAGGATGGCCGCCCGTGGGACATGGCGAAAGGCTTCGACGCGTCCGCGCCGTGCAGCCCGCTGGTGCCCGTCGAACGCACCGGCCACCCGCAAGAGGCGCGCATCTGGCTCGAAGTGAACGGCCAGTTGAAACAGGAAGGCAATCTGAACGAGATGATCTGGCCCGTGGCGGACGTGATCGCCGCGCTGTCGCGCCTCGTCGCGCTGGCGCCGGGTGACCTGATCTACACGGGCACGCCGGCCGGCGTCGATGCGCTGAACCCCGGCGACAAGGTGCGCGGCGGCGTCGACGGCGTCACCACGTTCGAACTCGGGATCGGCGCGGGGGCATGAGGGTCGTCCTGCAGATCGGCGAATTCGCACCCGAGATCCAGGCCCGGCTCGACACCGAATTCCGCTGCGTGAACCTGGCCGATCTCGAACGCGAGCCCGGCCTGGCGATTGCCGTGAGCGCCATCGTCACGCGCAGCAACCAGGACGTGCCGGAAGACGTCGTGCGGCGCCTGCCGGCCCTGGAGATCATCGCCACGTGCGGCGTCGGCTACGACCTGATCCCGCGCGCGCTGGCGGCAAGCCGCGGCATCGTCGTCACGAACACGCCGGGCGTGCTGAACGCGGCCGTGGCCGAGCTGTGCATCGGCTCTCTGCTGGCGCTGTTGCGCCGCCTGCCGCAGGCCGACCGCTTCGTGCGCGAAGGCCGCTGGACGGCAGCGGGCTTCCCGCTGGCGACGAGCCTCGCGGGCAAGCACGTGGGCATCGTCGGCATGGGCCGCATCGGCAAGGAGATCGCGTGCAGGCTGGAGATGTTCGGCGTCGCGCTCGCGTACCACGGGCGTACCGACCAGCAGCTGGCGTGGCGTTACGAGGCCGACCTGCCGGCCCTCGCGCGCGACTCCGACATCCTCGTCGTCGTGGCGCCCGGCGGCGCGGACACGCGGCACCTGATCGACGCGCGCGTGCTCGATGCGCTGGGACCCGACGGCTACCTCGTGAACGTGGCGCGTGGCTCGCTCGTCGACGAGCAGGCGCTGCTCGCGGCGCTGGAGCGGGGCGGCATCGCCGGCGCGGCGCTGGACGTGTTCGATAACGAGCCGGACATCGACCCGCGCTTCTTTGCGCTTCCCAACGTGCTGCTCACGCCGCACCTGGGCAGCGCCACGCACGAGACGCGCGCGGCGATGGCGCAGCTCATGCTGGACAATGTGCGCAGCTGGTTCCGCAGCGGCAGGGCGCTGACGCCGGTCGAGCCGGACTGACGCGGTCCGCGCGGCTATTGTGCGCCGCCACGCCGGCGCGTGGATTACGCTCTTCAATACGAGCGCAAACCGCAATGGAGGTCCCATGCACATCCACACGCCCGCGTGCACCTGCTTCATCATCCCTTCGTCCATGCTGCGCAAACTGGCCGTCCAGGCGGACGGGGCCGAGCGCCAGCGCCTGCTGGAACAGGTCGAACGCTCGGCCTTCCTGCGCGGCCAGCGCGCCGCCAGCGGCCTGGCCGCGCCGGGCCTGCTGGTGGCGCCCGGCGTCAAGCATCGTACCGTGTATGATGCGCACCACGGCACCCGCCTGCCCGGCAAGCTCGTACGCACGGAGACGGCGGGGCCCGTGCCCGACACCGCCGTCAACGAGGCGTTCGACGGCGCCGGCACCACGTACGACTTTTACCAGCAGGTCCTGCAACGCAATTCCATCGACGGCCGCGGCATGGGCATCGATTCGAGCGTCCACTACAGCAAGAGCTTCAACAACGCGTTCTGGAACGGCCGCCAGATGGTCTACGGCGACGGCGACGGCAAGCTGTTCACGGGGTTCACCCGCGCGCTCGACGTGATCGCGCACGAGCTGACGCATGGCGTCACGCAGTACACGGTGCCGGGCGGAGGCCTCGTCTACGACGGCCAGAGCGGGGCGCTGAACGAATCCATCTCCGACGTGTTCGGCTCCGTCGTCAAGCAATGGCACCTGAAGCAGACGGTCGAGAAGGCCGACTGGCTGATCGGCGCGGGCATCATGACGCCCGCCGTCGGCCATGCGCTGCGTTCGATGGCCGATCCGGGCAATACGTCCCTCACGTGGTCGGGCGACGATCAGCCGGGCACGATGAAGGGCTATGTGGAAGGCGGGGACGTGCACACGAATTCCGGCATCCCCAACCACGCGTTCTGCCTCGCGGCAATGAAGCTGGGTGGGCACAGCTGGGACAAGGCGGGACCGATCTGGTATCAGGCGCTGTCGCTGCTGCATCCGGATGCGACGTTCGCGGATGCCGCCCAGGCCACCGTCAAGGCGGCCGAGCTGCGCCACGGCGTGGGCTCCGCCGAGGCCGCGGCGGTGCAGGGCGCATGGCACGAGGTGGGCGTCGTGTGATGCGCCTGTCCCTGCACTGCGTGGGCGGTTTCACCGGGCCGGCGGGGGCGCAGACGCGCAATGTGGACGTCGACAGCCTGCCGGCGGCGGAAGGCGCGCGCGTGCGCTCGCTCGTGCAGGCGCTCGACCTGGCGCAACTGCCGGCGACCTTGTTGAAAGCGCGGCCGCAGCCTTGGGATTTCACGTACACGCTGACGGTCGACGGCCACCAGGTGCGCTTTCACGCCGACGCCGCGCCGGCGCCGTTGCGGGAGCTGGTCGAGATCCTCGAACAGCACCCGCCCGGGTGACGTCAATTCGCCATATTCCTGGCGACGATGGCGTCCGTCGCCGCTTTGGCCTGCTGCAACGGCTGGTTCAACACGGTGGTCGTGTACGCGGGCGCGGGCGCGGCCACGGTGCCGAGCGCGCTGCCGCCCGGATGGCTGGTGTCCACGTCGACCGTGGCCGACAGGCCCACGCGCAGCGGATGCGCGGCCAGCTCCTTCGGATCGAGCGAGATGCGCACCGGCACCCGCTGCACGACCTTGATCCAGTTGCCGGTCGCGTTCTGTGCCGGCAGCAGCGAGAACGCGCTGCCCGTGCCCGCGCCGAGGCCGACGACCTTGCCGTGGTAGACCACCTTGCTGCCGTAGATGTCGGCCTCGATGGTGGCCGCCTGGCCCACGCGGATGTCGCGCAATTCCGATTCCTTGAAATTGGCGTCGACCCACAGCTGATCCAGCGGTACGATCGACAGCAGCGGCGCGCCCGGTGCGATGCGGCTGCCGACCTGCACGCTGCGCTTGGCGACATAGCCCGACACCGGCGCGACGATCGCGTTGCGGCGCGCGGCCAGCCATGCGGACAGATAATCCGCCTTCGCGGCCAGCACGTTCGGGTGCTCGGCCGGCGACACGCCCGCCACCGTCACGCGCGCGGCCGCCAGCTGTTTCTGCGCGACTTCCAGCGCGGCCTTCGCATCCTCGACGGCGCGACGGGCGTGCGCCACGTCCTCGCCGGAGACGAGGTTGTCGGCCGCCAGCGGCGCGCGCCGGGCCAGGTCTTCCTGCTTCGCCCTGAGTTCCACGCGGCGCTGGTCGACGAGCGCCTCGTACTGCGCGACGTTCGTGTAGCGCTCGCGCTGCTGGCGCACGGCCGTGCCCAGGCGCGCCTCGGCCTGGGCCAGCGCGACTTCCGCGTCGGACGGATCGAGGCGGACGATCTCGGTGCCGGCCTGCACGAGTTGCGTCTCGTCGGCGCGGATCTCGACGACGCTGCCCGTCACCTGCGACGAAACATTCACGAGGTTGCCACCCACGTAGGCGTTGTCCGTCTCGACGCGCTTGGACAGCACGAGCGCGTAATAGGCCGCGTAGGCCGCGCCGGCGGCGAGGAAGGCGACGGTGATGCCGGCGAGGACGACGCGGCGTTTCTTATTGGCGTTGGGTTGGGTCTCGGTGCTCATGGCTTTACTTGGTGTTCGATTGGGTGAGGGCAGGTGCGGTGGCGTGATAGCCGCCACCGAGTGCGCGGACGAGGGCGACCTGCGTCTGCAGGCGCGCGTCCGTCAGCTGCAGGTCGACGTCGCGCTGGCGCAGCGCGGCCATGCGCGCCTGCTGCACGGCGGCGCGGTCGGCGAGGCCGCGCTTCATGCGCGCCTCGGCGTTTGCCGCCAGGCGCAAGCTCGCGTCCAGCGTGGCCGCATGCGCTTCCGCCTCTTTCGCGATGCCTTGCAGGGTCGCGGCTTCGCGCGCGACGTCGCGCACCGCATCCAGCACGGCCTCGTTGTACTCGGCCAGCAATTCGTCGCGGCTCGCGCGCGCGCTGCCCAGCTGGGCGTGCAGGCGGCCGCTGTCGAACAAGGGCAGGTCGAGCGTGGCGCCGAGCAGCGGCGTGCGGCTCGGATAGCGCAGCAGCTTGCCCAGCGACGTTGCGTCGAGGCCGATGACGGCGGCCAGGTTGATGTCGGGCCGGAACGCGGCTTCGCTGGCGGCCACGCGCCCCAGCTGCGCCTCGACGCGCCAGCGCGCCGCCTGCAGGTCGGGACGCCGCGCCAGCAGTTCCATGCCCAGTTCGCGCGGCACGGCATCGATCGCGGGTGCCGGCTGGAAGCGCGCGAGATCGTTCAGCGCGGCCGCGTCGCCACCGATCAGCGCGCGCAGGCCTTCGCGTTCGCGCGTGGCGTCCGTGTCGTAGCGGGCCGCCTGTTCCTGCAGGCTCGCGAGGTCCTGCTCCGCGCTCTGCAGCGCATCGGCGCTGATCAGGCCATGCGCCATGCGGGTCTTGCGGCCGGCGACGATGTCGCGCTGCACGGCGATCAGGGCACGCGTGTTGTCCTGGCGCGCCCACAGCATCTGCAGGCGCAGATAACTTTGCACGACGGATGTGGCCAGCGTCTGGCGGACCTGCGCGCTTTCCGCGGCCGCTGCGTTCGTCTCGCCCAGCGCGGCGGCGATGAGGGCGCGGTGCTTGCCCCACCAGTCGAAGTCGTACGAGGCGCGCAGCGACACGGACGCGTCGTTGAACCACGCCCCGCCGATCGGCGGCGGGAAGAAGCCGTTCGACGAATAGCGCTGGCGGTTCAGGCTTGATGCCAAGTCGACGCGGCCGCCTTCGTTCGCCACTTCCGCCGTGACCCCGGCACGTGCGCGCGCGACGCGCGCGGCGGCGACCGTCAACGTCGGGCTGTCGCGCAGGGCGCGCGCGACGAGGCCGTTCAGCTGCGGGTCGTGGTAGTCGAGCCACCACTGATCGGAGGGCCAGGCGTCGGCCGGGAGCCGGATGGCAGGGGCATGCTGCGCCTTGGCGAAGTCGGGACCTTGCGCCTTGTTCGTGTCGGGCGGAACGCTGATGCAGCCGGACAGCAGGGCCAGCGCGGCGACCGCGATGGGGATGAGTGTCAAGTGTCGCACGATGAGTCTTTCAAATTATTCGAGAGCGGCGTGGTCGATCTGTGCCGGTGCGGCGGATGCCTTCGGCGGGCGGATCATCAGCAGCATCGGGATCACGGCCAGGGTCAGGAGCATCATCAGCCAGTAGTCGTCGACGTAGGCGATCATCGACGCCTGGCGCGTGACTTCGTTGTTGACGAGGGCGGGGCCGGCCTGCGTCGCCATGTCGTAGAGGCTCATTGGATCGCGCACGGCCGGATTGGCGGCGTTCACTTGCGTGGCCAGCGACGCGTGCGCGATCTGCGTGTTGCGCACGAGGAGGGCCTGCACGAGGGCGATGCCGATCGACGAACCGATATTGCGTACGAGGCTGTACAGCGCCGTGCCTTCGGCGCGCATCTGCGGGGACAGCGTCGCGAACGTGGCGGCCGACAGCGGCACGAACACGAGGCCCAGGCCCACGCCCTGGATCACGCCCGGCCACACGATGTCCGACTGCGACAGCACGAGCGTGTAATGCGTCATCTGCCACAGCGAGAACGCGGTGATGGCGAAGCCGACGCCCAGCAGCAAGCGGAAATCGACCTTGCCCGTGAGGCGTCCGACGATCATCATCGCGGCCATCGTGCCGAGGCCCGACGGCGCCGTGACGAGGCCCGCGAGCTTGGCCGGATAGCCCATCAGGCCTTGCAGCATCGTCGGCATCAGCGCGCGCGTCGCGAACAAGACCATGCCGACGATGAAGATCAACAGGAGGCCCGTGACGTAGTTGGCGTTCTTGAGCAGGCGGAAGTCGACGAACGTCTGGCCGGCGGGACGCGTCAGCGTGTGGCCGATGAAGTAGGCGAAGGCCAGCGCGGTCAGGATCAGTTCGACCCACGTCTCGATCGACGCGAACCAGTCGTTCTGCTCGCCGCGGTCGAGCAGCATCTGCAGCGCGCCGATGGCGACGGACAGCGTGACGAAGCCGAAGGTGTCGAAGCGGACGCGCCGCGCCGGATCGGTCGCGTGGATGTAGCGCCAGATCCCCCAGAAGGCCATGGCGCCGATCGGCACGTTGATGAAGAAGACCCAGCGCCAGCTGTAGCTGTCCGTCAGCCAGCCGCCCAGCGTGGGTCCCAGGATCGGCCCGATCATCACGCCCATGCCCCATACGGCCATCGCGGAGCCGTGCTTTTCGCGCGGGTTGATGTCGAGGAGGACCGACTGCGACAGCGGCACGAGCGCCGCGCCGAACACGCCCTGCAGCATGCGCGCGATGACGATTTCCGTCAGCGTGGCCGAGATCCCGCACAGCACCGAGGCGAGCGTAAAACCCGCGACGGACACGAGGAACACGTTTTTCAAACCGAAGCGGTCGACGAGCCAGCCGTTCAGCGGCGTCGCGATCGCGGCCGCCACGATGAACGACGTCAGCACCCACGTGATCTGGTCCTGCGACGCCGACAGCGATCCCTGCATGTGGGGCAGGGCGACGTTGGCGATGGTGCCGTCCAGCGCCTGGATGATCGTCGCCAGCATGATCGAGATCGTGATCATGGTGCGGTTGAGGGGCGCCGCTGTGGTCACAGGCCGTCCTCGAGGCGTTTCTTCAGGGTCTCCAGCAGGACGGTCGCCGCGGCCAGCACCTGCGGATCGAGGCCGGTCAGCAGGTCGGCGCGGAACGGCGCCGCTTCGTGGAGGACTTCGGCGTAGACGGTCTTGCCGGTGTCGGTCAGGTGCACGAGTTTCACGCGACGGTCAGTGGGAGAGGGCGCGCGCGTGACGAACCCGTCGCGCTCCAGGCGGTCCAGCATCGACACCATCGACGGCCCCTCGACGCCGACCAGGTCGGCCAGCGCCCGCTGCGACATCGGCTCGCCCGACTTGGCGATCATCGCGATGGTCATCCAGCCGGACTGGCCGATGCCCAGATGCTTGAGGCGCTTGTCCAGCGCAAGCCGCCACAACCGTGCACTCGTGTGCAGGGCGGCCGAGAAGCGTTCCTCGACCGATTCGGGTAGCTTACTCATCATTAGTCATAAAATAGATAGGAATCTATCGATTTTATGCTGCGCAACCAAACTGCGCAAGAGACAACACCGGGGTCAGAGCCCTTTTTTGAGCAATTGATCGCGCAGGCAGGACATGGGCACGCGGCCAGCGTCGCGATGGCCGTGGCGCCTGTCAGGGTGATGTTGATGCGGAGCTATGTCCAGAAAAAGGGCTCTGACCCCGAATTTGGCCGTCACACCGGCGAGTCCGCCTTTTCCAAGGTGAACACGGCGTGGACATCGCCGGCCACGATGCCGCGCGCGTTCTTGATCGGCGGGGCGCGGTAGGGCTCGAGGTGGGCGCGGCGTCGTTCGTCCAGCAGGCCCAGTTGATCGAGCACGGCGAACGTGGCCGGGTGCAGCGCGCGCGGGGCGCCGTCGGCCACCTTGATGGCGATGCCGATGCCGGCCGAGCGGATGCCGATGGCTTGCACGGCGTCGGCGCCGATCTTGGCCACCCAGTCGCCGCCGCCGGCCTGCATCCAGGCGAGGTCGGTGCGCGAGTCGCCGGACACCATGTCCGGGTGCGCCGTCATCGCATCGAACAATTCGCCCAGCGCGCCGCCGAGACGGGCGTCCGGCCCCGGCTGCGCGAGGCGCGCGTACAGGTGCGCGAGGCGCGCCAGTGGCATCGCGTAGTTCGGCGCGGAGCAGCCGTCGATGCCCATCGGCAGCGTGTCTTCCGTCATCTTCACGCAATCGGCCAGCGTCGCGCGGATGGCCCGCTGCAGCGGGTGCGCAGGATCGACGTAGCCGTCCAATGGCGCGCCGTGCAGGCGGCACCAGGCGAGGAAGCCGCTGTGCTTGCCCGAGCAATTGTGGTGGACCGTGCGCCAGCGCCGCCCGGCCGGCACGGGCAGGCCGACGGCGTCGTAGTACAGCGGCGCCGCGCAGCCGCAGGCGAGGTGGCTTTCGTCCACGCCGATCTTGTCGAGGATGGAGGTCACGCCCACCAGATGCTTTTCCTCGCCCGAGTGGCTGGCGCACAGCAGGGCCAGTTCGGCGCGGGTGAATCCGAAGCGGGCCGGGCCGTCGTCCAGTACGAAGGGCAGGGCCTGGAACGGCTTCAGCGCGGAGCGGGTGAAGGTCATGATGTCGGGATCGCCCGCCGACCACAGCAGGCGCCCGGCCACGTCGACGACGGCGATCGAACCGAAGTGGATGTTCTCGACCGCGTAGCCGCCGGCATGGTCGCGGTCCTGCGGATAGCCACGCGTCGTGGCCACCAGGGGCACTGGATGCATCGGTGTCTCCTTCATTGAGCTGGGCTTTTGAAGCCGACACTGTAGCGGATATCGGCCACACGGCGCGCCCCGAAGCCCTGCGGAACGATGCCAAAAACTATATGCATCCGCTGCATTTCGGGCCGGGTTTTCGACAGTTCATCCCCAGTTTTCGACGGTTTGGCGTTTCGCCGATGACGCTGGCGCACGCGCTTCCTACACTGTCATCACTCGCCGCCCATTATTGAGGCGGCGATATGAAAAACGGTGGGCCCCTTGAGCGTCTGACGATCCTTTTGAAATCGAGCTCACGGTCCGTTCTATATTTCGTATCTTACTCTGGAGCAATCATGCGTATCCAACAAGCCCTGGCCTTCATCGGCGCCGCCACCCTGTCCCTGTCCGCGTTTGCCGACCCGTCCGTCGCACCGATGTCGGCCACCGCCAGCAGCGTGCTCGTCCAGGGCGCATCGCACGCCTACCGCCTGACCCAGGACGAAGCCGAGCACATGCGCGGTTCGTTCCGGCTCACCGACGGCCGCACGATCAAGGTGACGAACAGGATGAACAAGCTGTACGTCGATCTGGATGGCAAGCGCGAAGAACTGGTCCCGATCGCTCCCAAGAAATTCATCACGCGCGACACGGGCGCCACCGTCGCCTTCAACCAGGTGCCGTTCGCCGACGAGGTCGTCGTCAACCAGGCCGCGCGCTGATGCGCGGCGCCGAACCTGCCGGCCTGGCCGATGCGGTCCGGGCCGGCGCCTTTTGACGTTGCAGACTCAGATCGGCGCGCCGAAACGCCCGGCCTGATAATCGATGATCGCCTGCTGGATTTCCTCGCGTGTATTCATCACGAACGGCCCGTGCGCCACGACCGGTTCGCGGATCGGCTCGGCGTGGCCCAGCAGCAGGATGCTGTCGTGGTCGGCCCGGATCTCCAGTTCGTCGCCCTGCGGTTCGAACTCGGCCAGGTGGAACGCGCTCACCGTCTCCGGCATGCATTCGATCACGCCGCGCACGACGTACAGGAACACGTTGCGATCCAACAGGCCGTCCACGTGCAGGCGCGCGCCCGCTTGCATCTCCACCGTGCACAGCGACACGCCCGTCAGCGATTCGATCGGGCCCGTCACGCCGCCAACCGTCCCCGACACGAGATGCACGCGCACGCCGTCGCCGCGGTCCACGACCGGTATCCGGTCGCGTTGCAGGCCCACGTAGCGCGGCGCCGTCATCTTGAGCGCAGGCGGCAGATTGACCCACAGCTGCAGGATCTCCAGCGCGCCGCCGCGTTCCATGAATTCGTGCGGCGACACTTCCGCGTGCACGATGCCGCGGCCGGCCGTCATCCACTGCACGCCGCCGGGGCCGATCACGCTCTCGTGCCCCGCGCTGTCGCGATGCGCGAGCAAGCCGTCGAGGATGAACGTCACGGTCTCGAAACCGCGGTGCGGATGCGGCCCGAACGGCAGGCCGCGGTTGTGCGGCGGATAGACCTGCGGGCCGTGGTGGTTGAGGAACAGGAACGGATCGATCTGGTCGAGATGGCGGTTCGGCACGGGCCGCCGGGTGATGAGGTCGCCGATGTCGTCGCGCAGCGCGGGATGCACCCGGCGGATGATTTTATGCGTCATGCCGTCTCCTTTGTCGAGGCCATAAGATTAGCCGATTGCGGGCCGAGGGGTCGCCAGCGCGGTTCCCGCAACCCTGCTAGACTCGTTGCGCTATTGCAATCATGGAGACGCTAACGATGAATACGAAGACATGCGCACGCAACCTGGCCGCGGCCATCAGCCTCGCCTGGGCGGCAAGCGCGATGGGGGCGCCGACCGCGGCCCCGGCCGTGCCGGGCGAGATGGCAATCAAGGCGGCCAAACATGCCGTCACCGCTTACCGCGACGACGTCGTCGAGACCTTGGCCAAGCTCGTCAGCTACAACACGGTGGCCGACAAGAACTTCCCGTGCGAACGCAACCCGCGCCACCAGGCGTTCAAGGCTTACCTGAAGCAGGAAGCGGAGCGCCTTGGCCTCGACTTCGCCGATTACGGCTGCGTGGCCGTCGTCGGCCTCGGCAAGGGCGACGAGCGCGTGGGCCTCGTCGCGCACGGCGACGTGCAGCCCGTCGATGCGAGCAAATGGAAGAAGTCGCCGTTCGAACTGGACCGCACGAGCGAACCGGGCCGCCTGCTGGCGCGCGGCGCCGAGGACGACAAGGGCCCCATCGCCACCGCGCTGTATGCGATGAAGTCGCTGAAGGACCTGCAGGTGCCGCTGTCCAAGCGCATCGAGCTGTACGTCTACATGGCGGAGGAATCGGACTGGGCGCCGCTGGAAGCCTTCATGAAGACGCACACGCTGCCGCAGATGAACATCACGCTCGACGCGGAGTATCCGGCCGTGACGGCGGAGAAGGGCTACGGCACCCTGGCCGTCACCATGCCGAAGACGGCCGCCGCGCCGCCGGCGGGCACGCCCTTCGTGAAGGCATTCAAGGGCGGCTTCTTCGGCAGCCAGATCCCCGAGGATGCCGAGGCGCTCGTCGCCAACGCGACGCCGGCGCTGGAAGCGCAGATCCGCGCGCGCGCCGACAAGCAGGCCGGCATGCACTACCAGTTCGACCGGCAGGACAAGGACCTGCACGTCACGGCCAAGGGCCTGTCGGCGCACTCGTCGAAACCGGAAGACGGCGTCAACGCCATCAGCATGCTGGCCGACGCGCTGGCCGTGCAGCCGTGGCCGGACACGACCGCGGGCGCCCTGGTCAACTTCCTCAACGAGATGGTGGGCACGGGTTACTTCGGCGAGAAATTCGGCAGCATCGCCTACCGCGACGCGTTCATGGGCCCGATGACGTTCGCCCCGACCGTGATCCGCCAGAAGGACGACGGCGGCATCGAGGTGGCGATCAACATCCGCCGTCCGCAGGGCAAGACCGCGGAACAGCTGACCAACGAGATCAATGCCGCGCTCGCGCAGTGGCAGGGCGCGCACGTGCAGCTGGCGAACGTCGCCATGCAGATCGGCGACCCGTGGGTGCAGAAGGATGCGCCGCAGCTGCCGGTGTTGATGAAGACGTTCGCGTACTTCACGGGTATCAAGGATCCGAAACCGGTCGCGATCGGCGGCGGCACCAATTCGCGGCTGTTCCCGCATGCCGTCAGCTTCGGTCCGGCCATGCCGCACACGGTCTATACGGGCCATTCGGAGCACGAGTTCATCACCAATAAACAGTTGCTGCTGAACCTCGAGATGTACACGGCGGTGCTGGCCGAGCTCGCCAAGTAAGCCGCTTTTCACGACACATTCAAGCGCCGCCCGCGTCCGCTCGCGGGGGCGCTTCACGATTTTGGTCGCTCGGCCGTCGTGTAGGCCCCTTTCTCGCCAAAATGTGTAAATCCTTCCATAAGTTTTGTAGGTTTGGGCCTACACGACGCCCATCTTCATAGGGAATAAATGCCCCATCGGCGGCGTTTCCCTAGGAGAGACAGCAGACCGGGCCACGGTCCCCGGACAAGCCTCCGCGCGGCCCGTTGATTGTCGGAAAATCAAGTGCTGACCGCAAGAAAATGTGGCGAAAACGCCATGATAGGATCAGGCCTGACGTAAGGAGCACTGCCTGACCTGTCGATGCCATGCACAGCCAAGACCTGATAAAACCTGACGGAAGACACCTGACGCTGTACAGCAACCGGCCCATCCCGGACGGCATCGTCGCGACCAGCCCCTTCGCCGAGCCGCAGCACGCCAACCCGCATCTGCGCTGGCACCCGTTGCGCGGCGAGTGGGTCACGTATGCCGCGTTCCGCCAGAACCGCACCTATCAGCCGCCGCCGCAATACAACCCGCTGGCACCCACGCGCGACCCGGCGCACCCCACCGAGATGCCGGCCGGCGATTACGAGATCGCCGTGTTCGACAACCGTTTTCCATCGCTGGCGCTCGATGCGCACGAGCCGCCCGCGTTGACCGTGCCGACCGCGCCCGCCAACGGCCTGTGCGAGGTCGTCGTGTTCACGCAGGACCCGCAGACGTCCCTCGGCCGCCTGCCGCTCCCGCGCATCGAATTGCTGCTGGAAGTGTGGGGCGACCGCACGCGGCGCGTCGCAGGGCAGCACCACATCCAGTACGTGCTGCCGTTCGAGAACCGCGGCGCCGAGGTGGGCGTCACGCTGCACCATCCGCACGGCCAGATCTATGCGTACCCATTCGTGCCGCCCGTGCCCGCGCGCCAGCTGGCGCAGGAGCGCGAGTACTACCTGCAGCACGGCGCGAGCCTGCTCACCGACATGGCGCGCGAGGAAGCGGAGGACGGCAAGCGCGTGCTGTACCAGGACGAACACGCGATCGCATTCGTGCCGGCCTGCGCGCGCTATCCGTACGAGGTGTGGACGATGCCGACGGCCCCCTGCAAGGATTTCGCCGCGCTCACGCCGGAACAGCGCGGCAGCCTGGCGCGCGCGCTGAAGACCGTGCTGCTGAAATTCGATACCTTGTGGGAGCGCCCGTTCCCTTACCTGATGGTGTGGTACCAGGCGCCCACGGACGGCGCGGATCACCCCGAGACGCAGCTGCACTGCCAGTTCTATCCGCCGTACCGCACGCGCGACCGCCTGAAATACCTGGCCGGCACCGAGATCGGCGCCGGCATGTTCGCGATGGACGTGTTGCCGGAAACCACCGCGTACGAATTGCAGCAGGTCGAGGTGCGGTTGGAGGCCCCGGCATGAGTACGCTGCCGGATACCCGCCCCGCCGAAGTCGCGGACAAGCTCGCGCTGCTGCGCGCCGCGTTGGCCGAATCCGGCGCGGGGGCGATACGCCTGCGCGGCGTGGACTGGTTCGCGTGGGCGACGGCGGGCGGCGACGCGGCCGTGCTGCTGGTCGCCGACTGCGGCGTGGCCGAGGTGCTCGTCACGCGCGACGACGCCGTGATCCTCACGGACGCCATCGAAGCCGAGCGTCTGCGCCTGGAACAGGTGCCGCCCGGCTTCACGTTCCACATCGCGCCGTGGGCCGAGACGGAACTGCGCGACACGTATGTGCTGGGCGCGGCCGCCGGCGGCGCCGTGCTGTCCGATCGCCCGCGCCATGGCAACGGCAACGGCAACGGCGAACAGCCTTTGCCGGCGAGCCTGCGCCTGCGCCGCATGGTCTTGCAGCCGTCCGAACAGGAACGCTACCGCGCGCTGGGCCGGGACGCCGCCGGCGCGATGACGGACACGCTGCGCGCGGCGCGCCCGGAGTGGACGGAACTCGAACTGGCGGCCGCGGGCGCGCAAGCGCTGTGGCGGCGCGGGATCCAGCCGGCGCTCGTGCTGGCCGGCGGTAGCAGGCGCCTGCAGGCGTTCCGCCATCCCGTGCCGACGATGGAGCCGCTGGGCAGCCGCGCCATGCTCGTGTTCTGCGCGCGCCGCCACGGCCTCGTCGCGAGCCTGTCGCGCGGCGTCGCGTTCGGGCGTCTCTCGGACGACGAGCGCAATGCGCAAGCCGACCTGCTGCAGGTCGAAGCGACGGGGCTCGACGCCGTGCGGCCGGGCCAGTCGCTGGCCGCCGTGTATCACGCGCTCGATGCGGCCTACCGCCACGTCAACCGTGGCGAAGCGATCCGCGAGCACCACCAGGGCGGCATCGCGGGCTACCAGGCGCGCGAGATCGTCGCGAGCCCCAGCACGGCGACGGGCATCGAGACGGGCATGGCGTTCGCGCTCAATCCGAGCTTCGCCGGCATGAAAGTGGAAGACACGTTTTTACTCGGCGCCGGCGGACTGGACAACCTGACGCTGGATCCGGACTGGCCGGCAACGACAATCCAGGGCCGTGCGCGGCCCGTATGGCTGGAGGTGGCATAACATGAACAATCCCGAGACCTTCTTCGGCGGCGCGCCGGAAGCGCATGCATCGGCGCCCGGCCGCGTCAACCTGCTGGGCGAGCACACGGACTACAACGACGGCTACATGCTGCCCGTCGCGACGCCGCAGCGGACGGAGGTGGCGCTCGCGCACAGCCACGACGACCAGCACCACCTGTATTCCGGCACGCTCGACGGCAACGTCACGTTCGCCGCGAAAGGGGGCAGCGCGCCGCAGGGCTTCGGCAGCTATATCGAAGGCTGCATCCGCCTCGTGGAAGCGACTGGCGTCACCGTGCCGCCGCTGCGCGTCTTCGTGACGACGAATCTGCCCGTCGGTTCGGGCCTGTCGTCGTCGGCCGCGCTCGAAGTGGCGATGCTGCGCGCACTGCGCAACCTGCTCGGTTTCACGCTCGATAATGTAAAACTCGCGCAAATCGCGCAGCGCGCCGAGGTCGAATATGCGCGCGTCAACTGCGGCATCATGGACCAGATGGCGTCCAGCCTGTGCGACGAGCGGAACATGCTGTTCATCGACGCGCGCACGCTGGAGCACCGCCTCGTGCCGATGCCCCCCGGGACGGAGCTGATCGTCGTCGACTCCGGCGTGCCGCGCACGCTTGCCGCCAGCAAATACAACGAACGCCGCGCCGAATGCGAAGAGGCGTCGCGCAAGCTGGGCGTGCGTGCGCTGCGCGACGTGACGGATCCGGCGGCCGTGGAAAGCCTGCCCGAGCCGCTGCGCCGGCGCGCGCGCCACGTCGTGCTGGAAGACCTGCGCGTGCTGGAAGCGGCGCAGGGCGTGTCGGCCGAACGATTCGGCGAACTGATGAACGCGTCGCACGAGAGCCTGCGCGACGACTACGAGGTTTCGATTCCCGAGCTTGACCAGCTGGTGGCCGCGCTGCGTGCCGCCCCGGGCGTGCTCGGTGCACGCTTGACCGGTGCCGGATTCGGCGGCGCCACCGTGGCTCTGTGCCGCGCCGGCCAAGCAAGACAGGCAGCGGAAACTGCACTCTCCACCTACAACAAAGCAGGACGCCAGGGACGCATCTTGATCCCGGTCCCGACCCAAGGAAAGGAAAACAATGAGCCAGTTTGAGTATCCCCGCCCGCAGCTGGTCCGCGACAATTGGATCAATCTGAACGGAAAATGGCGCTTTCGTTTCGACGATGAGCTGGTCAACAAGATGCCGGACGGCGTGACCGGCTGGACGCACGAGATCAATGTCCCGTTCGCGCCCGAAACCGAGATGTCCGGCATCCAGGACACCGGCTTCCACCGCTTCTGCTGGTACGAGCGCGACTTCGAGCTGATGCCGGCCGAGGACCGTGTCATCCTACACTTCGGCGCCGTCGATTATTTTTCCCGCGTGTGGGTCAACGGCCAGCTCGTGGCCGAGCACGAGGGCGGCCATACGCCGTTCCGTGCCGACATCACCCCCGCCTTGAGAGCGGACGGCAGGCAGACCGTGACCGTGTTCGTCGAGGACGATCCGGCCGACCTGGCCAAGCCCCGCGGCAAGCAGGACTGGCTGCTGGAACCGCACTCGATCTGGTATCCGCGCACGACCGGCATCTGGCAGACCGTGTGGGTCGAGAGGGTGTCGCGCACCTTCATCCAGACCTTGCGCTGGACGCCGCTGTTCGAAACCTTCGAGATCGGTTGCGAAGTGTTTGCCGGCGGCGACATCCAGGAAGACATGTTTGTCGAGGTCAAGATTTGGCACGGCAAGCAGTTGCTGGCGGACGATAACTACAAGCTGCTGGCCGGCGAGGCGAACCGCAAGATCGCGCTGTCCGACCCCGGCATCGACGATTCGCGCAACGAATTGCTGTGGAGCCCCGAGCGTCCGACCTTGCTGGACGCCGAGGTGATTCTGCGCTGCGGCGACAGGATCGTCGACCACGTGAAGTCGTACACGGCGCTGCGCTCGTTCCACATCAACCGCGACCGCCTGCTGCTGAACGGCCGCCCGTATCCGCTGCGCCTCGTGCTCGACCAGGGCTACTGGAACGAATCGTTCATGACGGCGCCGTCGGACGAACACCTCAAGCGCGACGTCGAACTGGCCAAGCTGATGGGCTTCAACGGCGTGCGCAAGCACCAGAAGATCGAAGATCCGCGCTACCTGTACTGGGCCGACAAGCTGGGGTTGCTCGTGTGGGAAGAGATGCCCTCGGCCTACCGCTTCGCCCCGCGCGCGATCACGCGCATGGTCAAGGAGTGGACCGAGGCCATCGAGCGCGACTACAGCCACCCCTGCATCATCGTGTGGGTGCCGTTCAACGAATCCTGGGGCGTGCCGAACCTGACGCTGACCCAGGCGCACCGCAACGCGGTCGAGGCGCTCTACCACCTGACGCGCACCCTCGACTCGACCCGCCCGGTGATCGGCAACGACGGCTGGGAAGCCTCGGCCACCGACATCCTGGGTATCCATGATTACGACTGCAACCCGGACAAGCTGAAGGCCCGCTACGAGGTCAGCGACCCCGTGCGCACGCTGTTCGATCAGCGCCGCCCCGGCGGACGCATCCTCACCTTGGACGGCTTCCCACACCGCGGCCAGCCCATCGTGCTCACCGAATTCGGCGGCATCGCGTACGACCCGAACGCGACGCCCGAAGACGGCACGTGGGGCTATACCCGTGCCCACACGGCCGAGAGTTATCACGCGCTGTACCAACGGCTGCTGAAGGTGGTCAACGAGACCTTCATGTTCAGCGGCTTCTGCTATACCCAGTTCGCCGACACGTTCCAGGAAGCGAACGGCCTGCTCAATGCGGACCGTACACCCAAGCTGCCGTTCGAGGTGATCAGCGCGGCGACGCGCAACGTCGCCCTCGAACCGAAGGACGTGGAAGAGGAGGGAGACAAGCCGGGCAACGTTTGACGTCACGCGCCGCCCGGCGCGCTCCGAACCCTGTCGCGAGCACGGCACCCACAGGGCGCCTGCCTCCACCGCTGCGCGGTCACGCTTGGCCGCGCTGACGGACGGACACGTCCGTCCGCAACGTATTTCGATCAACCGACCGCCCGCAGCGGGCGACAAGGAGCTCATCATGTCCACGATCGTCGTTTTCAGCCACCTGCGCTGGGATTTCGTCTTCCAGCGGCCGCAGCATCTGCTGTCGCGCCTGGCCCAGCATTATCCGGTCCTGTTCGTCGAGGAACCCGTGTACGACGACGGCGCGCCGTTCATGGAACGATCCAGCCCCGCACCGAACGTGACCGTGTGCCGCGCACACACCCCCATCCATGCGAACGGTTTCCACGACGAACAGCTGCGGCTGCTCCAGCCGATGGTGGCGCAGCTGGCACCACCAGGAGAGGAAGTCGTCGCCTGGTTCTACACGCCGATGGCCCTGCCGCTGCTGCAATCGCTGCGGCCCGCGCTCGTCGTGTACGACTGCATGGATGAATTGGCTGCATTCAGGAATCCTCCCAAACAATTGCTGCAGCGCGAAAGCGCGCTGCTGTCCATCGCCGACCTCGTGTTCGCGGGCGGTCCCAGCCTGTACGAGGCCAAGCGCCACCGCCACCCGAATGTCCACTGCTTTTCCAGCAGCGTGGACGTCGTGCACTTCCAGCAGGCGCTGGACCGCACGCGATCGCATCCGCAGCAGGACGCCATCCCGCACCCGCGCCTGGGCTTTTATGGCGTGCTGGACGAGCGCTTCGACCCCGACCTCGTCGGCGCCGTGGCGGAAAGCCATCCCGAGTGGCAGATCGTGCTGGCCGGACCGATCGTCAAGATCGATTCGGAGCGTCTTCCACGCCGCCCCAACATCCATTACCTGGGGCAGCAGCCGTACACGGCCTTGCCCGACCTGCTGGCCGGCTGGGACGTCTGCCTGATGCCGTTCGCCATCAACGAGGCGACCAAATACATCAGCCCGACCAAGGTGCTCGAATACATGGCGGCCCAGTTGCCGATCGTCAGCACGCCGATCGCCGACGTCGCCAATCCGTACGGCCACGTCGTCGCGATCGCCGCGACTCCCGACGAATTCATCGCCGCCTGCGAAGCGGCACTTGCGCAGACGTCGGAACAGCGCCGCCACATGATCGCCGCGATGCAGGCCGTCGTCGCCGCGACGTCGTGGGACAACACGGCCGCGCGCATGCGCGAGCTGATCGACACGGCGCCACCGCACACGGACCGGCGCGCCACGCCGCGCAGCCCGGACGGGGCCAGCGACGGCGGCACCAAGATCAATCCGCTGCGCGCGCACGAGCCGCACGTGGGCACGATCGTCATCGGCGGCGGGCCGACGGGCCTGTCGGCGGCGTACCACCTGGGCGCCGATACGCTGCTGCTGGACCGTAACGAGAGCATCGGCGGCTGGTGCCGCTCGATCGAGGACAATGGCTTCACGTTCGATTACGCCGGCCACATCATGTTCTCGAACGACCCGTACGTCCTCAAGATGTACGAGGTGCTGCTGGGCGATAACGTACACTGGCAGAACCGCGAGGCGTGGGTCTACAGCAAGGGCGTCTACACGCGCTATCCGTTCCAGGGTGCGCTGTATGGCCTGCCACCGAAAGTGATCACGGAATGCGTGATGGGCGCCATCGAAGCCCGCTACGAAAGCGCGGAAGGCAAGACGGCCGCCGCGCAAGCCATCGACGATTGCTGCGCCGACGGCACGACCGACGTCTGCAACACGGACCGCGCCGTGAAGGGCGAGGTGCGGAACTTCGAACAATTCATCTACAAGGTATGGGGCAAGGGCATCGCGAAACACTTCGCGATTCCGTACAACCGCAAGATCTGGACCGTGCCGCTGTCCGAGATGGAAACGTCGTGGCTCGGCGGCCGCGTGCCGCTGCCGAACCTGGAAGAAATCATCCAGGGCGCACTGGAGCCGTCGCCGAAACCGCTGGGGCCGAACGCCCGCTTCGGCTATCCGCTCAAGGGCGGCTTCCAGGCCTTGATGAACGGCTTCCTGCCTCACATCAAGGGCAAGATCGAGCTGAGTGCGGACGTCGTGAAAGTCCTGCCGCGCGAACACATCGTCGCCCTGCGCGACGGCCGCCGCTTCCGCTACGACGATCTGATTTCCACGATGCCGCTGCCGGAATTGATCAAGGCGATCGGCGACGAGGCGCCGGAAGAGGTGAGGGCGGCCGCGAAGGGCTTGCGCCACGTGTCGATCCGCTGCGTGAACATCGGCATCGACCGCGTCGCCACGGACAAGCACTGGATTTACTATCCGGAAGACACGATCTTCCACCGCATCTTTGTGCAGGGCAATGCGAGCCCCGGGTGCAATCCGCCGGGCGGCTTCGGGTTCACCTGCGAGATTTCGTACTCGCCGTATAAACCGCTGCCCGTCGACGGCGACGCGCTGATCGCACGCGCCATCGCGGATTGCCGCAAGGTCGGGATGATCCAGGAGGGCGACAAGATCCTGGCCGCGAACCAGGTCGACATGCCCTACGCCTATGTGCTGTACGACCACGCGCGCGCCCGTAACGTCGAGACATGCAAGGCCTGGCTGAAGCAGTTCGACATCACGCTGGTCGGCCGCTACAGCGAGTGGGAATACTACAATTCCGACCACGCCCTGCTGGCCGGCAAGCGCGGCGCGGACATCGTGCGTGCCAAGCGCACGCAGGCGCAGCAGGTCGGGACGGAATAATAGCGCGCGGACGCGCGCTCAGTGCTGGATGACGCCGCTCGCCAGGCTTACCCGGTCGCCGGTGCGGAAATCGGGCGTCGTCTGCTGGGTGACGACCTGGGTGCTGCCGTCGTCCATGCGCAGCGTGATGCGATAGACGCGGTCGGCGGAACTACCGGTCGTGCCGCCGGCGCTGCTACCTTGTGCCATGCTGGCGCCGCTGCTGCTTTCGCCTTCGGCGGTGGCGCTGCCCGATCGCGGCATGACTTCGATGGCGGCGACGGTGGCGTTCGGGCTCGTGGCCGCGGCACTGGCGCCGCGCTCCTGCATCATGCCGGCGCTGCCGGACATCCCGGAACTGCTGGACATCCCGGAACTGCTGGACATCCCGGAACTGCCGGAGGTCCCGGAACTGCCGGAGGTCCCGGCGCTGCCCGAGGAGCCCGAGCTGTCATAGCCGCTCGAGCCGGACGTGCCGGACGTGCCGGAGGACCCCGAACTGCCGCCGCCCCAGCTGCCGGATCCTTGCGAGCCGGTGCCGCCGCCCGTGCCGGACATGCCGCCGCTGTTCGATGTGCCGGTGGCCGTGCCGCTGCTGCCGGTCTCGCCGGCGGTACCGCTGCTGCCGCTGCTGCCCGTGCCGCCGCCGCGCCAGGAACTACACGCGGACAGCCCGACTGCGAGCGCCAGCAAGCCCGCCAGGAAGACGCTCTGGTGTTTTTGCTTCATGATCAACTCCTTCTGATGGGATAGTGTCAGGTTAGATGAGTGACGATGCCGCGTGCCACTTTGGTAAGAGGCCTGTTCAGAATCGGCGTTCAAGCTGCCTGCCGTTGAGCATGAGCCATGTCAAAGCCATGGCGATTAGTGCGGGCGCTACGGGGTCAGTGTCGGGCGTCGACGGGGGCGCGCGACGCCAGCAGGGCGAGCACGCTGCTGATGACGATGGCGGCGCTGACGTCGACGGCCCAGTCGCCGATGGAGGCGCCGCGATAGGGGAAGAAACTTTGCACGAATTCGTCGCCGGCACCCATCACGGCGACGGTCAGCACGGCCTTGCAGGCGCGCGCGAACGCACTGCCGCGGCTGCCGACGAACCACAGCGAGGCCAGTACGGCGTAGGCAATCGAGTGCAGGACCGCACCGGGCGCATAGGCGCCGATGTCGGCCCGGGCGCCCGGGATGTTGCCTGTCGTGATGATCGTCAGGTACATCACGACGGCGGCCGCGAGGCACAGCGGGCGGCGGCGCGGATGGTGCAGGAACGTGGACAAATACGAGGTCATGACAAGGCCGGGCTGAAAAAGGCTCACCTTACCATGTGCGTCGTGCGTGTGCAGGACGCATCGGACCACGGCGCCGCCCCGCCGGCGCCCGGGCGCCCGGGCGTCAGATCGTGAGTGCTGGCGCGCCGTTCGGATAGTGGGCGTCGAAACAGCTGGCGCAGTCGGCGCAGAACAAATGGGCCATGCGGACGGCCGACTGGCGCAGGACCAGTTTCAAGTGGCCGCTCTGGCATTTGGGGCAGATCTCTCGGACCGTGCCGAACGTCATGACGTGAAGGGGTTGCCCTTCATCGTCGATATGGTCGACCACCATGCGCGGGTTGAGCTCGCTGAGAACCAGGCAGTCTTCCGGTTCCGGGTGGCGGCGGCGCGATGGCGTGAAGTGCTCTTGGGGTGGCGACATCGTCTCAGGTACAGGTAAAGTCATTGGACCGGCTCCATTCTGTGTTTGGATTGTCTTGTCCCCACGCGAATGCGAAAAGACGCGAGGCGTGAATTTCATGATAGCGGAATCGGGAGATGGTTCAAGCACAACAGCGATCAATTGTGCGGTGTGTAGCAGACACCACAATAAGAATACGGAACAAAAAAAAATGCCCGCCAACGGAGGACGGGCACAACCCAAGATCGGGCCAAGAGACGCAGAATTCGGTGCGGTGTGCCGCGAGCAGCACACCTTCTGCGATCACGCATATCGGTTGCGTGTATCCAGATGAACCCAGTATAGGTACGGAATGTGACTTGGCCATGACACTCCTCAAGGGTGCGCGTCATTGTTCCGGAACGTTTATGGATGAGATTAGTCAGCAGGGCGGCGGCAAAAAAAAAGCCCGCTGGTTGAGCGGGCTTCAAACTATTTTCTTGGAGGAGAATAGTGGAGACAGGTGCATTATGCTGCGCTGCGATATATCTGTCTAATGATGAATTCCCATACCGGATATCAGCCTGCGTAATAATGGTCGAGCCCGCTTGTCATCAGTCCTTGACCGGCACCGTGTAATTCAGCGCCATGCGGCCGCCGTCCGCATACAGCGTCTGGCCCGTGATGTACGAGGCGTCGTCGCTGGCAAGGAAGGCGGCGATGCCGGCGATCTCTTCCGGTTCGCCGCAACGGCCCAGCGGCGTGCGCGACAGGACCTTGTGGCGCGCGTCAACGCTTCCCAGCACGGCCTGCTTGGCCAGTTCCGTCAGGATCGTGCCCGGGCCGATCGCGTTGACGCGGATGCCGTGCGGGGCCAGGCTGACCGAGGTCACGCGTGTGAGCTGGTTGACGCCGCCCTTCGACACGACGTACGGAATCTGGTTAGGGATCGTCAGTTCCGCGTTCACGCTCGACATGTTGATGATGCAGCCGCTCTGGCGTTTCACCATCTCGCGGGCCACGGCCTGGCTGCACAGGAACATCGACTTGAGGTTGATGCGCAGGACGCGGTCGAAATCGTCCTCGGCGAGGTCGAGGAAATCGGCGGCGTGGGTCACGCCCGCGTTGTTGACGAGGATGTCGATGTGCCCGAACGCGGCCAGCGTGGCCGCGACCATCGCGTCCACCTCGGCCTTCACGCTCACGTCGGCGCGGAAGAACCGTGCCGCATCGCCCAGCGCTTCGGCGGCGGCGCCCTCGGGACGCACGTCGGCGAGCATCACGCGCGCGCCCTCGCGCACGAGGCGTTCGGCGCACGCATGGCCGATGCCCTGGCTGGCGCCGGTGACGATGGCGACTTTCTGGCTGAGTTTCATGGGATATCCTCGCTGCTGCAAAATGAAAAGGCCGCCATTGTAGCGGCCGCCATGTGTCGGCCGGCGTATGCCGGCCAGACATTCAGAGCATCACGGGCCGATCAGGCAATTCATTCGGCCGCGCGCCGCCGGACGGAAAATGGCTGCGCAGCAATTGGTTCACCTGGGCGATTGCGGCCAGGGTCGCGGCGCGGAATTCGCCGCGGGCGAAGCCGCGCGTCATCGTGTCGCAGACGCCCTGCCACGTGGCGGCCGGGATCTTGCGGTCGATGCCCCGGTCGGCAATGATATCGACCTTGCGGTCTGCGAGATTTACGTAGATCAACACCCCGCAATTGTCCTCGGTGTCCCAGATGCCGTAGTCGGCGAACAGGGCGATGGCGCGCTGACGGTTCGTCACGCCGGCCCAGGCGAGCGACAGCGGCAAGCCCTTTTCGACGATCAGCCGCACTTCGCCGCGGTGCGTCTGTTCGCCCGCCGTGATGGCTTCCGTGATGGCGGCGAGGGTGTCGGGCGGGAAGGCGCGCTCGGCTTCGTTGCGCGTGCTGAACAGGTGGCGCAGGGCGCGCCGCAGGCGGTTCGGTTCGTCCATCACCAGTCTCCCGAGGCGCCGCCGCCGTCGAAGCTGCCGCCGCCACCGCCGGAGAATCCACCGCCGCCGCCGTCCGAAAACCCGCCGGAAAATCCGCCGCCGCCGCGCCAGCGGTCGTCGTCGCTGTGATGGTGGGCCGCATTGGCCAGGATGTTGCCGAGAATGAAGCCGGTGGTGCCGCTGTCCCAGCCGGCGCCGTAGCGGCCCGGTTGTGCAAGCCGCGCGCCGCGCGGGCGGAAGAACGAGCGCAGGACGACGATGCCGACGAGGATCAGGAAGATGCCGACGACGACGTTGGGGCCGTCGTCCCCCTGCTGCTGCGCCGGCGTCTGTGCCTGCGGCTGAGGCGCCGGGAATTTTTCCTGGTCGAGCAGGGTGGCGATGGCGCCCACGCCCGCGACGAGCCCGCCGTACCAGTCCTGCTGGCGGAAGTGCGGGGCGATCGTGTCTTCCAGGATGCGTTTCGATTGCGCGTCCGTGAGGACGCCCTGCACGCCGCGTCCCGCCTCGATGCGCAGGCGACGCAGCGCTTTCGGGTTGTCCTTCGCGACGACCAGCAGCACGCCGTCGTCGACGCCCTTGCGCCCCAGTTTCCATGCGTCGGCCACGCGGATGCTGTACTGCTCGATGGCTTCCGGCTCGGTCGACGCCACGAGCAGCACGGCGATCTGGCTGCCCGTCTTCGCTTCATAGTCGGCCAGCACGCTTTCCAGTTTGCGGCGCTGGTCCGGCGTCAACATGCCGACCTCGTCGGTGACGCGCGCGCGCAGCGCCGGCACCGCTTTGAATTGTCCTTGCGCATGGGCCGAGCAGGCCAGCAGCACGGTCAGCATCCAGGCCCACAGCAGACGGGGCAGGGCGTTCATGGGATGGCCTTATTTGCCGAAGTTGACGGTCGGCGCCGTCGATATGGACTTCTCGTTCTCGACCGTGAACGATGGCTTGGCCTGGTAGCCGAACATCATCGCGGTCAGGTTGGTCGGGAAGCTGCGGACCGTCACATTGTAGTCCTGGACCGCCGCGATATAGCGCTGGCGCGCCACCGTGATGCGGTTTTCCGTCCCTTCCAGCTGCGATTGCAGGTCGCGGAAGCTGGCATCGGCCTTGAGCTGCGGATAGTTCTCCGACACGGCCATCAGGCGCGACAGCGCGCTCGACAACTCGCCCTGCACCTGCTGGAATTTCTGGAAGGCTTCCGGGTTATTCAGGACTTCCGGCGTGATCTGGAAACTGGTCGCGGCGGCGCGCGCCCGCGTGACGGCTTCCAGCGTATCCTTTTCGTGCGACGCATAGCCCTTGACCGTGTTCACCAGGTTGGGAATCAGGTCGGCGCGGCGCTGGTACTGGTTGACGACCTCGGCCCAGGCGGCCTTGGTGGCCTCGTCCTTGGCCTGGAACTGGTTGTAGCCGCAGCCCGACAGCAGGGTGGCGGTCAGTACGGTGGCCAGCAACATGCCGGCCCACCGCGTGAACAAGGATGGTTTCATCTGACGAATCCGTAACAAGTTGTCGAATGGCCAAAATATACCCGAAATGACATTGTATTGGCGAGACAAGCCGGGCAGGGCGCTACAATAGCGGGTTTGCAATCAGATCAGAGAGGCCGCCATGAACTTCATCGACAAACTCAACGCCGCCTGGAGCCGCAACGATTCCCTGCTGTGCGTGGGACTCGACCCGGACACGGCCCGCTTCCCCGCGCACCTGCGCGACCGCCCGGACGGCATCGTCGAGTTCTGCAAGGCCATCGTCGACGCCACGGCCGACCTGGCCTGCGCCTTCAAGCCGCAGATCGCCTATTTCGCCGCCCTCGGCGCGGAAGACCAGCTGGAAGCCATCTGCCGCTACCTGCGTGAAAACTACCCGCACATCCCGCTGATCCTGGACGCCAAGCGCGGCGACATCGGCGCCACCGCCCACCAGTACGCGCGCGAAGCCTTCGACCGCTACGGCGCCGACGCCGTCACCGTCAATCCGTACATGGGGTTCGATTCCGTCGAACCGTACATGGAATGGGCCGACCGCGGCGTGATCGTCCTGTGCCGCACGTCGAACGCGGGCGGCTCCGACCTGCAGTTCCTGGACGTGGGCGGCCAGCCGCTGTACCAGCACGTGGCGCGTCTCGTCGCGGAAAAGTGGAATAAAAACGGCCAGTGCGCCCTCGTCGTGGGCGCCACGTTCCCGGAAGAGCTGGCGCAGGTGCGCGCCATCGTCGGCGACATGCCGCTGCTCGTGCCGGGCATCGGGGCGCAGGGCGGCGACATCGAGGCGACCGTCAAGTCGGGCCGCACGGCCGCCGGTGCGGGCATGATGATCAATTCCTCGCGCGCCATCCTTTACGCGCAGCCGCAGGGCGACGAAGACTTCGCAGCAAGCGCGCGCCGCGTGGCACTCGAGACCCGCGACGCCATCAACCGCTATCGCGGCTGAGCGACGTCGACGATCGCTGGCGGGCGATGGCCAGGTAGCGCATCCCGACCGCCAGCGCCGCAAACCCGGACGCGGCGGCGACACCCAGCGCCCAGCGCGGGCCGGCGTGGTCGGCCACCCAGCCGACGATCGGCGCACCGATCGGCGTCGTGCCCAATGCGATGCCGAGCCGCAAGGCCATCACGCGGCCGCGCATCGCGGGTTCGGTGGACAGCTGGATCAGGCTGTTCGATGTGTTCGTGAAGGTCAGGGCGGCCACGCCCGTCAGCGCCAGCGCGACGGCGAACCACAAATAGCCCGGAGACATTGCCGCCAGCAGGCAACCGATGCCGAACACCCCGGCGCCCACGACGAGCGCGGAAAAGCGCGTGCGCTCGCGGCCGGCGGCCAGCAGCGCGCCGATGACACTGCCGACGGCCATCGTCGACGACAGCAGGCTGTACCCGCGCGCATCCGTATGGAACACGGACACGGCCATCGTGCCGATGAAGATCGGGAAATTCAGACCGAACGTGGCGATCAGGAACAGCATGGCGAGGAGCGCCATCAGGTCCGGCCGTTTCCACACATACCGCACGCCGTCGAGCATCCCGCGCCCACTGCCGCCGCCGGACGCGCGCGCATGCAGTTCGCTCTTGCGCAACCACGTCAGCGAACACAACACCGCGGCATACGACAGGCCGTTGACCACGAACGCCCACCCGGTGCCGAGGCCGGCGATCAAGAGGCCGGCGGCCGCGGGGCCGATCATCCTGGCGGCGTTGAACGACGTCGAATTCAGTGCGACCGCGTTCGGCAGCTCGGCGTCGCCGACGAGCTGCGCCACGAAGGTCTGGCGCACGGGCGCATCGAAGGCCGACGCGCAGCCGAACAGGAAGGCGAACACGTACACGTGCCATAGCTGGACGCTGCCTCCGATCGTCATCAGGCCCAGCGCCAGCGCGAGGATGCCCATGGCGGCCTGGGTGACCATCATGAGCTTGCGCTGGTCGATGTGATCGGCGGCCCAGCCGGTCCAGGGCAGGAGCAGCAATTGCGGGCCGAACTGCAGCGCCATGACGGTGCCCACGGCCGAGGCATTGTGGTGCGTCAGCTGGGTCAGCACGAGCCAGTCCTGGGCGGTGCGCTGCATCCAGGTGCCGACGTTGGAGACGAGGGTGCCGACGGCCCAGATGCGGTAGTTGAAGCTTTTCAGTGAACGGAATGCGCGGACCATCGGATTTTCGTAGGGTGGGCGGAGGGCCGCCCACCCTACCGAATCGCCTTCGCCAACGGTCAATACCTGCTTGGCGCGATCATTTCCGCATAATCATACAACGCCCCGAGAATCTCCTCAGCCCGCTCGTCCGCCGTCTCGGACAGCGCGTCGATCTCGGCGAATAATTGATCGATCGTGCGTGCCCCGCCGGCGCCGTCGAACAGGCGCGCGGCCCGGTGTTCTTCCCACGTCTGCTGTTCCTCCTCGCCGAGGGTGTGCGGGAAGTTGCGGGCGCGGTAGCGGAACAGCAGGTGCGACAGGCGCTCGTCCTCGAACGACGGGCGCAGCGTCGCCAGCTTCGGTGCGGCCTCGGTCCGCAGCGATTCCAGCCGGCGCCGGTCGCCGTTCGAGACGAAGCCGCCATACAGGTCCTCGTCGACGTCGACCGCGACCGCGCTCGCTTCGCGCTGGAACACTTTCTGCCAGACGGCCGCCATGTCCGGCCCGCTCGCCGCGATGCGTGCGTGCGCGAGCCCCTGGTCGATGTCCAGTTCCCAGCGCGCCGCCATCTGCGTGCTCAAGGTTTTCAGGTTGCCGACCAGCATGGGCGACTTGTTCAGGTGCACGCTCTTGATGGGCAGGCGCGTCATGCCCTCGGGCATCTCGGCGGCACGGGTGAACAGGCGCTGGCGGATCGCTTCGACGTTCAGGTTGAACAGTTCGGACGGATCGTGGCGGCAGTCCCACACCAGGACTTCGTTCTTGTTGGTCGGGTGCGTGGCCAGCGGCCAGACCATCGCGAGACAGCCGCGCTCGGCCGGGAACATGCCGGAGACGTGCAGGAAAGGCTGGCGCAGCGCGCGGTCCAGGTGCAGGCCCATCTGCTCCGCGACCTTGTCCTTGCGGCGCAGTTCCAGGCAGAAGTCGAACAGTTTCGGCTGCTTGCTGCGCAGCAGGCGCGCCAGCGCGATGGTGGCGCGCACGTCGGACAGCGCGTCGTGCGCCGCGTCGTGCACGAGGCCGTTGTCGCGCGTGAGGTGTTCGAGCTTGAAGCTGGGGCGGCCGTCGGCGTGGCGCGGCCACGTGATGCCGTCCGGGCGGAGCGCATAGGCCATGCGCACGACGTCGAGCATATCCCAGCGGCCGCAGCCGTTCTGCCATTCGCGCGCATACGGGTCCATCAGGTTACGCCACAGCAGGAAGCGGGTGACTTCGTCGTCGAAGCGGATGGTGTTGTAGCCGACGCCGATCGTGCCCGGCTCGGAGAACGCCGCGCAGATGCGGGCCGCGAATTCGTGCTCGGGCACGCCGTGTTCCAGGCAGTGCTGCGGCGTGATGCCGGTGATCAGGCACGCTTGCGGATCGGGCAGGTAGTCCGGCGCGGGCTGGCAGTACAGCATGATCGGCTCGCCGATCTCGTTGAGGTCGGCGTCGGTGCGGATCGCGGCGAACTGCGCGGGACGATCGCGGCGCGGTTCGGCGCCGAACGTCTCGTAATCGTGCCAGAGGAAGGTGTGGGTGCTCATTGTGATGCCGGAGGCGCGGCTGAGTTGCGACGCGCCATTCTAACTTGCATGATCGGCACGGCCTAGCCTCCGCTCAATCCGCCTTGCGGAACCAAACGCGGCGCTCAGGTGCCGATGCGGTCGCGTCCGGCCTCCTTGGCGCGGTACAGCGCGGCGTCGGCGGCCTCGATCAAGCCCCGTTCGTCCTGGCCCGGCAGCAAGGTGGCGACGCCGAACGAGCCGGTGACGTGGGGCAGCGGCAGGCGCATGTCGTCGAACACGACGGCTTCGCGCATGCGCGCGCACAGGCGTTCGGCGACCATCATCGCTTGCTGCTGCGGCGTGGCGGGCAGGATCGCCATCATCTCTTCGCCGCCGTAGCGCACGGCGAAATCGGTCGGCCGCAGGCCCGCGCGGATCACGCCGGCGGCCGCGCACAGGGCGCTGTCGCCCGCCATGTGGCCGTGGGTGTCGTTGAAGCGCTTGAAATGGTCCAGGTCGATCATCACGAGCGACAGCGGGCCGCTGTCCTGGCGCGCGCGGGTGACGAGCTTGGGCAGCGCGTCGTTCAGCCACGCGCGGTTGTACAGGCCCGTGAGGCCGTCGTTGAACGACAGCTGGCGGTAGAACTCGCCCAGCTTCTGGCGCCGGCGCAGGCGCGCGTTCGTCGCGCGGATGCGGAACGACAGCAGCCGCAGCAGGTTGCGCGCCACGCCGTTGTGGCCGTCGATTAATTGCCACACGCGGTCGGGCTCGATCACCAGCAGTTCGCTGTCTTCCAGCGCGACGATGGCGTCCAGGTTGGCGGCATCGTCCAGCACGGATTGCTCGCCCACGCTCTCGCCGGGCAGGATGCGGTCGACGTTGCCTTCGCCCAGCGCCGCCTCCACGGCGAGGCTGCCCGCGAGCAGGATGTACAGGCGGGCCCGCAGGCCGTCCTCGAGCGCTTCGCCCTTCGGCAGCCGCACCAGCTTGCAATCCGCGAGCGCCTGCGCGACGGCGGTGGCGTCGGCGTCGCGGAAGAGCTGCAGGTCGCGGATGCGGTAGGAGGATGCACCGAAGGTGCCGGTCACGATCATGGATTTAAAACTTCTGGGCGACAACTTATATTGACAAGCTCGCATGATACCTGAACGAAACACCGACGCGATGCTTGGCGCCGATAAACAACAGTGTTTCAATGTCGGCATGAACACCGCTACCGATTCCCTCCTGACCGACGTGCTCGGCAACCGGCACGCGCCCGCGCCCGATGCGCGCATCGTCTGCCTCGTGCCCTCCATTACCGAATTGCTGTGCGACCTGGGCCTGGCCGGCCAGCTCGTCGGCCGCACCGGCTTTTGCATCCACCCGCGCGACGTCGTCGCCGCCATTCCCAAGGTGGGCGGCACGAAGGCCGTCAACATTGAAAAAATCCGCAAGCTGGCGCCCACGCACGTCGTCGTCAACATCGACGAGAACGAGAAACCGACCGTGGAAAAGCTGGCCGAATTCGTGCCGCACATCGTCGTCACGCATCCGAACGCGCCGCGCGACAACCTGCACCTGGCGCGCCTGATGGGCGGCATTTTCGGCGCGGAGGACGCCGCCGCGCGCTGGTGCGCCGACTTCGAGGCCGAGTACGCGGCGCTGCAGGCGCTGCCGAAAGCACCGGCGCGCACCGTGCTGTACTGCATCTGGCAGGATCCGTGGATGACGGTGTCGAAGGACACCTATATCGCCAGCATGCTCGCGGAACTGGGCTGGCGCGTGCCGGACCTGGGTGCCGACCGTTATCCGCGCTTCGCGTGGTCGCAGGAGCGCGTCGACGGGCTCGATGCCGTGCTGCTGTCCACCGAGCCCTACCGCTTCACGGAAACCCACGCGGACGCGCTGGAAAAGCAGCTGGGCATTCCCGTCTTTCTTGTCGACGGCGAGATGATGTCGTGGTACGGCAGCCGGGCGCTGGCCGGGTTGCGCTATCTGCGCACGGTGCGGGACATGGTCGAAGGGACCGGCTGAAGCGCGGGCCCGGCGCGGGCCGGGCCGGGATCGCGCGATTCAAGAACCGCTGGTCAGGTCTTTATCGGACTCGGCGTCGATGGGCAGCGGTTCGCGCTTGTTCTTGTCGTTGAGGCGGCCGATCGCGCTGTCCAGAGCGCGCTTGAGCTTGGTGACGGCGCTCGAGATGGACGACTGCAGGTTTTCCGCATGCGCATGCACGACGACGGGCGCATAGCCGGACACGAGCGCTTCCATCATGCAGTAATTGCTGCCGTCTTCGTGCTTTTCCTTGTTTTCGTTGGAGAGGTGGACGTCCACGCGGCGCACGTGGTCGCCGAAACGGCTGATGGCTTCTTCGACTTGCGTGCGGACGCGCTCGTCGAGGCCCTGGTGGCGCTGGATGGTGTTGTCTGTGTTGACATTAACTTCCATAAACTCCTCCAAAAGTGGTCATATTTGCATCGATATTACACACTTCGGAGAAAGTCCGGCGTTCGCATGGGGCCTCAGGTGTTGACGAGGCTGGCCGCGATGTTCACCGACAGGCCCAGGATGACGAGGTTGAAGAAGAACGCCAGCACGCAGTGGCCCAGCACCAGCTTGCGCATGTCGCGCGTCTTGACCGTCACGTCCGACGTCTGGACGGCGACGGAGAGCGTGAACGAGAAGTACAGGAAGTCCCAGTAGTTCGGCTGCGTGTGCAGGTCCGGGAAGGCCAGCGGCAGCGCGTGCTTGTTGGCCGTGTAGTAGAGGTGCGCGTAATGGAAGCAGTACATGACGCCGACCAGCAGCCAGGAGCCGACCACCGTCAGCGCCGTGAACGCGTAGTGCAGGGCCTTCACATGCTCGGACGCCTCCTTCATGTTGGCCAGTTCCGTGACGATGGCGTACACGCTCAGGATCGCGCCGACGATCATGGCGGCCAGCACGACGCCGCCCCGTTCATCCTGTTTTTCGGCGATGGCGCGCACGCGGCTGTGGTCGGCGCGGAACATCGCCCACGACATCGTCAGCAGGTACGACCACACGCCGCTGTTCCAGCCGATCAGGGCGCGCCGCAGCCCGTTGTAATCGCCCGGGACCAGGAGCCCGACCGCGACGCCGAGCGCCAGCGCGCCGAGCAGGTAGGGGCGGCTGCGCATGAAGCGCACCATGAAACCCGCTTGCTTCGGGGTGCGGGCGTCGTGTGGGAAGGGGTTGTTCATCATCCCACCTTGACCTTGACGTTGGCTGCGCTTTCCGCTTCGTGGTGCGGGAAGCGGTCCATGCGCGACAGCACCGGGAACAGCTTCATCCACGTGCCCGTGACGACGAGCGTCGCGACGCCGCCGAACACGATCGCGCGCACGAGGCCGAACCAGCTGGCCGTGAGGCCGGATTCGAATTCGCCCAGTTCATTCGACGCGCCGATGAACACGGCGTTGACGGCGCTGACGCGGCCGCGGATCTCGTCCGGCGTCTCGTACTGCACGAGCAGGTGGCGGATGTAGACGCTCACCATATCGCCGGCGCCCAGCAGGAACAGGGCGGCGAGGGCGATGGCGAAGCTGTGCGTGAGGCCCATCGTCACGGTGGCCGCGCCGAACAGGGCAACGCCGCCGAACATCCAGGCGCCGACCTTGCGCGTGATGGGCCAGAACGCCAGCGCGATCGAGCACAGCGTGGCGCCGGCGCCGGGCGCCGTGCGCAGCAGACCCAGGCTCGTCGGGCCGGCCTGCAGCACGTCGTGCGCGTACGCGGGCAGCAGGGCCGTGGCGCCGCCGAACAGGACGGCGAACAGGTCCAGCGAGATGGCGCCCAGCACGATCGGGCGCGACCACACGAAGCGCAGGCCCTCGAGCAGCGTGTGCCAGCTGACGGGCGCTTTGTTCATGGCCTGCGGCGCGCTCTGCGTGCACGCCATCAGCAGCACGGCGACGGCCAGCAAGGTGCTCGACACGGCGTAGACGACGTTCGGCCCGAACACGTACAGCAGGCCGCCCAGCACGGGGCCAACGATCACGGACACCTGGAACGTGGATGAACTCAATGCCACGGCCTGCGAGAAATCCCGGGTGGAGACGAGGTTGCGCAGCACGGCCTGCGAGGCCGGCTGCATGAAGGCGCGCGCGCTGCCGAACAGCACCAGCACGGCGTAAACGGGCCACACGGTCGTGCTGCCGGACAGCGTGAACGCGACGAGCAGCAGGCTGCACAGCAGTTGCGTGGCCATGCACGCGAGGACGATCTTGCGGCGGTTGTGCGTGTCGGCCACGTGGCCGGCCCACAGGATCAGCAGCAGGAAGGGCGCGAACTGGGCCAGGCCGATGAGGCCGAGGTCGAACAGGCTGTGGGTGATCTGGTAGACCTGCCAGCCGACGGCCACGCTCTGCATCTGGACGGCGAGCGTGCCGAGGAAGCGCGAGGACAGGTAGAACGAGACGTTGGGGCTGCGCAGGACTGCCAGGCGGCCTGTCGGGGAAAGGACGGACATAGGTTGGGCGAGGATGGCGGGAATGCAACCCTCATTGTGCCTGATGTCCGGGAAATGCGCTGTCTTGACGGCGGCGCATGGTGGGCGGCCTCCGCCCACCATGCATGCCGCAATTTATTTCTTGACGAAGCGAATCGCGAACTTGTCGTCCGGCGCGCCCTTCATCTCGAAGAACGGCTGCTCGCGCGGGTCGGACGGCGCGCGCAGGTAATCGCTGCTGGCGTCGACCTTGAAGCCGGCTTTCGTCACCTCGTCGACGACCGTGTCTTCGTCGATGCGGTGCAGCGTCTTCGTGGCCGAGAGGCCGCTGCCCTTCTTGGCCGCGTTGTCGATGATGACGAGATGGCCGCCCGGCTTGAGTGCGTCGTACAGGCGCTTGTTCATCGCGGCGCGGTCGGTCGGGGTATTCGCGATGTCGTGGTACGACATGTTGATCGTGATGAGATCCAACGGCGGCGTGCCTTTGGGGACCGGGTCGTTGAAGTCCGCCACGACGGCGTGCAGGTTCGGCAGCGTGGCCTGGCCCAGGCGCTGGTCCAGCTTGGGATTCGGCTTGGCGTTCTGCGCCCAGACCTCGCCCTTGCTGCCCACGGCCGCCGTCAGCAGGGCCGCGGTGGCGCCGCCGCCGGAAGCGATGTCGAACACCTTCTGGCCGGGCTTCACTTCGGCGAACGTCAGGAACTCGCCCGACTTGCGGTGTTCGTCGGCCTTGCGGTCGTCGTCGGTGCGGAGCGGGCTGGCGAGGACGGATTGCCAGTGCGTGCCGGCCGGTTCGGCCGCGTGGGCGGGGAGGGCGCCCGTCAGCAGGGCGGCCGACAGGGCGAGCAGGACAGGGGCACGGCGGAGCGTCTGATGCATGTTGTTGACCCTTTCTTGTTTGGGAACCGGCCGGGCGTGGCCGGGGCAAACGGGAACATACCGCAAATCCTTGTCGAGATATACAGGAATCGTATCTGCATACCGTCCGCCCGTGCCGGGACTCAAGACTGGGCCAGGTCGGCTTCCGTCGTGAACGCGTCGGCGTAGAATTCGTCGGCCGGCAGGCCGCACCGGTCGACGTAGTCGCGCCGCGCGGAATCGACCATGATCGGCGCGCCGCACGCGTACACCTGGTGGTTCGACAGGTCGGGGATATCCTGCATCACCGCCGCGTGGACGAAGCCGGTGCGGCCCGTCCAGGCGTCTTCCGGCAGCGCGTCCGAGATGACCGGCACGTACCTGAAATGCGGCAGCTCGCGCGCCCATTGTTCGCACAGGTCGTGCATGTACAGGTCCTGCGGGCGGCGTCCGCCCCAGTACAGGGACACGGGGCGCTCCGACTTCAGGTGGATCATGTGTTCGACGAGCGCCTTGACGGGCGCGAAGCCGGTGCCCGAGGCCAGCAGCACAATCGGCTTGTCGGACTCTTCGCGCAGGAAGAACGTGCCGAGCGGACCTTCGAAGCGCAGGATGTCGCGCTCCTTCATCGTCGAAAAGACGTGATCCGTGAACACGCCGCCCGGCAAATGGCGGATGTGCAGTTCGATGGGGCCGCCCAGCGACGGCGCGCTGGCGATGCTGTACGCGCGGCGCTTGCCGTCCTTGAGCATGAATTCGATGTACTGGCCGGCGCGGTAGGCGAGGGCTTCGTTGGCCGGCAGCTGCAGGGTGAGGATGGCCACGTCCGGCGCGGCACGGCGGATGGCGATGACGCGGGTGGGCATCTTGCGCACCGGGTACTCGCTGCTGCCGCCCACTTCGCGCGCTTCGATCACCAGGTCGCCCTCGGGGACGGCGCAGCACATCAGCGCATAGCCCTGGAGTTTTTCCTGGTCCGTCAGGGCGCGCGCCTGGTGCGGCTTGTGGTGGATCGTCCCTTCGACGACCTTGCCCTTGCAGGAACCGCAGGCGCCGTTCTTGCAGCCGTACGGCAGGCCGATGCCGGCACGGATCGCGGCCGCGAGAACGGTTTCGTCCGCTTCGCAGTCGTAGTGATGGCCGCTGGGCTGGACAGTGATCTGAAACGTCATACAATCCTCGGAATGAATACAAAAAACAATGTCAGGTTCAACAAGCCGCGCCTCCTGATCGTGGGCTGCGGGGATGTCGGCATGCGTCTGCTGCCGCTGGTGCGTGAGCGCTTTCGCGTGTTCGCGGTGACGAGCCAGCCGGGCCGCGGTGCCGAGCTGCGCGCGGCGGGCGCGATTCCGG
Source organism: Massilia putida (assembly GCF_001941825.1). Lineage (NCBI taxonomy): Bacteria > Pseudomonadati > Pseudomonadota > Betaproteobacteria > Burkholderiales > Oxalobacteraceae > Massilia > Massilia putida. Next base: position 5,597,163 of record NZ_CP019038.1, read on the forward strand.
TCGTGGCCGACCTCGACCGGCCCGAGACGATGAAACGTCTGGCCGGACTGGCGCAGCGGGTCGTGCATCTCGCGCCGCCGCCGCAAGACGGTGCGCTCGATTTGCGCACGCGCAATTTGACCGCCATTCTACCCGAGGGCGCGCGGGTGGTTTATGTCAGCACCACCGGCGTCTACGGCGACCGCGGCGGCGCGGCGACCCCCGAGACGACCCCCGTGGCCCCGCGCAACGCGCGCGCGCGCCGCCGCGTGGATGCCGAGCGCGTCCTGCGCGCCTGGGCCGTCGCGAGCGGGGGCAAGGTCGCGATCCTGCGCGCGCCCGGCATCTATGCGGCCGACCGCCTGCCCATCGAACGCCTGCAGCGGGGCACGCCGGCACTGGCGCGCGACGACGACGTGTACACCAACCACATCCACGCCGACGACCTGGCCCGCCTGTGCGCGCTGGCGCTGTTCCGCGCGCGGCCGGGGCGGGTCTACAACGCGTCCGACGATTCGCGCATGAAGATGGGCGATTATTTCGATCTCGTGGCCGATGCCTTCGGCCTCGCCCGGCCGCCGCGGCTGGCGCGCGCCGAGCTGGAGAAGGCCGTGTCGCCGATGCTGTTGTCGTTCATGTCGGAATCGCGCCAGCTGGACAACCGCCGCCTCGTCACGGAGCTGCGCGCCCGCCTGCATTACCCGCGTGTGGAGGAGGCCGTCAGGGCGTTATCGCAGGCAAAATAAGGTGGTCTTAAGCAATTCGCAACTGATCCATGTATCATTTGGGTTCGCCGTAGAGCGACCATACAAATAATTCATATTTCCCAAAAACTGGCTGATTTTCCATTATCCGTCCTGGGTCGTGGAAAATTTCCCATGGATGTCACCAGCGAAAGAAGACCTATGCCCATCAGACGCCTGCCCGAGGGCGCCGAGTACGACCCGAACCGGGTACTCGATGCCATCATCAACAAGCTCAAGCTCAAGAACGACGCCGCGCTGTCGCGCGTGCTGGAAGTCGCGCCGCCCGTGATCAGCAAGATCCGCCACAACACGCTGCCGATCGGCGCCACGATCCTGCTGCGCATGCATGAGGAGTCGGACATCAGCATCCGCGAGCTGCGCGCGCTGATGGTGCGCAGGGACGGCGCGGCAGGCGCGGCCTGAACCGAAAAAAAATCCGCCCGGGGAACGGGGCGGATCGGACCGACGCGGCCCGTGAGGGGCGGCCGCGTCGGGAGGACTGCGAAACGTGGTGACGTCCTCGTGCCGTGACGTCCTCGTGCCTCAGGCGGCCTTGGCCGCGGTGTGCGGACCAGCGCAGAACGCGGTGTCGGCCTTGATCGCGCTGCGTTCCTTGGTGTGCGGACCGGCGCAGAAGGCGGTGTCGGCCTTGATCGCGCTGCGTTCCTTGGTGTGCGGACCGGCGCAGAAGGCGGTGTCGGCCTGGATCGCGCTGCGTTCCTTGGTGTGCGGACCGGCGCAGAAGGCGGTGTCGGCCTTGATCGCGCCGCGTTCCTTGGTGTGCGGACCGGCGCAGAAGGCGGTATCGGCCTTGATCGCGCTGCGTTCCTTGGTGTGCGGACCGGCGCAGAAGGCAGTCGCCTGTTTGTGCGGCCCGGCGCAGAAGGCGGTATCGGCCTTGATCGCGCTGCGTTCCTTGGTGTGCGGACCGGCGCAGAAGGCCGTGGCCTCTTTGTGCGGACCCGCGCAGAAGGCGGTGTCGGCCTTGATCGCGCTGCGTTCCTTGGTGTGCGGACCGGCGCAGAAGGCCGTGGCCTCTTTGTGCGGACCCGCGCAGAAGGCGGTGTCGGCTTTGATCGCACTGCCTTCTTTGATGTGCGGACCTGCGCAGAAGGCGGTCGCCTGGTCATGCGGGCCGGCACAGAATGCGGTGTCCGCACCGTCCAGTGCCTGCCCTGCCGCGTCGGTCGTGCCCGGATAGGCTTCGCCGAAGGTGGCTTCGTACAGTTCGCCCATGCGTTTGCCGCTGTCGAGGCGGAACTGCTCGTCCTCTTCGCCGCGCATGCCGACATACGGATAGTGGTGCAGGAAGTAGCCGAATGCCTGTTCGCAGTCGGCGGCGTATTTCATCGTATCGAGGATGTGGTAATGCCAGAACGTGTCGACGTCGACCAGCGGTGCGGTGTCCTCGTCCGGGTACAGCTTCATCAGGCACAGGAAGCGGCGGTATTCTTTTTCGACCGCATCGGCCTTTTCCGCACTCCAGCCTTCGCCGGATTCCACGTGCATCAGCTTCGTTTTGATCGGTTGGAGGTCGAGTTGCATCACGGCTTTGAACAGGTCATTGGCGTTCATGGTCATCCTCATTTGTAATGGTTAAGTACAGCAATCCCTAGTTATGGTGTGAGCGGTGAATCGACTGCCGGAAACAGTATTTCCTTGAAGCATATGATGACATCGGGCAACACACTTTCGGATTTGCAGACGTGTCTTACACGTAGTCAATTTAGTTGAGGCAATTCACCATGTTGTTGATGTTTGTCAAAGAAACAAGTTTTATGCTTAGTGGGCTACACGAAATACGATGGGCAGAGTAGGCCGGCTCAGAAAGAATATCCTGATAACACGACAGGAAGCGCGAGGAACAGCTTCAGATGACGGCCGAGCCTGAACTGTGCTCCTGCTGTTGGGAGAATGCCGGCTCGGGCCCGCCGATGACGGGCGCGGACACCATCACGGTCGTGCCGCCGTCCGGCTCGCTGAACACGGCGCAGGTGCCGCCGAGAATCACGATGCGCTCCTCGATACCGACCAGGCCGAACGAACCGTATTTGTTGCGCCCGCCCGGCGGCAGCCCGCAACCGTTGTCGCGCACCGTCAGCGACAGCCAGCCGCCGTTCAGGCGCAACTCCACCTTCACGCGCGTTGCGTTGGCGTGCCGGACGATGTTCGTGAGCGATTCCTGCAGGATGCGGAAAAAGGCCGTGGCGCAATGGTCGGCAAGGGCGATCTCGCCGTGGTCGTCCTGGATCTCGCACTGGATCCCCGTGCGCCGCTGGAACTGGTTGACCTGCCACTCGACGGCCGCCGACAGCCCGAGGTCGAGCACGGTCGGGCGCAGGTCGTTGATGATCTGGCGCACGCTCTTGATCGTCGTGTCGATCTGCAGCAGGGTGGCGCGCGCGCGCTTGTGCAGGTGGCTGTGCGTACCCCTGGTGCGTCCGGCCAATAGTTCGGCCTCGATGCGCAGTGCGAGCAGGCTCTGGCCGAGGTCGTCGTGGATTTCGCGCGCGATGCGCTTGCGTTCCATTTCCTTGATCTGGTACGCGTGGTCGGCCAGGCGCCTGAGTTTCTGGTGCGACAGTTGCAGCTTGCTCTGGCTCTCGCGCAGTTCGCTCGTCATCTCCTGGGCGAGCGCGAGCGCGGCGCGGCGCGACGAGGTCAACGTGTGCAGCAGGGCGTACAGCAGGATCGAGCCGAGGAAGCCGAAGGCCATCATCAGCTTCGGATAGTACGAGTCGAATTCCGTGTACAGCGCGGATTTGCGGACGCTGTAGACGGTCTTCCAGGGGCGGCCGTTGAAGTTCAGCGGCAACGTCGTCGTGAACACATCGTCGCCGCTGTCGAGCGCCGGCGCGGGATCGCTGGCGCTGCCGCGGCTGTCGAACAGCGCGAGCGCCCGTCCGCTGGTATCCCGGCCGTGGGTGTCGGTGCCGGGCCCGATATCGTACAGGGTCATGCGCATCCCGGAAATCGGGATCTCGTCGATGACGCCATGCAGCAGCTTCGGCATATTGAACGCGATCCCGAGCGAACCGACGTAGGCGGCGCGGCGCTCCTCGACCGTGTCGAGCGGCAAGCCGAAGTGGTAGACCGGCGTGCGCATCCCCAGGTAGATGTTGTTCGGCGAGGACAGTGGCAGAATCGGCGTGCCGGCCGCATAGAGCGTGCCGTTGTCGCGCGCATCCATCAATTGCTTGCTGAAGTAGCGGTTCATCGCGAGGTCGATGCCGTACAAGGCCGGATTTTTCGGGTCCGGTTCGAAATAGGCGATCAGGAGATAGTCGGGGCGGATGCCCGGCGGTGAAATGTCCATCTGTACGCCTTTGCCGAAGTGGCCCTGCATTTCTTCGCGCAAGTCGTCCATGAAGGCCAACCGGTCGGCTTCTCTCACATACGCGGCGAAATTCATGCTGTCGACCGCCGGATAATTGCGTGGCAGTTCGAGCCCGCGCACGAATTCGTGGAACCGGCGGTGCGTCATGATGTCCGTGCTTTGCAGCATGCTGCCCGCGGCACGGAGCAGGTCGGTATACGATTTGAGACGGACGCTGATGACGCTTTGCGCGTGTTTCGCGTGGTTGACGAACCGCGCCTCGGCGTCGCCTTCGATCGAGTGAGCCGTCACGATGTACAGCAGGCTGCTGACCAGGGACGACAGCAGGGCGCCGGCCCAGAACGAGAACCGGGTGACCGAAAACGCGTCTCTCAGTGTCGTCGCCATGAAAATACGTTTCCCAAGATGTGTTCCGGCGCTGCCGGGTATGCAATGTTAATTTTTGTAAATTACTTCGCTTGAGTGCCGGGCGTACCTAGCAGTTCGAAGAGTTGTCGTCCGGCATAGTTCAGAACCGATTCATAACGGGCGCTGCCGGAACGAAAAATGCCCGCAGGTGAGCGGGCAGGTGCTTCGGCTGGAAGACGGCGCGCGGAGACGCAGTCTTCCCATGGTGAAAGGTCAGGCATGTGACACGGCCGCGGCGATATCGGCACGGCACATATTGATGTCCGGTCCGGCTCGTTTGTTGTCCGGCCCGGCGCGGTAGGGCGTTTCCGCGCGGGGACCGGCGCAGTAAGCGGTCGCCGCGACGGCGCCTTCGCCACGGGCGGCCTGCGCCTTCACACGCGGCCCCGCGCAGTAAGCCGTTTCCGCGCGGGGACCGGCGCAGTAAGCGGTTGCCGCGACGGTGCCTTCGCCACGGGCGGCTTGCGCCTTCACGCGCGGCCCGGCGCAGTAGGCCGTTTCCTTGCGCGGCCCCGCGCAATAGGCCGTTTCGGCACGGGGACCGGCACAGTAAGCGGTCGCCGCGACGGCGCCTTCGCCACGGGCGGCTTGCGCCTTCACGCGCGGCCCGGCGCAGTAGGCCGTTTCCTTGCGCGGCCCCGCGCAATAGGCCGTTTCGGTGCGGGGACCGGCGCAGTAAGCGGTCGCCGCGACGGCGCCTTCGCCACGGGCGGCCTGCGCCTTCACGCGCGGCCCGGCGCAGTAGGCCGTTTCCTTGCGCGGCCCCGCGCAGTAGGCCGTTTCCGCGCGGGGACCGGCACAGTAGGCGGTCGCGGCGACGGCGCCTTCGCCACGGGCGGCTTGCACCTTCACGCGTGGCCCGGCGCAGTAAGCCGTTTCCCTGCGCGGCCCCGCGCAATAGGCCGTTTCGGCACGGGGACCGGCACAGTAAGCGGTCGCCGCGACGGCGCCTTCGCCACGGGCGGCCTGCGCCTTCACGCGCGGCCCGGCGCAGTAGGCCGTTTCCTTGCGCGGCCCCGCGCAGTAGGCCGTTTCCGCGCGGGGACCGGCGCAATAGGCGGTGCCCGGCCCGCCATCTTCTTCGCGGCAAACCTGCTCGACGACGGCTTGCGTGCCCGGATAGGCTTCGCCGAAGGTGGCTTCGTACAGTTCGCCCATGCGTTTGCCGCTGTCGAGGCGGAACTGCTCGTCCTCTTCGCCGCGCATGCCGACATACGGATAGTGGTGCAGGAAGTAGCCGAATGCCTGTTCGCAGTCGGCGGCGTATTTCATCGTATCGAGGATGTGGTAATGCCAGAACGTGTCGACGTCGACCAGCGGTGCGGTGTCCTCGTCCGGGTACAGCTTCATCAGGCACAGGAAGCGGCGGTATTCTTTTTCGACCGCATCGGCCTTTTCCGCACTCCAGCCTTCGCCGGATTCCACGTGCATCAGCTTCGTTTTGATCGGTTGGAGGTCGAGTTGCATCACGGCTTTGAACAGGTCATTGGCGTTCATGGTCATCCTCATTTGTAATGGTTAAGTACAGCAATCCCTAGTTATGGTGTGAGCGGTGAATCGACTGCCGGAAACAGTATTTCCTTGGAGCATATGATGACATCGGGCAATACACTGTCTAATTCGCAAACATGTCTTACATGTAGTCAATTTAAATCAGGCAACTCGTTAAGATATTGATATTTATCAAAGAAGCAACATTAGTTGTTCATGTGGATATACAGTTGTCATAAGGTAGGGTAGGGATTTATCCGGCCGGGATAAATAAAGGCAAAAGAAAACCTCGCCACCCATGCGGCGGCGAATTGCAAGAGGGAAGTATAGGGGACTAGATCAGGGCAGAGCCTGGTCCATGCTCGAATTGTGCGTGGACCGGATGTTGCACAGCACCCACTACGGGCGCGGACACCATCACGGTCGTGCCGCCGTCCGGCTCGCTGAACACGGCGCAGGTGCCGCCGAGGATCACGATGCGCTCCTCGATGCCGACCAGGCCGAACGAACCGTATTTGTTGCGCCCGCCCGGCGGCAGCCCGCAACCGTTGTCGCGCACCGTCAGCGACAGCCAGCCGCCGTTCAGGCGCAACTCCACCTTCACGCGCGTTGCGTTGGCGTGCCGGACGATGTTCGTGAGCGATTCCTGCAGGATGCGGAAAAAGGCCGTGGCGCAATGGTCGGCAAGGGCGATCTCGCCGTGGTCGTCCTGGATCTCGCACTGGATCCCCGTGCGCCGCTGGAACTGGTTGACCTGCCACTCGACGGCCGCCGACAGCCCGAGGTCGAGCACGGTCGGGCGCAGGTCGTTGATGATCTGGCGCACGCTCTTGATCGTCGTGTCGATCTGCAGCAGGGTGGCGCGCGCGCGCTTGTGCAGGTGGCTGTGCGTACCCCTGGTGCGTCCGGCCAATAGTTCGGCCTCGATGCGCAGTGCGAGCAGGCTCTGGCCGAGGTCGTCGTGGATTTCGCGCGCGATGCGCTTGCGTTCCATTTCCTTGATCTGGTACGCGTGGTCGGCCAGGCGCCTGAGTTTCTGGTGCGACAGTTGCAGCTTGCTCTGGCTCTCGCGCAGTTCGCTCGTCATCTCCTGGGCGAGCGCGAGCGCGGCGCGGCGCGACGAGGTCAGCGTGTGCAGCAGGGCGTACAGCAGGATCGAGCCGAGGAAGCCGAAGGCCATCATCAGCTTCGGATAGTACGAGTCGAATTCCGTGTACAGCGCGGTCTTGGGGGCCGAATAGATCGTCTTCCAGGTCCGGCCGTGGAAATTCAGAGAAAGGGCCGTCGAAAACGTGGTGTCGCCGCCGGCGAGCGGCGGCGTGGGATCGCTGGCGCTGCCGCGGCTGTCGAACAGTGTGCGCGGCGTGCAGCCCGTGTCACGACCATGGATATCCAGCCCGGGACCGATGTCGTACAGTGTCATGCGCAGCCCCGTGATCGGCACTTCGTCCATGACGCCGTGGAGAAGTTTCGGAACGCTGAAGGCGATGCCGAGGGAACCGGCGTAAGCTGCGCGGCGCTCGGCTACGGTATCGAGCCGGCCGCTGCCGTAATAGATGGGCATGCGCATGCCCAGATGGGTGTCGTTCGGCTTCGACAGGGGCTGGATCTGCGTACCGGAGGCGTAAACGGTGCCTTCGTCGCGGGACTTTTCCAATTGCGTGCCGAAATAGCGGTTTGCCAACAGGTCAACGCCGTAATGCCCGGGACTGGACAGGTCGGGTTCGATGTACGAGATGACGAGGTAGGACGAGCGCCTGCCTGGCGGCGCAATGTCCAACGGGGCGGGCAGCTCGACAAGGCCCTGCATCTCCTTCCTCAGTTCCTTGATGAAGATGTCCCGCCGCTCATCGGTGACGTGGGTCGCAAAATTGATCGAGTCGACCGCCGGGAAGTGCTTGGCCAGATCCAGTCCGGTCACATACTGATGAAGCTTGCGATGGGTGATGATATCCATGCTCTGGATCATGCTGCCGGTCGACTGCAGCAGATCGTTGTATGACTTCACCCGGACGTTGATGACGCTCTGGGCATATTTTGCGTGGTTGGTGAAGCGCTCATACGCATTGTTTTCGATCGAACGCGCAGTGACCATGTACAACAGGCTGCCGACCAGCGTCGACAGCATGGCGCCGGTCCAGAACGAAAACCGGGTAACGGAAAACGTGTCTCTCAGCGTCGTCGGCATGAGGTCCCGCAGGCAGGCAAGGGGTGTGTTTATTGATTGCAACTTACTTGTCTTGCGTGGCTGACGAACCTAGCAGGTCGGAGAGTTGTAAGGTAAAAAAAGCCCGGCTCATCGACTGGGCCGGGCTCGTGCAGGGGCGCCAAAGAATTACTTGCCCCAGCTGTCCTTGAGCGTCGTGACGCGATTGAACACGGGCTTGCCCGGGACGGAGTCGACGCGGTCGGCGACGAAATAGCCGTGGCGCTCGAACTGGAAGCGCTGGTCCGGCGCGGCCTGGGCGAGGCCCGGTTCCAGGTACGCGGTGACGACTTCCAGCGCGTTGGGGTTCAGCGCGGTCATGAAATCCTTGCCGCCGCCGTCCGGCTGCGGATCGAGGAACAGGCGGTCGTACAGGCGCACCTCCGCTTCGAGCGCGTGCTGCGCGCTGACCCAGGTGATGTTGCCCTTGACCTTGTAGTTGTCCGCGCCCGGCGTGCCCGATTTCGAATCCGGGAAATAGTTCACGTGCACGGCCACGACGTTGCCGTTCTCGTCCTTGTCGAACCCGGTGCACTCGGTCACGAAGCCGTATTTCAGGCGCACGCGCGAACCCGGCTTGTCGTCGATCGGCGGGTAGAAACGGTGGTAACCCTTGGCCGGCACTTCCATGAAGTCTTCCTGCTCGATCCACAGCTCGCGCGAGAACGGGAACGAACGGGTGCCCCATTCCGGATGGTGCGGGTGGACCGGTGCGCTGCACTCGACCGTCTCGCCGTCCGGGAAGTTATCGACGATCAGCTTCAGCGGACGGAGCACGGCCACGGCGCGCGGCGCCTTCGGGTCGAGGTCGTCGCGCAGGGCGCCTTCCAGCGTGCTCATGTCGATCCAGCCGTCGGCCTTCGAGACGCCGATGCGCTCGCAGAACAGCTGGATCGATTCCGGCGTGTAGCCGCGGCGGCGCAGGCCGACGATCGTGGGCATGCGCGGGTCGTCCCAGCCCGTCACGACACCGTCAACGACCAGTTGGCGCAGCTTGCGCTTCGACGTGACGACATAGGTCAGGTTCAGGCGCGCGAATTCGTACTGGCGTGGCACCGGACGCTGGAAGAAGCCGCCGTCGGCCAGCGTCTCCACGAGCCAGTCGTAGAACGGGCGGTGGTCCTGGAATTCCAGGGTGCACAGCGAGTGGGTGATGTTTTCCAGCGCGTCCGAGACCGGGTGCGTGAAGTCGTACATCGGGTAGATGCACCATTTGTCGCCCGTGCGGTGGTGATGGGCGTGGCGGATGCGGTACAGGGCCGGGTCGCGGTTCGTCATGATGGGCGAGGACATCGCATCCTCGCTCATCTTGGCACGCAGCACGTGTTCGCCGTCCTTGTACTTGCCGGCCTTCATGTCGCGGAAGATCTGCAGCGATTCGGCGGCGGGGCGGTCGCGGAAGGGCGAGTTCGTGCCCGGCGTGCCGAAGTTGCCGCGGTTGCGCGACATGTCTTCGGCGCTCTGGCTGTCGACGTAAGCCTTGCCGTTCTGGATCAGGTATTCGGCCATCGCGTACAGCTGGTCGAAGTAGTCGCTGGCGTAGTGCAGGTATTCCTGGCCGCCTTGCTCCCACGTGAAGCCCAGCCACTTGACGCTGTCCATGATCGTGTCGACGTATTCCTGGTCTTCCTTTTCCGGATTGGTGTCGTCGAAACGGAGGTGGCAGCGGCCCTGGTAGTCGCGCGCCAGGCCGAAGTTCAGGCAGATCGATTTGGCATGTCCCACGTGCAGGTAGCCGTTCGGCTCCGGCGGGAAGCGCGTGATCACGGACGGCATGCCGGCCCGCGTGTGGGTGCCCGCGGCGAGGTCGGATTCGACGATCGCGCGGACAAAATTCGGCGACGGGGTGGCCGCCGCAGCGTTCTTGTCGTTACTCATGAAACCTATTGTGGATGGGTATGATTCCCGGCATTTTACCGTAGAAGGCGGCATCCGGGCCGCTATGTGGCCAAGCGCACGGTCTGCCCCGGAGGCAGTCTCCATACTGGGCGAGCCGTCGTCCCGGCAGCGGCCTGTCAAGTTGGCGCTTTCTATAGGATAATCTCGGTTTAATGTTATTTCGGCCACAGCCGGAGAGTTCCAAGTGGAAAACTTATACGCGATCCTCGGCGTCGCGCCGAATGCCGGCGACGACGAGATCAAGAAGGTCTACCGTTCGCTGGCCATGCGCTACCACCCGGACCGCAACCAGGCACCGGGCGCGGAAGCGCGCTTCAAGGCCGTCACGAAGGCCTACGAGGTCCTGTCCGACCCGGTCAAGCGTGCCGAATACGACCAGAGCGTGAACCACCGCATCGTGCTCGACGCGGAGGCGGAGGCGTTCGAATTGTGGCGCTCGGTCTTCGCCCTGAACGGCGTCAATTTAGCCAACTGAGCTGGCGGCCTGAATACGCATCCAAACAGAATACGAGTCAATCATGAAAAAAGTACATCCGGAGTTCGCCTTCCAGTCGCGCGAGCTGGAAGGGCAGATCGAAGGCACCCTGGGCGACCCGCCCAACCGCAAGAATTACGACATGATGGTGCAGGCCCTCGTGTCCGAATACGCCAATGGCGACGGCCTCGACGACGTCAACATGATGGCGTTCGCGCTCGTCGACCGCATCCGCTTCACCGATCCGAAAGGCCTCATGCGCGAAGCCTATGACTATGAAGGCGGCGACCCGGCCAAGGTGTTCGCGATGGCTAATTGCGACGGCGACGACGAAGGCCGCGCGATGTACGCCGCGATCTGCGACAACCACCCCGAGCTGGCGCGCCAGGCCATCGTGACGGCCTTCCTGTACAAGAACCAGGCCCGCTGGGAGGACGACGACCAGTCGCTCGACCAGCTCGCGAAGGACGACGAAGGCGACGACGAGGAGCTCGACGAAACGTCCGTCGGCGACGAGTTCACCCAGCTGTTCGACCAGGAAGGAGGTGACCGCGAATGAGCGACGACAACAAATCCAACCTGCCCGCGCTGACCAAGCAGGTCGGCGAACTCGTGCTGGCCGGCTCGCTGCAGCACGCCGAAGAGGCGCTGTCGCAGGCCGCCGACGAGCATGGCGACTACGCCGTGGCCGAGGTGCTGTCCACGCTGCCGCCGCAGGTGACGGCGCTGCACCTGGCCGGTTTCGACGGCGCCAAGACCTCGGTCGCGACCCTGCTCGTGCCGCCGAAGGCCTGGGCCGAAAGCCTCGCCTACCTGGCCGCCACGTGGCCGGACGACATGATCGAGGACGATCCCGAGCGCATCGCCGAGAACCTGTTCAACCACATCCACGGCATCGTCTACGCGACGGATGACGAGGAGCGCCGTCAAGAGCTGCTGACGGAAGCGTCCGCCACCGACTACGGCGCGACGGCGTTCGCCATCGTGTGGTCGCTGGCGCCGCGCGAGATCCTCGAAGTGGCGGGCGAGATCAACAACCGCGGCCCGCACATCAACGTGCACACGACGTCCGACAGCGACATCGTGCCGCTCGCCGTCGACCTGGCCAAGGCCAGCGAGGACGGCTGGCAGCGCTCGCTGCTGGAACTGTTCCCGGAATACCGCAACACGGCCGACCTCGCGGACGTCGAACTGCCGGACGATCCGGACGAGGAGACGGAATTCCAGCAGCGCGGCACGCGCGAACTGCTGTACCGCCTGCGCAAGCAAGTGCCGTCCGTCCGCAGCCTGCAACGCCGCAGCGGCCGCCGCAGCATGGGCACGGACATCTTCTCGTGACGGGAGCGAGCGCATCGATGCTGCCTGCCATCGTCATCGAAAAACTGCCCCGGCTGATCCGCGCAATCCGGCTGATCCCGCAACATGCCGCCGACGACGAGGCGGCGGGCCTTGCCGACGAGCTGTCCGGCATCACGGCGATGGTGGCCGAAAAGTTCACCAACGACCGCACGGCCGAAGGCATCCAGCGGGCGCAGCTGCTGACCATCGGCTGCGTGTCGCTGGGCCTCGAACACCTCGTCGAAACGGAGGGCGAACAGGGCGACCTGGACGCGCTCGACGTGCTGCTGGGCGAGGGCGCGGAATACGTGTTCCAGCAGGGCTTCCGCCTGATCCGCGAACTCGCGGCGCTGCCGGAAGACACGTTGATCGGCGAGTTCGACAACGACCCCGTGTACTCGGCGCGGCGCCTGAAGGAACTGTTCGTCGACATCTGCACGGCCGACCCGGGCGAAACGTGGTCCGGCTACGAGCGCTATCTGGGCCAGCTCAAGCAGCGCCAGGAGGTGCAGGCCGTCGTGCGTGCCGCGCAGTGGTTGCGCCGCCATCACTGGGAAGGGCCCGTCAAGGATCCGGACCTGAATGCGGAAGGCGTGATCGCGCTCGCGATCATCTTCGGCGTCGAGGGCGGCGGGCGCATCGTCGCGCGCACGGGGCAGAAGGAATTCGAACGCTTCGTGCAGACCGTCCGCAAGGGCAAGCCCGATTTCGACGCGGGCTGGGCCGCGCTGCTCGAACACATTCCGGCACCGCACCGGGCCATCATCGCGGACCGCATCGCCAGTTACCGCAACAGCATCCTGCTGCAGAATATCGCGGGCAGGGTGCCGATGAAGGAATTGTTCGTCGAGCTCGAGAATTATGCGGGCTCCGAGATCGACGCCGAGTATCCGTGACCGTAGGGTGGGCTCGGGAGCCCACCCGTACGTGTAACCGCAGCCGTAGGGTGGGCACGTTTCATGCGAGGTCGGGACCTCACATGAAACGTGCCCACCAATCGTTTGAGTCATCAAATTCGGCAATTCCGAGGTGGGCTGCCGAACTCGTCAATGCGGTTCGTGCGCCTCTTGATTCCCAACAGGACTACCATGACGCTCCAGCCCCGCATCCCCAGCCGGATGCGGACACGTGCCATCAATGCAAGGAGTTACGTCATGTTGCAAGCAAACGAAATCCAGCAGCGATTCACTCATATTCAGCAAACCATCCAAGAGGCGGAACAGGCTTGCCAGCAGGCGGGCGACGCACCGGACGAGATCCGCAACGTCATCGACAAGCTGTCGCGCGAAGCCAAGCAGGCGCAGAGCGTGATGCAGTCGAACGACCAGCAGCGCATCCAGCAATGCGTGGACAACCTGGAAGACATGGGCGACGAAGCCAAGCGCATCAGCCGTTCGCTGCCGACCATGCCGGCTCACCTGGAAGCGGCCGTGACCCGCGTGCACGCCGAGCTGTCGGACCTGAAGCACAAGCTGCACTGATCCCTGCGTGCGGCAGCGCGCCGCCCGACGTCACACCACGCCGCCCGCGCGCAGGGCGGCGATCTCCTCGTCGCTCTTGCCCAGCACGTCGCGCAAGACCTCGACCGTATGCTCGCCCAGCAGCGGCGGCGCCAGGTTGCTCGTCGCCGGCGTGGCCGACATGCGCATCGGGCTGCGCACCAGTTTCACTTCGCCGGCCGTCGGATGCGGCAGCGCGAACTCCATGCCGCGCGCGCGCACCTGCTCGTTGGCGAACACCTCGTCCAGATCGTTGATCGGACCGCACGGCACGCCCACCGCTTCCAGCATCGCGATCCACGCGTCGCGCGGCCGCTCGCGCACCATGTCGGCCAGCAGCGGCACGAGCACGTCGCGGTTTTGCACCCGCAGCGGATTGGTGGCGAAGCGCGGGTCGCGCGCCAGTTCCGGCCGGCCGCCCGCTTCGACGAATTTCTGGTACTGGCCGTCGTTGCCGGCGGCGACGATGATGTGGCCGTCGCTGCATGCGAACGTCTGGTACGGCACGATGTTGGCGTGCGCATTGCCCCAGCGTTTCGGGCGCTTGCCGCTGTTCAGGTAATTGCTGCCGACGTTGGCGAGCATCGCGACCTGCGTGTCGAGCAGCGCCATGTCGATGTGCTGGCCTTCGCCCGTGCGATCGCGGTGGGTCAGCGCGGCCAGCACGGCGATGGTTGCGTACATGCCTGTCATCAGGTCGGTCAGCGCGACGCCGACTTTTTGCGGACCGCCGCCCGGCAGGTCGTCGCGCTCGCCCGTCACGGACATCAACCCGCCCATGCCCTGGATCAGGAAGTCGTAGCCGGCGCGGTGCGCGTACGGCCCGTCCTGGCCGAAGCCCGTGATGGAGCAGTACACGAGGTCCGGCTTGATCGCCTGCAGCGATGCGTAATCGAGGCCGTAGCGCTTGAGGTGGCCCACCTTGAAGTTTTCCAGCACGACGTCGCAATGGCGTACCAAGTCGCGCAGCAGCGCCTGGCCCTGGGGACTCGCGATGTCGACCGTGAGCGAACGCTTGCCGCGGTTCGCCGACAGGTAGTAGGCCGCTTCGGTGGTCGGCCGGCCGGAAGCGTCCGGCGCGTACGGCGGGCCCCAGGCGCGCGTGTCGTCGCCGGCGCCGGGGCGTTCGATCTTGATCACGTCGGCGCCGAGATCGGCCAGGTTCTGCGAGCACCACGGCCCGGCCAGCACGCGTGACAGGTCGAGCACGCGGATGTGGCCCAGCGCGCCCTGGGGTCGTTGATCCGGACCGTTGTGCGGTCCGTTCTGAATGGATGCCATTCTGTCTCCGATTGAAGAGTTATTGTTCCCGGCGGGAATTATACGTGGCGCGTCTCGTCCAGCGTGGAGACGAACTGGTCGCGCTCGCGGTCGACGATGTCGTCGACGACGCGTTCGTCGAGTCCCATCCCTTCGAGCACGAAGGCCGACAACTGCAGGCTCGCTTCCAGCGTTTCCGGCACGACGACGCTGGCGCCGGCCTGCTTGAGGGTGCGCGCGTGCTTCTCGTCGCGCGAACGCGCGTACAGCTGCACGTGGGGGAATTCGCGCCGGATGCCGCGCACGGCCTGCAGGGCCGATGCCGGATGGTCCATCGTCAGCACGATCGCGGGCGCCTCGTGAGCGTGCACGCGGCGCAGCAGCTCCGGCCGCGCCGCGTTGCCGAACCAGACGGGCCTGCCTGCCGCATGCAGCCGCGAGACGAGCTTCGCATCGTTCTCGAACGCGATGTATGGGATGCCCTGCTCGGCGAGCAGCTTGGCCAGCTGCTGGCCGACGCGCCCGAAGCCGGCGATGATCACGCGGCCCCGCGCTTCATCCAGTTCGCTGTCGTCGCCCTGCGCTGGTGCCGCGCTCGTGCGCTCGGCCCAGCGTTCGCCGATCGCGTGCCCGATCCGCGCCAGCAGCGGCGTGATGAACAGCGACAGGCCGACGGCCAGCATCACGCGCGCGCCGACGGCGCCGTCCAGCAGCTTCATCGCGATCGCGTAGCCGATGACGATGAACGCGAACTCGCCGCCCTGGCCGAGCAGCAGGCCGCCTTCGATCGCGCGGCCCCACGGCAGGCCGCCCAGGCGCAGCAGCGGCGCGATGACGACCGCCTTCAGGAGCACGAGTCCGAGCACGGCGCACGCGAGCCACAGCGGCGCGTCGACGATCTGCAGCGCGTCCATGCCCATGCCGACCGTCATGAAGAAGAGGCCCATGAGCAGGCCCTTGAACGGTTCGACCATCAGCTCGACCTCGTGCTTGAACTCCGTCTCGGCCAGCAGCAGGCCGGCGATCAGCGCCCAACGCCATCGACAATCCGGCCAGGTGGGACAGCGCGGCGATGCCGAACGTCGACAGGAGAATCAAGGCCATGAACACGTCCGGCTGGCGGTGGCGGGCGAATGCGCGGAACAGCGGGTGCACGATCTTCCCGCCGATCAGATAGATCAATGCGATGGCGACGGCCGCCTTGACCATCGCGAGCAGGGCGACGGCCGCGACGTTGGTGTCCGCATTCTCGGTGCCGAGCGCTTTGACCAGGATCAGGATCGGCACCACGGCGAGGTCCTGCAGCATCAGCACGGCGAACGCGGCCTGGCCGACCGGACTCGCGGTGCGCTGGCTCTCGGCCAGCAGCTGCATGACGACGGCCGTCGACGACAGCGACAGCACGAGACCCAGCACGAGCGCCGCGTCGAGCCGCCGGTCGAGCAGAAAGTAGGCCGCGGCGCCGATCAGCGCGGCGCACAGCAGCACTTGCGCGCTGCCCGTGCCGAACACCCAGCGCCGCATGGCCCACAGGCGCGCGGCCGACAGCTCCAGGCCGATCATGAACATCAGGAACAGCACGCCCAGCTCGGCCAGCATGGCGACGTTGTCGTTGTTGGGGAACGTGAGGAGGCCGAGCGGGGCGAAGTCCTGCGCGATGCGCCCGAGGCCGAACGGACCGAGGAGCGCGCCGATGGCGAGGAAGCCCAGCACCTGGTTGATGCGCAGGCGCTGCAGCAGCGGGATCAGGATGCCGGCAAGGGCGAGGAACAGCAGGATTTCGCGCAGGAAGGGGAATGCGTGTTGCTCTTGCACGGGCGGCCTTTGTTGGACAGAAGTTCCGGCAATTCTAACGCGTGGGCGGAGGCCGCCCACCCTACGGCTGCGATGCCGTCGGGCGGGCATTCGAGGCCGGGGGCGCGAACGAAACGTGCCCACCATGCGCCGGGATTACGCCTGGCGGCTCTCCGCCATGAGGATCACCTCTTCCATCTCCTGGTCGATCTCGTTGCGCAGCTCGAGGTAGCGCGTGAGCGCATGATCGATCCCCGGCAACAGGATGCCCCGTTCGCTGTGCAGCCCCGTGTAGCGCGGGCGCGGCGCCGCGAAGCCGATCGACTCGGTCGACACGGCTTCGAGTCGGCTCGCGTCGACGCCGGCCCGCGTGGCCGCGCGTTCAGCGAGCTCGACCCACGTCAGCGTGCCGACGTTGGCCAGGTGCCAGACGCCGGATTCGCCGTCGATCGCGAGGTCGAGGCAGGCGTGTACGAGGTCCGGCACATACGTCGGCGACACCGCCATGTCGTGCGCGGCGCGGAACGGTTCGCCCCGTTCCAGCGCGCCCAGCGCCAGCGTGACGAAGTTGTACTTGTCCCACGGGCCGAAGAACGCGCTCGTGCGCACGACGAGCGCGCCCGGATGCTTGTCCTGCACGCGCAACTCGGCCTCGGCCTTGCTGCGGCCGTAGACGTTGAGCGGGGCGACGGTATCGCTTTCCACATACGGCCGGTCGAGGGCGCCGTCGAACACGAGGTCGCTGGAGAACGTCGTCAGGTGCACGCCGTGGCGGGCGCAGGCGGCGGCGAGGATCGCCGGGCCGATCGCGTTCTCGCGGAAGCAGCGTTCGGCGTCGCGCTCGGCATCGTCCACGCGCACGTAGCCGGCCGTGTTGATGACGGCCCACGGGCGGTATCTGTCGAGGGCGCGGTCGACGGAGGCGGGATCGGTGATGTCCATGTCCTGGCGCGACAGCAGGCGGTAGGCGAGGTTGCGCTTGCGGCAGATGCGGGCGAAGGCGCGGCCCAGGGTGCCCGTCGCGCCCGTGATCAGGATCGGCGCCGCATCCTTGCCGACGAGCGTGTGGCCGTCGGCCGTGATGGACGTCAGCGCATCCGGCGTCGCCACGGGCTGGCACAGCCAGCGGCCCGGACGGCGCCACCAGCCCTGGCCGCGCAGCACCGGGTGCGACAGCGGCGTCCCGGACGACAGTTCGCGCATCATGCGCGCGACGGCCGTCGCGCGCGGTTCGGGCGCGCGCACGTCGAACGGGCCCGGTTCGTAATAGCCGTTGTTGCGGGTGACGAGGCTGTTCCAGTCGAACGAGCCGAGCAGCGACCAGACGGTCACCGCGCGCAGGTCGACGCCGTTCGCGCGCACTTCCTTGCCCGCTTCCCAGATTTCCAGCAGCCACCGCAGCTGATCTTCGCGGTTGGCGTCGATGTGGGCCTCGGTGACGGCCAGCGGGATGTGGTACCGGTCCCAGATTTCATGCAGCAGCGGGGCGATGCCGGCGGTCGGTGTCGCGAGCGCGCGCGACGCTTCGATGTCGGCGCACGGGATGCCGTCCGCCATGCCGCGATGGTGGGCCGGATAGCGGTCGGGGCGGTGATCGAGCCAGCGCTCGCTCGTCACGTAGTAATTGACGCCGATGATGTCCGGCGGGCACGGATTGTCGCGGAACCACAGGATGTCGTCGGCTGGGATGCCCGCCTTCGTCAGGTACGACCACAGCGGATGGTCCGGGCCGACCATGCCGCACAGCAGGTCCCACGCGAGCCAGCGGCGTTCGTTGTAGAACTCGGCCACCTGCGCCATCTCGGGCGTGCTGTAGGTCTTGCCGAGGTCGTCCGTCTGGACGAGTTTCGCGTCCGGATTGACGGCGCGGATCGCGCGCATGGCCAGCACGACGGCGCGGCACTGGTTCAGCAGCGCCTGCACGAACGTCCGGTCGTCGCGGCCGTGCGGATACCACACGCCGTACAGGCCGGCGAAGCGTGCCGTCGTGCAGGGTTCGTTGACGGGCGTGTAGTACTCGATCCATGGATAGCGCGCGGCGACGGCGCCGGCGTATTCGGCCAGCTGCTCGGCGAACGCGGGATCGACGAGGCTCGTGTGGCGCGGGCCGCTGCCGTGGTGGATCAGGCCGGCGATCGGCGTGATGCCGTGGGCGCGCAGCGCGTTCAGGCGCGCGTCTGGCCAGGTCCAGTCGGCGGCGTGGACGCCATCCGGCGCCGTGCGTTCCCACAGCACGGGATAGCGGATGGCGCGGATGCCGAGGGAGGCGAAACGGTCGATGTCGTCGGCCCTGGTGGCGTGGCCGTTACGGTCGAGCTGGTGGAAGTAGTCGTCGCGGACGCGGTTGACGGTGCATTCGAGGCCGCCCCAGAGTTCCAGAGGGCGGGCGTGGCTGTTCGTGCTCTTCGTAGAATCCATAAATCACCAATTTGTTAGTTTTATTGCAACGAAAAATCCAGCATGGTCCCGAACTGGCAAAAAAGTCGGGGAAGCGTTTTGGCTTTCGAACGGTGGCGGTTGACAGCGGCGCGTCAACCTGCAACCATGCCATCCATGAATTTTTCGTATCCACATCCTGTTCTCACCTGGTGGCGCCGCTGATTGCGCGCGGCCAGTGAATTGGATAGGTATTCCGAAACGCCGCCTCGATTCCAAGGTGGCGTTTTTGTTGGCGCGGCAGGATCGAGGCAGGGCGGTCAACCACCCAAGGAAAACTCGATGAGTCTGCAAACCCCTACCGCTACCACGCCCATCATCCTGACCGGCGACCGGCCCACCGGGCCGCTGCACCTCGGTCACTTCGTCGGCAGCCTCCGCAATCGCGTTACATACCAGGACCAATATCGCCAGTTCATCATGCTCGCGGACGCCCAGGCGCTCACGGACAACATGGATGATATTGGTAAGGTACACCGGAACGTGATCGAGGTGGCGCTCGATTACCTTGCCGTAGGGATCGACCCGGCCAAATCGACCATCCTCATCCAGTCGCAGATCCCGGAACTGGCCGAGCTGACCTTCTATTACCTGAACCTCGTGACCGTCGCGCGCCTCGAGCGCAACCCGACCGTCAAGCAGGAAATCATCGTGCGCGGCTTCGAGCGCGACATCCCGGCCGGCTTCCTCACGTACCCGGCGAGCCAGGCCGCCGACATCAGCGCGTTCAAGGCGACGATCGTGCCGGTCGGCGAGGACCAGATCCCGATGATCGAGCAGTGCAACGAGATCGTGCGCAAGTTCAACCGCAATGCCGGCCGCGACATCCTCGTCGAGTGCAAGGCGATCGTGCCCGAAGTGGGCCGCCTGCCGGGCATCGACGGCAAGGCCAAGATGAGCAAGTCGCTGGGCAATACCATCAACCTGGGCGCTTCCGCCGACGAGATCCGCGCCGCGGTCAAGATGGTCTACACGGACCCGCTGCACCTGAAGGTGTCGGACCCGGGCCACCTGGAAGGCAACGTCGCGTTCCTGTACCTCGACGCGTTCGACACCGACAAGGAAGGCCTCGCCGAGATGAAGGCCCATTACGTGCGCGGCGGCCTGGGCGATTCCATCGTCAAGAAGCGCCTGGAAGGCATCCTGCAGGACATGCTGGCGCCGATCCGCGCCCGCCGCGAGGAATTGGCCAAGGACAAGGGCCAGGTCATGCAAATCCTCAAGGAAGGCACGATGAAGGCGCGCGAGGTGGCGGCGCGCACGACGGACGAGGTGCGCAAGGCTCTCGGTTTGTCTTACTTCTAAACCGCATCGGGTAGCGACAGACGCGACGTGAGGTAGCGCAAGGCGATGGCTTTGCGCTTTCTGATGGTCCACTCCATGTATTGATGGCAAGCTGCGGCTTCCGCCATCGATGGAGAGTGCCATGAGCAAGGGTTTGCGCCTAACCGAGCAATGGATGCGCCGGGCCTTGTGGCTCGTCGCGTTCGTGTTTGCCGGATTCCTGACCGGGCTCGGTAACCAGGTCGTCGACAACGTCATGGTCCTGGAGCCCGTGCCTCCTCCCGAACAGTTCCTCGATCCGGCCAAGGCGGGGCCGCTGCAGGCTGCGATGCGGGACGCGCGGGCGACGCGCGAGAAGGCCGATGCGGCGCTGGAGCAGGCCCGGCAGAAACACCGGGTCGCGCAGGCGAACACGAACAGCGCGCGCGACGCGTTCGACAACTGGATCGCGACCCGCCACGCGACGGTGCGGCCGGACCAGGACGAGGAGCTGATCGCGCGTAACCGCGAGCTCGACAAACTCGTCGCCGCGGAACGCACGGCGCTGGCCGGTGTCGAAGCCCAGGAGCAGGTCGAGCTCGACGCCAAGCAGGCCGAGCAGAAAGCGGATGCGGCCTGCGAGGCACTGCTGGAACCGGCGCGCGCAGCGTCGAACGAGGCCGCCCGGCGGGCCGCGCGCAAGGTCTTCCTGATCCGTCTCGCCGTGACCCTGCCGCTGCTGCTGGTGGCCGGCTGGCTGTTCAAGACTAAGCGCAACGGCACTTATTGGCCGTTCACGTGGGGCTTCATCTTCTTCGCGTTGTTCGCGTTCTTCGTCGAGCTGGTGCCGTATCTGCCCAGCTATGGCGGCTATGTGCGCTACGGCGTCGGGATCGTCATGACGGTCGTCGTCGGCCGCTACGCGATCCGCTGGCTGCACGCGTGGCTGGCGCGCCAGAAGGAAGCGGAAGCCATGCCCGACGCGCAGCGCCGCACGACGATGCGCTACGACGTGGCGCTGGACCGCATCGCCAGGAGCGTATGCCCGTCATGCGAGCGTGCGACGAACTACAAGGATGAGCACCTCGCCCATTGCCCGCACTGCGGCATCGCCTGTTCGACCGCTGCCCGGCATGCAGCGCGCGCAAGAACGCTTTCACGCGCTATTGCTTTTCGTGCGGCACGCCGGCGAACGTCAGCTTGGCCGATTAGTCCTTCAGGTCGGCCGGCACCTTGCCGCCGTTCGCCGCCAGCTTGTTCATGACCTGGCGGTGCAGCCAGATGTTCATGGTGGCCGAGTCGTTCGTATCGCCCGTGTAGTTCAGCTCGGCGGCCAGTTCCTTGCGGGCCTGTAGGCTGGAATCGAGGCCGAGCAGCTTGAGCAGGTCGACGATCGACGTGCGCCAATTCAATTGCTGGCCAGATTGCTGCTGCATATTGTTCAGGACGGCTTCCACGTCGACCTGCTGCATCGCCGGCGCGGCCGGGGCCGCCTGCGGCTGTTGCGCGGGCTGCTGGGCCGGCTGCTGCGTGGGCTGTTGCGTCGGCTGCGGGGCGCGTTGCTGGGCGCCCGGGTCCGCCTGTCCGCTGTTCTGCGCGGCAGGGTGCGAGGACGGGAAAATCTTGTGGAAGATATTGCTCAGAATGCCCATATCGAATCCTTTCGGTGATTGACGGATGCGCTCAATGGCGCTGCATGTCTTGCGCCATGTGGCCGAGCGCGATCGCCAGCGCGGCGCCGCCGATGGCCTTGACCAGGGTCGGGTGTTCGGCATAAAAGTCGCCCATGCGCTCGACGATGCCCGGATTCTGCTGTTCGGCCTTGGCGGCCAGTTCCTGCACCTGTTCGGGCGACACCTGGTCAGCCTGTTCCGGCGACACGCGGGCCTGGTCGGCGCCCAGCAGGTTGCCGAGCGCGCCGCCCGCGACGGACGACAGGATGGACGGCCCCACATTGGCCAGCAGATGGTTCAGCATGCCGGCACGCTGGTCGGGATTGCTGTTGCTGAACAGTTGGCTGACCATCTGCGGGAACGGCGGCGTCTGGTCCGAACGGAGCGCCTGGGTCACGCCCTGCGCGACGGTGGCGCGCGGCACGTTCTGCGCCACGTGGTCGAAATCGGTCTCGGCCTGCGCCGGGTTGACGTTCGGATTGGCACCGCCCAGGTATTGCTGCAACAGGTTGCCCAGATCAAAGCTCATGATGTACTCCTGCGTTGAGACGTCGAAGGGCAAGGGTAGGCGTTCGCGCGGGATTCCTCCGTACGTTCGCTAACGGAGCGGGTGGTCCAACCGAGGGGGAGGGGCGCGGCGGCAGGCACCGGCCGCGCGTCTGTGAAACGTCCGTCCGGGCCGCCTTGCGCGGCCCGGGCGGTCGGGCGATCAGAACACGCCTTGCAGGGACACCGACATGTGTTTCGAATCGCCGAAGAACTTGTAGGCGTACTGCGAGCGGTCCTTCGACACGTCGTACTGTACCTTGAGGGCCACGTCCTTCGCGAAATCCCAACGCAGCGACACATACTGCGTATTGCGACCCTCGATCGGCTCCGCCACGGTGCGATAGCGGGAGAACGTGTACATCGGCGTCCAGTTGCCGAAGCTGTGGCCCACTCCGATCAGCGCATACTTGTAGACATTGTTGATGCCCTTGGACGCATCCACCTGTTCGAAGCGGTCCAGCTCGCTCTTCACCAGCCAGTTCTTGTAATCGAGGTTGGCGGACAAGCCCATGATGCGCGTGGGCTGGTCGGCATAGATATCGGTGCGCACGCCGTTCTGGTCCTGCCAGACCGAGTCGTTGTGGTGCATCATCATGACGCGGACATCGACGATGCCGTTGTTTAAGGCGACATAGCTGCCGAGGATTCGTTTCCACGATTCATTCGTCGGCGTCGTGTAGTAGATGCGCGTGTCGTAGGCGTCGTTCTTCTGCGTGAATCCGCCGGCCCAGGCGTGCGCGGTGAGCGCCCAGTTGCTTTGGCCGAGCTGGGTACGGTAGGTGGCGTTGGCGCCGTCGTATGCATAGATCGGCCAGCCGTACACGTCGGGTGCCGGGCGCACCCAGGGATACGCGTAGCCGATGTAGAGATAATCGCTGTAGTAGTAGAGCGGAATGCGCTGGCGGCCGGCCTGGAAGGTCCAGGCAGAGTCTTCCGACGGCTTCCAGGTGACATAGGCCCAGTCGACGGTGGGGCGCGAGCCGTGGTTCGGATTCATCGTGCGGGCCACGACCTGTACGGTCGTCGACAGGGTGGGCGAGAAGTCCTTGCGCAATTGCAAGCCCAGCAGCGATTCCTGGTCGAACTGCCAGCCCTTGGACTTCTCGTACACACTCGTGTATTCCCAGCCCTGCATGCTGCACGGGCAATTCCACTGTTGGTAAGTCCAGGGGGACGAATCGCCTTGCGCCGCGCCGCTCAAGACCTTGGCGCCGGTAATGTTATAGAAGCCGGTCAGCTTTAACGAGCCGCTCGAATCCAGGTCGATGGCTTGCGCCAGCGCGGGCATGAGCGCCAGCGCGATCAGGGTTTTTTTCATGACTTTCTCCACGATGACGGTCACTCGACCACAGCAATGACCTTGACGCTGTCATCGACTTCGGATTTTTCAATGTAGCCAATGGCGTTCGGCGATTGGCTGATGACTTTCTTCACGTCGGCGCCCGACTTCAATTCCTGCGGCGCCTTGCCCGCGCTGGAGAAGACGATGCGCGCCCACATGGCTCTCACCTGGGATGGGGTTCTTTCCAGCACTTTCTTGCAGAATTCTGCCCGGATCGGCGCGCTGTCCGTATATTCGACAGGCTTGAGGTTGTTCGACCCGCCGATGAAGAACTGCGCCACCTGGCTGTGGTCCATGTGCGTGACCGGGTTATTGGGATTGACGACGATCGCGATCTCCGCCTGGGCGGGAGCGATCGCGAATATGGCCAGTAGTGCGAACGCACCGTGGCACAAGCTTGATTTCATGAACATGGTAACGACTCCTTCCCAACGGTCTGGTATTTCCAGGGACGATCAACGCTCCTGGAAGCTTCAAGCGCAGCGCTCTCCGGCAAAAATTTACTTTTTGCGCAATATTGTTGCGTTGTGGCAATTATTATGGTAGAGAGTGGCGGCGCCTCGTACAACCGGTTTCTGACGAAGGCGGCGAAAAAACAACGCGCGGGCCTGATTTGACGGTGTTTCGGTTTGCGACTTTGCCAAGTGGACACTTCCACAGCCGGCGCGTAAGCTGGCGCAATGCGTTATCTTCCCCTGCTGGTGTTCCTGGCCCTGTACGCCTACGCCGCGCTGGCCTTCGGCCTGCCGTCCGCGGTGGGCCTCGCGTATGGGCTGGCCAGCGGCGCCTGCTTCGCACTCTATGCGTACGACAAGGCGGCGGCGCGGCGCGGGGGGCGGCGCACGCCCGAGCGTGACCTGCTCCTGCTGGGTCTCGCCGGCGGCTGGCCCGGCGCATTGCTGGCGCAGCAATGGCTGCGTCACAAGACCGTCAAAGTGCCGTTCCAGTACTTGTTCTGGCTGACCGTCGGCGTCAATCTCGCCGGGTTCTGCGCCCTGGCGCGCGCGCTCGCCTGATTCCATCTTCTCGAGGAGACATCATGTGGCCTTATCCCAGGATCGTGGCACACCGCGGCGGCGGCACGCTGGCGCCGGAAAACACGCTGGCCGGACTGCGTCGCGGCATGGCTGCCGGTTTCCGCGCCATCGAATTCGACGTCATGCTGGCACGCGACGGCGTCCCCGTCGTGCTGCACGATCCCGAGCTGGGCCGCACGGTGGCCGGGGCGGGATCGGTGGCGGACATCGACGCGTCCGATCTCGCCGCGCGCGATGCGGGATCGTGGTTCGGGCCCGATTACGCGGGCGAACCGGTGCCGCTGTTCGTCGAGTTCGCGCAGTACTGCAAGGCGCACGGCGTGTGGATGAACATCGAGATCAAGCCCGTGCCCGGCCACGACGCGCAGACCGGCACCGTCGTCGCGCGCCTGGCGGCGGCCATGTTCGCCGACGAACTCGCCGCCGGCAGGCTGGAGCGGGCGCCGCTGCTGTCCTCGTTCAGCGAGGCGGCACTGCAAGCCGCGCGGGACGCCGCGCCGGCGCTGCCGCGCGCCTGGCTGACGTCATCGCTCCCGGCCGATTGGAAAGCGCGTGCGCGGGCGCTGGACGCGGTCGCGATCCACACGAACCACATGCGGCTGACGCGCGGCCAGGCCGCCGCGGTCAAGGCCGCCGGCTTCGGCCTGTTCTGCTACACCGTCAACGCGCCGGCGCGGGCGCGCGAACTGTTCGGCTGGGGCGTGGACGGGCTGTGCACGGACCGGATCGACCTCATCGGTCCTGCTTTCAATTAAACGGTAGTTTCTCCTCAAGAATTGTAACGCGTTGTCGTTAATGACATTCGGCCCCCGGTCACGGTCCCTATGTCACTTTCGATCAACAACAATTCACTGTCCCTGAACGTCCAGCGCAAGTTCGCCGAGCACACGAACGAGGCGAACCGCCTCATCGCGCGCCTGAGCTCGGGCGCGCGCATCGAGGGTGCCGCCGACGATCCCGCCGGCCAGGCGCTGGCGGCGCGCATGTCGTCGCAGCTGACCGGGATGAGCCAGGCCATGCGCGGCATTAACGACGCGACGTCGATGCTGCAAGTGGCGGACAGCACGTTGTCGAACATTACCGACAGCTTGCAGCGCCTGCGTGAACTGGCCGTGGCGTCCGGCAACGGGTCGTACACGGACAGCGACCGCGACAAGCTGCAGGCGGAAGCGCAGCAGATCCTCACCCACATTACCCAGACCGGCAACGGCGCCTCGTTCAATGGCCAGGCGATTTTTTCTCCGGATAACACGAACGCGGGCGAGGACAAGAACAAGCGTGCCGTGCTGGACAGCCTCCGGGCTGGCTGGCTGAGCTCCGCCGAAGACATGGTCCAGCAGTACTACGGCCTGCAGGCCGACGGTGCCACCCTGAAGATCAACCTCGACACGACGGACGGGAAGGGCGGCGTGCTCGCCTCCGTCTCGGGCTCGACGGCGCCGGACAGCGACATCACCCTGAACATCGACATGGCGGATTTCAGCGGCATCACCACCCCGGACGGGGGCACGGGCCCGCTGTATGACGACCGCGTCATTGCGCACGAGATGGTGCACGCAATCATGTTGCGCTCGACCAGTTTCAATTTCCCACAATGGTTCATCGAAGGTACGGCCGAGCTCATCCAGGGCGCGGACGAGCGCGTGGCCGGCGCGCTGGCCAGCGGCCAGACGGCGAGCAACATCGTCGGGACGATCGCGGGCGGCGGTTTCACCTACGAAGGCGGCTACGTCGCGTCGCGCTATCTGCACGACAGGCTGAAGAGCATGGGCGTCAACGGGGGCATGAAGGGGCTGATGACCTATCTGAGCGCACACCGCACGGCCGACCTGGACACCGCCCTGAAGGCCGTCACGGGCGGGCAATACCAGAATACGAGCGATTTCATGGCGGACTTCGCGGCCAATGGCGCCAACTTCATCACGAACACGATGAACCTGACGAATGCCGACACGGGGGCCATCGGCGGGCTCGACGCGGACGGCGGGCCGTCGCGCGACGCGCAGGGCGTCGTCGCCGAAGCCGGCTTCGGCACGCCGGCGAAGCCGCTGCGCAATTTCAAGGTCGAGTATCCGGATATCGGCAGCGCCGGGCCGACCATCCATCGTGTGCAGGTCCAGGCCGGCGCGGATTCCGGCGACCTGATCGACATGCAGTTCACGGCCGTGAACGCGAGCGCGCTGGGCCTCGGCGACCTGGACCTGCACAACACGGCGG
Source organism: Massilia putida (assembly GCF_001941825.1). Taxonomy (NCBI): domain Bacteria; kingdom Pseudomonadati; phylum Pseudomonadota; class Betaproteobacteria; order Burkholderiales; family Oxalobacteraceae; genus Massilia; species Massilia putida. The sequence continues at coordinate 5,624,112 of NZ_CP019038.1, forward strand.
TGGCGCTGCTGCGCATCGACGATGCGCTGGCGCTCGTCGGCGAGCAGCGCACGCAGGTGGGCGCCTACAGCAACCGCATGGACGTCGTGGCCAGCAATAACCAGACGGCATCGATGAATCTGGAAGCGTCGCGCGGGCGCATCCAGGACATCGATTATGCGGGCGATACGGTGCAACTGACGCGCACGCAGATCCTGCAGCAGGCGGCATCCGCGATGCTCACGCAGGCCAATGGTGAGCCGCGGGCCGTGCTGGCGTTGCTGCGCTGATGCGCGTGCCCGCGCTAACGCCTCCGGTCAATCGTAGCGTGCACGGCGCCGCCGTTACGGCTGAGCAGACGCCGCGTGTCTAGCCGTCCACCCTACGCTATAATCAATTTTCTTTATATAGCAAGCTGCCTAAATCCGCCCCTACGACATGAAATCCACCGAAATACGCGAAAAGTTTCTCAAGTTCTTTGAGTCCAAAGGCCACACGATCGTCCGCTCCAGCCCGCTCGTGCCGGGCAACGACCCGACGATGTTGTTGACCAACAGCGGCATGGTGCAGTTCAAGGACGTGTTCCTGGGCCTGGATACGCGCCCGTACAAGCGCGCCACCACCGTGCAGCGCTGCGTGCGCGCCGGCGGCAAGCACAACGACCTGGAAAACGTCGGCTACACCGCGCGTCACCACACGTTCTTCGAAATGCTGGGCAACTTCAGCTTCGGCGATTATTTCAAGCGCGACGCCATCCACTTTGCCTGGGAACTGCTGACCAAGGTTTATAACCTGCCGGCCGACAAGCTGACCATCACCGTCTACTTCGAAGACGACGAAGCTTATGGCATCTGGGCGAACGAAATCGGCGTCCCGACGGAGCGCATCATCCGCATCGGCGACAACAAGGGCGCGCGCTACGCATCGGACAACTTCTGGCAGATGGCCGACACCGGCCCGTGCGGCCCGTGCACCGAAATCTTCTACGATCACGGCCCCGAGATCTGGGGCGGTCCTCCGGGATCGCCGGAAGAAGACGGCGACCGCTTCATCGAGATCTGGAACCTCGTGTTCATGCAGTTTAACCGCGATGAGCAGGGCGTGCTGACCCCGCTGCCGAAGCCGTCGATCGACACCGGCATGGGCCTGGAGCGCCTGGCCGCCGTGCTGCAGCACGTGCACTCGAACTACGAGATCGACCTGTTCCAGAACCTGATCAAGGCCGCCGCGCGCGAGACCGGTGCGACCGACCTGGCGAACAACTCGCTGAAGGTGATTGCCGACCACATCCGCGCGGCCAGCTTCATGATCGTCGACGGCATCATCCCGAGCAGCGAAGGCCACGGCTACGTCCTGCGCCGCATCATCCGCCGCGCGCTGCGCCACGGCCACAAACTGGGGCAGACGAAACCGTTCTTCTTCAAGCTCGTCGACGACCTGGACATCGAGATGGGCGCCGCCTATCCGGAACTGCGCGACGCGAAAGAGCGCGTGATGCAGGTGCTGAAGGCCGAGGAAGAGCGTTTCGGCGAGACCCTCGAGCACGGCATGAAGATCCTGGAAGCGCAGCTCGCCAAGGACCCCCAGCACCTGGACGGCGCCACCGCCTTCACCTTGTACGACACCTACGGCTTCCCGCTCGACCTGACCGCGGACATCTGCCGCGAGCGCGGCATCAAGCTGGACGAGGAAGGGTTTGCCGCCGCCATGGAGCAGCAGAAGAAGACGGCCCGCGCCGCCGGCAAGTTCAAGATGGCCGCCAACGTCGAGTACTCGGGCGAAAAGACCAGGTTCGTCGGCTACGAAGCCCTCGTGCACAACAGCCGCGTCGTCGCGTTGTACACGGCCGGCGCGCCCGTGCAGGAATTGAAGGCCGGCCAGGACGGCATCGTCGTGCTGGACACGACGCCGTTCTACGCCGAATCCGGCGGCCAGGTGGGCGACAAGGGCCTGCTGAAATCGCCGGGCGGCGTGTTCGAAGTCGAGGACACCCTCAAAATCCAAGCGGAAGTGTTCGGCCACCACGGCGTGCTGCAGTCGGGCTCGCTGAAAGTCGGTGACATGGTCGACGCGCAAGTCGATGAAGTGAAACGCGCCCGCACCATCCGCAATCACTCGGCGACGCACCTGATGCACAAGGCCCTGCGCGAAGTGCTGGGCGGCCACGTGCAGCAGAAGGGCTCGCTGGTCGATCCGGACAAGACCCGCTTCGACTTCAGCCACAACGCCCCGCTGACCGCCGAGGAAATCGCCAAGGTCGAGCAGATCGTCAATGCCGAGATCCTGCAGAACCATGCGACCGTGGCCCACCACATGTCGATGGACGACGCGATCAAGCACGGCGCCATGGCCCTGTTTGGCGAGAAATACGGCGACACCGTGCGCGTGCTGGACATCGGCTCGTCGAAGGAACTGTGCGGCGGCGTGCACGTCACCCGCACGGGCGACATCGGCCTGTTCAAGATCGTGTCCGAATCGGGTGTGGCCGCCGGCATCCGCCGCGTGGAAGCCGTGACGGGCGAGGGCGCGCTGGCTCTCGTGCAATCGATCAACCGCAAGCTGAACGAAGCGGCCGGCGCGCTGAAGACGAGCCCGGACGAACTGCCGGCCCGTATCGGCCAGGTGCAGGACCAGGTCAAGTCACTCGAGAAGGAAATCGCGGCGCTCAAGTCGAAGCTGGCTGCCGGCCAGGGCGACGAGCTGGCGACGAAGGCGATCGACGTGAACGGCATCAAGGTGCTGGCCGCGACGATGGAAGGCGCGGACGTGGCTGGCCTGCGCGAGACGATGGACAAGCTGAAGGACAAGCTCAAAACGGCCGCCATCGTGCTGGCGTCGGTCGCGGACGGCAAGGTCAGCCTGATCGCCGGCGTGACCGCGGATGCCACGTCCAAGGTCAAGGCGGGCGATCTGGTCAACTTCGTCGCCAAGCAGGTCGGCGGCAAGGGCGGCGGCCGTCCTGACATGGCCCAGGCCGGCGGTACGGAGCCTGCCGCGCTGCCGCAGGCGCTGGCTGGCGTGGCCGGCTGGGTCGGCGAGCGCGTTTCCGCGTAACGCCGACGCGCCGCCGCAACGAAATTGTTGCGGCGGCGCATGCATTGTGAATTGACGTTGTTACAACGCAACATGGATACCAAATTTTGGTGCGGCGCGTCATAATGGGCTAATTGGAGTACTATCGGGTCCATGCCCTACCAACTAGCAGGCAATCGATGAGCGAAACCATAATCGACACCGGCACCATCGAGGTCCAGAAAGACCTGGATGCGCGTGGCTTGAATTGCCCGCTGCCGATCCTGAAGGCCAAGAAGGCCCTCGCTGAACTGGCCAGTGGCGAAGTGCTGCGCATCGTCGCCACCGACACCGGTTCGGTACGCGACTTCCAGGCATTCGCCAAGCAGACGGGCAATGCCCTGCTGGCGCACACCCACATCAACGGCGAATTCACGTTCTGGCTCCGCCGTAAGTAACACCGACTATCCACGTCGAACCGTCGAGCCGTCCCATCGCCGGCCCGCCGGGCAGGCCAACCACACGCCGGCAAACCGCCAGCTTTCTTCCGAGAACCCGATAACGCACAATCCAGCACGATTAGGGTATTTCCTCTAACCGAAAAACGCACGATCGTGCTTTAATTCTGACCTGAACGGCATTTGCTTTTATAATTCGGATCATTTTTAGTCTTCACCCATTTTCCAAAGGCACACTATGAAAGTCCTGGTACCCGTCAAACGCGTGGTCGACTACAACGTCAAGGTCCGCGTCAAGTCCGACGGCAGTGGCGTCGATATCGCCAACGTCAAAATGTCGATGAACCCGTTCGACGAGATCGCCGTGGAAGAAGCCACGCGTCTGAAGGAAAGCGGCAAGGTCACCGAGATCGTGGCTGTGACCTGCGGCGTGGCCCAGGCTCAGGAAACCCTGCGTACCGCGATGGCGATCGGCGCCGACCGCGGCGTGCTGGTCGAGACCGGTGCCGAGATCGAACCGCTGGGCGTGGCCAAGGTGCTGAAGGCGCTGGCCGTCGAAGAGCAGCCGCAACTGATCATCCTGGGCAAGCAGGCGATCGACGACGATTCGAACCAGACCGGCCAGATGCTGGCTGCGCTGCTGGGCTGGCCGCAAGCGACGTTCGCCTCGAAAGTCGTGCTGGAAGACGGCAAAGTCACCGTGACCCGCGAAGTGGACGGCGGCCTGGAAACCGTGGCCTTGAGCCTGCCGGCCATCATCACCACCGACCTGCGCCTGAACGAGCCGCGCTACGTCACGCTGCCGAACATCATGAAGGCGAAGAAAAAACCGCTGACGACCGTCAAGCCGGAAGACCTGGGCGTCGACGTCACGCCGCGCCTCAAGACCGTCAAGGTCACCGAGCCGGCCAAGCGTTCCGCCGGCGTCAAGGTGCCCGATGTCGCGACCCTGGTGCAGAAACTGCGCACCGAAGCCAAAGTCATCTAATTAAGGAATTTCATCCATGGTCGCACTCGTCATTGCTGAACACGACAACGCCCACCTGAAGGCTGTCACCCTGAACACCGTCACCGCAGCCGCGCAATGCGGCGGCGACGTCCACATCCTCGTCGCCGGCAGCGGTTGCGGCGCCGTCGCCGAACAAGCGGCGAAAGTCGCGGGCGTATCGAAAGTGCTGGTCGCCGACGCGCCGCAATTCGCCGACGGCCTCGCCGAAAACGTCGCCGAGCAGATCCTGGCCGTCGCCGGCAACTACTCGCACATCCTGGCGCCGGCTTCGGCCTTCGGCAAGAACGTGCTGCCGCGCGTGGCTGCCAAGCTGGACGTCGCCCAGATCTCGGAAATCACCAAGGTCGACTCGCCCGACACGTTCGAGCGTCCGATCTACGCCGGCAACGCCATCGCCACCGTGCAGTCGACGGACAACGTCAAAGTCATCACCGTGCGCGGCACCGGCTTCGACGCCGCCGCAGCCACGGGCGGTTCGGCCGCCGTCGAAACGGTCGGCGCCGTCGCGGACTCGGGCAAGTCGAGCTTCGTGGGCCGTGAAGTGGCCAAGTCGGACCGTCCGGAACTGACCGGCGCCAAGGTCGTCGTCTCCGGCGGCCGCGGCATGGGCTCGGGCGACAACTTCAAGATCCTGGAGCCGCTGGCCGACAAGCTGGGCGCCGCCATGGGCGCATCGCGCGCCGCCGTCGACGCCGGCTACGTGCCGAACGACTGGCAGGTCGGCCAGACCGGCAAGATCGTCGCGCCGCAGCTGTACATCGCCGTCGGTATCTCGGGCGCGATCCAGCACCTGGCCGGCATGAAGGATTCGAAGACCATCGTCGCCATCAACAAGGATCCGGAAGCGCCGATCTTCTCGGTGGCCGACTACGGCATCGTCGGCGACCTGTTCGAGGTCGTGCCTGCCCTGGTCAAGGAACTGGGCTAATCGTCGTTTCCCGCACTGCGGGGAACAACTTCCCGCGAAAGCGGGAATCCATACTGAATCAAACGTAGCAATGCGGTTCGTACTTTGTATGGGTTCCCGCTTTTTTTGCGACCAGCGATTGACGTTGACGTAAAGAGAAACTAGGAGACTGCCGTGACCTACCACGCCCCCCTGAAAGACATGCTGTTCGTGATGAACGAACTGGCCAACCTGTCCGAGATCAACCAACTGCCCGGCTGCGAAGACGCGACGCCCGACACCGTCGAAGCCGTGCTGGAAGAAAACGCGAAATTCTGCGGCGAAGTCGTCGCCCCGCTGAATCACCCGGGCGACAAGGAGCCGAGCTACTGGCACGATGGCCAGGTCACGACGTCGAAAGGTTTCAAGGAGGCGTTCCGCGGTTTCGCGGACGCCGGCTGGCAGGGCGTGCAGCATCCGGCCGAATTCGGCGGCCAGGGCTTGCCCAAGCTCGTCGCCACGCCGTGCATCGAGATGCTCAACAGCGCGAACATCGCGTTCGCGCTCGTCGGCCTGCTGACCGACGGCGCCATCGAGGCGCTGCTGACGGCCGGCAGCGACGAGCAGAAGACGCGCTTCATCGAGCCCCTGATCAGCGGCAAATGGACCGGCACGATGAATCTGACGGAGCCGCAGGCCGGTTCCGACCTCGCCGCCGTGCGCACGCGCGCCGTGCCGCAGGGCGACGGGACTTATAAAATCTTCGGCACCAAGATCTTCATCACGTACGGCGAGCACGACATGGCGGAGAACATCATCCACCTGGTGCTGGCGCGCACGCCGGACGCGCCCGCGGGCGTGAAGGGGATCTCGTTGTTCATCGTCCCCAAGTTCATGGTGAACGACGACGGTTCGCTGGGCGAGCGCAACGACGTGCACTGCGTCTCCATCGAGCACAAGCTGGGCATCAAGGCCAGCCCGACCGCCGTGCTGCAGTTCGGCGACCACGGCGGCGCGATCGGCACGCTGGTCGGCGAAGAGAACCGCGGCCTCGAATACATGTTCATCATGATGAACGCGGCCCGCTTCGGCGTCGGCATGCAGGGCATCGGCCTGGCTGAACGCGCCTACCAGCAGGCCGTCGCGTTCGCGAAGGAGCGCGTGCAGTCGCGTGCCGTCGAAGGGTCGAGCGGCCCCGTGGCCATCATCAACCACCCGGACGTGCGCCGCATGCTGATGTCGATGCGCGCGCAGACCGAGGCCGCGCGCGCGCTGGCGTACGTCGGCGCCGGGCTGTCCGACCTGGCGCACAGCCACCCGGATGAAGCGACCCGCAAGGCCAACCTGGCCGTCTACGAATACCTCGTGCCGGTGATCAAGGGCTGGTCGACGGAGATGAGCGAGAACGTCGCGCGCGACGGCGTGCAGGTGCATGGCGGCATGGGCTTCATCGAAGAGACGGGCGCCGCGCAGCACTACCGCGACGCCAAGATCCTGACGATCTACGAGGGCACGACGGCGATCCAGGCCAACGACCTGGTAGGCCGCAAGACCGTGCGCGACGGCGGCGCCGTGGCGAAGGCCATCCTGGCCCAGGTCCGCGCGACCGAGGCGCAGCTGGCCGACGTGCAGGACGCAGACTTCACCGCGATCCGCGCGCAGCTGGTGCAAGGCAGCGCGGCGCTGGAAACCGTCGTCGACTACGTCGTGGCGAATGCCAAGTCCGACGTGCGCGCCGTGTTCGCGGGCAGCGTGCCGTATCTGAAACTGGCCGGCATCGTGCTGGGCGGCTGGCAGATGGCGCGCGCGGCCCTGGTCGCCCGCCAGAAGCTCGATGGCGGCAACGGCGACGCGGCGTTCTACCGCGCCAAGGTCGCCACCGCGCGCTTCTTCGCGGACCATATCCTGTCGCAGGCGGACGGCCTGCGCCACGCGATCGTGGACGGCAGCGCGGGCGTGCTGGCACTGGATGTCGAGCAGTTTTAAGCAAGTCGGCGTATAGCCCTGAAAGCGGCCTGCGGGCCGCTTTTTTGTTTGACGTCCGTCATGCGCAATGGGTAGTGGGACCTCTTAGAATCGATTCGTCGCACCCACGGATGTGTTTCGCGGTGCATGGTCAACCCAAGGAGCGTCCATGTTTTCCCTGAAGCCTGGTAAGGTGTTGCCGGTCGCCGCGGCCTGCGCGGTCCTATGGGCACTGGTTGCCTGCGGAGGCGGCAGCAGTCCCGCCCCCACGACGGCCGCGAACGATCCGCCGGCGGCACCGGGTCCCAGCCCGAGTCCCGCACCCGCACCGGCGCCCGCGCCCGCGCCGGCACCGCCTCCATCCACCGATCCCGCGCCCCCGCCGGACATCGTGCTGGCGCCTACCTATACTGAAATCTCGGCCACCGTCACCTTCAGCAAGCCGCACTGGCCCGCCTGGGTCCATGCGGGGACGGCCATCGTCGACGGCGTCGGCTGTGCGAAGAACGAGAACTATCATATCCACGCGCTGCTCTCGGTCTACCAGGACGGCGTGCGCCTCGCCTTGCCGGATTCGATCGGCCGCGGCAGCGGCTGCGCGTACGAGATGCACACCCACGACGGCTCCGGCGTCATGCACATCGAGACCGACGTGCCCAAGGTCTTCACACTGGGCCAGTTTTTTGCGCTGTGGGGGCAGCCGTTGAGCGCGACGTCCGTGGCCGGCCTGCCGGGCGCGCCGACGTATTACCTGATCGACAAGGAAAAGGTGACGCGGTACACGGCCGACCCGTCCGCCATCACGCTGGATGCGCACCGGGAGATCGTGATCGTGACCGGCACGCCGCCCACGCAGGTGCCCCGGTATAACTGGAATACGAGCGGCTTGTGATGCGGTCAGCCGTATGCGCCGCCCGTGTAGAGCAGGTCGAACAAGCGCGAGATCGCGGCGATGAGCACCGTCGTGCCCACCAGCATCGTGATCACGACGAGGAGGATCACGAACCAGTGCGATTGCGAGCGGCGGCCTGAGCCCGCGTTGTAGCGGGCATCCCATTTCTCGTCGGGCGTGAGGCCGAAAATCAGCGCTTGGACGAAGCCGGCGAGCCAGGACACGATCAGCGGCAGCAGGACGTAGAACGGATTCGGGGCATGCCCGAGTCCGTACACCAGGCCGGCCACGGGGAGGCTGCAGACGTGCAGCAGGCCGATGCGGTCGACGCTGCCCTTCAGATAGAAACGGTGGGCGCCGAGCCCGCCGAGCAGGAAGGCGAGGGCAGTGGCGAAGGTCTTGTTCTTGTGCTGCGACATCGAGTATTTGTTGAAAGGAAAGCCATCAGTATCGTTCAAAAGCGGCCCCGATAGTGGCGGAGTGTCGCGAAATCGGCGATAATCTTGGATTCGGCCGGGACTGCGCGCCCAGCGTTCTTGGTTTTTATGTAAATGCTTGCTGATGCGGGGCGTACCGCGCTATAATCGTCGGCTTTCTTCGTCCAGCTCACTTTTGGAAATATTATGGTCGTTATTCGTTTAGCTCGTGGTGGTGCCAAGAAGCGCCCGTTCTACAACATCGTTGCAACCGACTCGCGCAACCGTCGCGACGGCCGTTTCATCGAGCGCATCGGTTACTATAACCCGATGGCTTCCGGTAAAGAAACCGGCCTGAACATCACCGCTGACCGCCTGTCGTACTGGCAAGGCGTGGGCGCACAGCTGTCGCCGGCTGTTGCTCGCCTGGTTGCCACGCAAAAGGCTGCTGCCTAATACAAGGTTATAAGGTTTGACCGATTCGGCAGCACATTCGGCATCGACTCCGGCCCAGGCCGGGACGCAAGTGCCTGACGACCTGATTCAGGTCGGCCACATCACCGGCGCCTACGGGATCCGGGGTGGCATCCGCGTGGCACCGTATTCGATGGATGCGGATGCGCTGCTGAGCATCAAAACCTGGTGGCTCGACAAGCCGTCGCTGCGTCCCGTCCAGGTGCGGAACGCGAAGTATCACAGCGGCGACGTAACGGCCACGCTGGCCGACGTGACCGATCGCGAGATGGCCGAGGCGCTCAAGGGCGCCACGGTGCAGGTATCGCGGGCGGACTTTCCGGAACTTCCGGAAGACGAGTATTACTGGACCGACCTGATCGGCTTGGATACGGTCAACCTGCAGGGCGAAGCGCTCGGCAAGGTCACCGATATGATGCACAATGGCGCGCAGTCCATCCTGCGCATCACGCCCGTGCCCGATCCGAACGCCGCTCCCGACGCGAAAGCGCCGGAGCGGCTGGTGCCGTTCGTAGACCAGTACGTCAAGACAGTCGACCTGCAAGCCAGACTGATTACCCTGGACTGGGGTCTGGATTATTGATCCCGTCCGCCTGAAGCGAGGTCTCGATGCAGTTTGACGTCGTGAGCTTGTTTCCCGAAATGTTTGCCGCATTGACGCAGTCGGGCGTGACCCGGCGCGCGCACGAGCAGGGTTTGTGGAACCTGGCGATCTGGAATCCGCGCGATTTCACGCTGGATCGTCACCGGACCGTGGACGATCGCCCATATGGCGGCGGTCCCGGCATGGTGATGCTGGCCAAGCCGCTCGAAGCGACGATCAACGCGGCGAAGCAGCGCCAGGTCGAGATGGGTTTGCCCGCGCCGCGCGTCGTGTTCATGTCGCCGCAAGGCAGGCCGCTGACGCACGAACGCGTGATGGGCTTGAAGGATGAACCCGGCCTCGTGGTGCTGTGCGGACGCTACGAAGCGGTCGACCAGCGCCTGCTGGACCGTGTCGTCGATGAGGAAATTTCTCTCGGCGATTTCGTGTTGTCGGGCGGCGAATTGCCGGCGATGGCGCTGATGGATGCCGTGGTGCGGCAACTGCCCGGTGTGCTGGGCGACGGCGCCTCGGCGGTCGAAGACAGTTTCGTCAACGGCTTGCTGGATTCGCCGCATTACACGCGTCCGGAAGTCTATGAAGGCGTGGCCGTGCCGCCCGTGCTATTGCAGGGTAACCACGCCGAGATCGGAAAGTGGCGCCGCCAGCGTATGCTCGAGGCGACCGCGAAGAAAAGGCCCGATTTGCTGGACAAGGCGCGCAGCGCCGGTCTGCTGACGAAGGCCGACGAGCAGTTTCTCGCAACCTTGGAAAAGGTGGCGGAATAAAGGCGGGCAGCCAGACGGTTGCCTGCGTGTTTAACCCCATCCTCTACCGGGCAACGAACGCGCCGGCAAGATGGTATAAGGAGTCTACAAATGGATCTGATCCAGCAACTCGAGCAAGAAGAGATTGCGCGCCTCGGCCGCAACATCCCTGATTTCGCACCGGGCGACACCGTGGTCGTCAACGTCAACGTCGTCGAAGGCAACCGCAAGCGCGCCCAGGCATACGAAGGCGTCGTCATCTCGCGTCGCAACCGCGGCCTGAACTCGAACTTCATCGTTCGCAAGATCTCGTCGGGCGAAGGGGTGGAGCGTACGTTCCAGCTGTACTCGCCGCTGATCGCTTCGATCGAAGTGAAGCGTCGTGGTGACGTGCGTCGTGCGAAGCTGTACTACCTGCGCGAGCGTTCGGGCAAGTCGGCACGTATCAAAGAAAAACTGCCGAACCGCAAAGCCGCTACCACTGCTGCGCAGTAATAGCGATTGTGGTAGGGAAAAGGCATCCATTTGGATGCCTTTTTCTTTTTGGAGAAAGCCTTGGCAAAACTGCACATCGATCCCAAGCGCCTGCCCGTCGACTCGATCGCCGGCGAGCCCGCCTTGCCGGAAGAGCGCCTGGACGTCGCCTGGCTGCGCCAGCGTCTCGCCCATCCGCCGCGGTGGGAACCGGAATTGCCCGAGGACATGCGCCTGCGCTTCCCGGTGCTGCGGCGCGCGGCCGTGCTGATCCCGATCGTGCGGCGGCCGGAGGGCCTCACGGTGCTGCTGACCCAGCGCACCGAACATCTGACCAACCACGCCGGCCAAGTCAGCTTCCCCGGCGGCCGTGCGGAAGAGATCGACTCGTCGCCCATCGAGACGGCCTTGCGCGAAACGCAGGAAGAGATCGGCCTCGCGCGCCGCCACGTGGAAATCATCGGCGTGCTGCCCGACCATGTCACGGCCTCGGCCTATGTCGTCACGCCCGTGGTGGGCCTCGTCACGCCGCCGTTCGATCTCACGGCCGAATCCAATGAGGTGGCCGCTATTTTCGAAGTTCCCTTGCGGTTCCTGATGGATGGCATGAACCATCAACGCTTGTCGTTCGATCTGCCCGATGGCGCCGGCCGGCGCAGTTTTTATGCGATGCCTTACGAGCGCTTCTTCATCTGGGGCGCGACAGCGGGTATGCTGCGCAACCTGTTTCATTTGTTACGCGCCTGACGGGACACGTCGAAACACCTGCTGCGACGGTTTTGCGCGGCGCCTAAAGGGAATAGACTCGCGCCGGTCTCTGCGCTACCCTAGCGGGCAATGAAGTAAGGCAACAACGTAAAAAGGACCGTGCATGACATTCTTTTCCATCCTGTGCGCACTGCTCATCGAACAGCTGAAGCCGCTGCGCGCAGATAACCAGATCTACGCCGAGATCAAGCGTTTCGCCATGCGTATCGAAGGCTGGTTCAATGCCGGTCACGCCAGCCATGGCCGGCTGGGCTGGTTCCTGATGATGGCGGTCCTGATGCTGCCGACGGCCGTCATCTACGGCGTGCTCGTGTACTACCGCTTCGTGTTCGCCGCGTTCGCCTGGAACGTGCTGATCGTCTATCTCACGCTCGGTTTCCGCCACTACAGCCATTACTTCACGTCGATCCAGTTCGCCCTGAATGCCGGCGACGAAGCGACGGCGCGCACCTTGCTCGCCGAATGGACGAAGCTCGACACGGTCGGCATGGACGCGACCGAGATCGCCCGCATCGCCGTCGAAAAATCCCTCATCACGACACACCGCAATGTGTTCGGCGTGTTCTTCTGGTTCCTGATGCCGCTCGGCCCGGCCTGCGCCGTCATGTACCGCGTGTCCGAATACCTCGCGCGCGCGTGGAACGAACCCGACCATATGCGCAACGAAGCGTTCGGCGAATTCGCCGCCCGCGCGTTTTATTGGATCGACTGGATCCCTGTGCGCCTGACCGCCATCGCATTCGCCGTCGTCGGCAATTTCGAGGATGCGATTTATGCGTGGCGCAATTTCGCCAACCGGTGGACGGATGAATCGAAAGGCATCATCCTGGCCGCCGGCGGCGGCGCCATGGGGGTGCGTCTCGGCACCCCGGCCGAGACCGCGCCGCGCATCCTGCCGGCCGACGCGGGAACCGTCGACCTGTCCGCCAGCGAAGACGACATGTTGCCCGGCGACGAGCCGAACGTGCGCGCACTGCAAAGCACGGTCGGCCTGGTGTGGCGTGCACTGTTATTATGGATGCTGCTCCTGCTGCTGCTTTCCGGCGCGGTCCTGCTTGGCTGAACCTGTTGGAACCGTAAGGAATTCGAGACGATTATCGTGCCGGCTTGACCCGACCGGCACGTTGGGCTCGTCCGTAGGTCTTCTATAAGATATAATAGTCGGGTTGTTCTCATTCACGCTTTTGTTTCAGAAGCCGCACTATGGCCGACTCACCGCAAACCGGGAAAGGCGCCGACGAATTCTTCATTCTCGGCGTGACAAGTAAGGGCAGGCAGTTCCGCCCGAGTGACTGGGCCGAACGTCTATGCGGCGTCATGTCGTGCTTCCGGCCGGCCGGCAGCGGCGGCCCGAACGCCCACCTGAAGTTCTCGCCCTACGTGCATCCGACCGTCGTGAACGGCGTCAAGGCGGTCGTCGTGAACAATGCCCTCAAAAGCATCGAACCGCTGGCCTACCACTTCGTGTGCAATTTCGCCAAAGACAACGACCTGCAAGTCGTCGAGGCCTGCTTCGTCCCCCCGGCCGAAGACAAAAAATCCTGACCCTTCACGTTACCGGTTTGATTTGTTTCAGACCGGGGACTATGCTTCATGGATAGCGTAAGCATCTGACGTTGGAGCAGACCATGGAAGTCGGAAAACTCTGTACGGCCGACACCGTCTACTGCGCGCGCGACGAAAGCGTGCAAGGTGCGGCCTTTCTCATGCGCAAACATCACGTCGGCGACATCGTCGTCGTCGACGACGCGGACACCGTGCCCACGCCAGCGGGCATCGTCACGGACCGCGACATCGTCGTTTCCGTCGTCGCGCTCGGCCTCGATCCGAACGGACTGGAGGTGGGCGACATCATGACGGACGACCTGCTCACGGCCGACGAGCACGACGACGTCACGGTCACCATCGAACGTATGCGTCTGCGCGGCATCCGCCGGGTGCCGGTGGTGGGCGAGGGCGGACGCCTCGTCGGCATCGTCAGCACCGACGACCTGCTCGGCTTCCTGGCCGAGGAAATGGAAGACCTGGCGCGCATCAGTCCCTACCAGCAGCAGCACGAACGGCGTACGCGGCAGTGAGGTAAGCCTGGCCTAAGTCCCCGTCTGTTACCATGTCCTACGGACAATGGTTCTTACAGACGGAGACCTATGAGCTTGACGTTTTTCCAGCGCGGCCTGGCCGCCTATGCCGTCGTCGGCGGCATTTCCTTCATCGCGCAAAGTGCCTGGGCGTTCGACCTGCCCAAGGGCGTCGTGCAGGGCCCGTCCGTCGAGGGCATCACGGAATACCGCCTGCCGAACGGCTTGAAAGTCTTGCTGTTCCCCGATTCCTCGCGTCCCACCGTGACGGTCAACGTGACGTACCTCGTCGGCTCGCGCCACGAGAACTACGGCGAGACAGGCATGGCCCACCTGCTGGAGCACCTGATGTTCAAGGGCAGCCCGAAGCATCCGGACATCACGCGCCAATTCCAGGACCGGGGCATGCAGTTCAACGGCACGACGTCGCTCGACCGCACGAACTATTACGAGGTGTTCCAGGCATCCGATGACAACCTGAACTGGGCGCTGGGCATGGAAGCGGACCGCATGACGCATTCCAATATCGCCAGGAAGGATCTCGATTCCGAGATGACGGTCGTCCGCAACGAGTACGAGAACGGCGAGAACTCGCCGACTGCCGTGCTCATGAAACGCATGCAGAGCGTGGCCTACGACTGGCACGCGTATGGCCGCTCGACGATCGGCAACAAGAGCGACATCGAGAACGTCAAGATCTCGAACCTGCAGAATTTTTATCACACGTATTATCAGCCCGATAACGCCGTGCTGCTCGTGGCCGGCAAGTTCGATCCGGCCAGGACGCTGTTGTCGATCAACCGCCTGTTCGGCGCCATCCCGAAACCGAAACGCACCTTGCCGGAGTTCTGGACCGTCGAGCCCACGCAGGACGGCGACCGCACGTTCACCGTGCGGCGCCAGGGCGACGTGCAGATCGTCGCGCTCGGCTACAAGGTGCCGTCCGGACTGCACGACGACAGCGACGCGCTGAGCTTCGCCTCGACCATCCTCGGCGATGCCCCGACCGGCCGCCTGCACAAGCTGCTTGTCGAGACCGGCAAGGCGAGCCAGGTCTTCGCCTACGGCCAGACGGGCTATGCGCCCGGCCTGCAATACTTCGGCGCCGTCGTCAAGAAAGACGCGCCGCTCGAGCCCGTGCGTGCCGCGCTCACGCAGGCCGTGGAAGAGTTCGCCAAAAATCCGCCGACGCCGGAGGAACTGCAGCGGACAAAGCGCAGTTTCCTGAACGAATTCGAGCGCAGCCTGAACGACCCGCAGCAAGTGGGCCTTGCACTGTCGGAAGTCATCGCGCTGGGCGACTGGCGCCTGTTCTTCGTCGGCCGCGACCGCGTCGACAAGATCACGTCGGAGCAGGTCGCGGCGGCATCGGGTCGCTATTTCAAACGCGACAACCGCGTCACCGGCGAGTTCATCCCGGACGACCATCCGCAGCGCGCCGTGATCCCGCCCGCGCCCAGCGTGCAGAGCCTCCTCAAGGATTTCAAGCCGCGGGCGTCCACCTTGAGCGCCGAGGATTTCGATCCGAGCCAGGCCAACATCATGAAGCGCACGACCCTGACGACGGTCGGCGGCGTGAAACTGGCCTTGCTTCCGAAGAAGAACCGCGGCCAGACGGTCACCGTCGACCTGCGCCAGCACATCGGCGATGAACAGAACCTGTTCGGCAAGGGCGCGCTGCCCGGCCTGACGTCGGCGATGCTGATGCGCGGCACGACGAAATACGATCGCGTGCAACTGACCGACGCCTTCGACAAGCTCAAGATTTCCGGTAGCCTCACGCATTTCCAGACGACGCGCGAACACCTGCCGGAAGCGCTGAAACTCGTGGCCCACGTGCTGCGCGAGGCGAGCTTCCCGGCCAGCGAATTCGAGCAATTGCGCCAGCAAGCGATCGTCGGCCTGGAATCGAGCCGCAACGAGCCGCCCAATGTCGCGTCGCGCGCGCTGAATACGCATTTCGACATCTATCCGAAAGGCGACGTCCGCCACGAAACGACGCTCGAGGAAGACCTTGCCGACCTCAAAGGCGCCACCGTGGATCAGGTCAAGGCGTTCCACCGCGATTACTACGGTACCGTGCCGGCGGAAATGTCCATCGTCGGGGACTTCGATGCGCAGGCGATCACGCCGCTCGTCGACCAGTTGTTCGGCCGGTGGAAGGCGCCCATGCACGTGGCGCCCGTGCTGCGCAAGAATGGCGACATCGCGCCCATCCACGAGTTCCTTAACACGCCCGACAAGGAAAACGGGTATTACACGGCACGCATCAACCTCGACCTGAACGTCGACGACCCGGATTACCCGGCCCTGATGCTGGCCGACTATATCTTCGGCGGGGGCGGGCTGCGGTCGCGCCTGATGGACCGCATCCGCCAGCGCGACGGGCTGTCGTATGGCGTCGGCTCGAACCTCGCGGCTGGCGACCTCGACCGTGCCGGCATGTTCGCGATCAATGCCATCGCCGCGCCGCAGAATCTGGCCAAGGTCGACGCCGCCGTGCGCGAGGAACTCGTGCGCGTGCTCAAGGATGGATTCACGGCAGCGGAACTCGCCGGTGCAAAGTCGGGTCTGATGCAACAACGTATCCAGAATCGAGCCGACGACGGCGCGCTGGCGGCGGGCTGGACGTCGTATCTCTACCGTGGGCGCACGTATGAATGGTCGGCCGAGTTCGAAAAGCACTTGATGGCCGTCACATTGCCGCAACTGAACGCGGCGTTCCGCAAGGCGGTCGACCCGGCAAAAATGTCCGTCGTCATGGCTGGAGACAAGGCGAAAGCGAAACCTGCACCCTGATTGCAACACTCGGCCGTTCATTATTTGGCCGAAGTGTCGAGAAACTTGGTCAATGCCCGGCGCGGGCGCTATCATGTTGCTTCAACGCAGTATTGCTTGTGAGAAGCAAAGCTTGCGTCAAGTTATTGAAAAGGAAGCATGATGAAGGGCATGACCAAGCAGACACCGAACGGCATTTCGTATGCAGGCAAGGTTGTGCTGGTAACCGGAGGCGCGAGCGGCATCGGCCGCGCGACGGCGCTGGCGTTCGGGCGCGCGGGCGCCTGCGTCGTCATTGCCGACACGTCGGTCGACGGCGGCCACATGACGGCGGCCTTGATCGTCGAAGCGGGCGGCAAGGCGCTGTTCGTGAAAGCGAATGTCACGGTCGCGGAAGACGTGGAAGCGTTGATCGACAAGGCGGTCGGCCACTACGGCCGCATCGACTGCGCCGTCAACGGTGCCGCCGTCGAGGAAGAATACCTGCCGCTGGCCGAGGGCGAGGACGAGCAGTTCGACCGCATCATGAGCGTCAACGTCAAGGGCGTCTGGCTGTGCATGAAGAGCCAGCTGCGCCAGATGCTCAAGCAGGAAGGCGGTGGCGTGATCGTCAACATCGCGGACGCCGGCGGCCTCGTGGCGGCACCGCACCGCGCCATCTATTCGGCGTCCAAGCACGCGGTCGTCGGCCTGACCAAGAGCGCGGCCGTGGAATACGCCAAGGATGACATCCGCATCAACAGCATCTGCCCGGGCGCCGTCAAGACGCCGATGCTGGTCCGCATGCTCGAGCGCGAGCCCGGGCGCGACAAGAAGCTGAAAGCGGCGCATCCGATGGGCCGGATCGCCGATCCGTCCGAGATCGCCAATGCGGCGCTGTGGCTGTGTTCGGAGCAGGCGTCGTTCGTCACAGGTCATCAGCTCGCCATCGACGGCGGCCTGACGGCGATCTGACGGCGCGTATCACCCCCGTTTCTTGTGGGTGGCGCGCTGTTGCTTCGCTTGCGTGCCCACCCGCGCCTGCCGCGCCTTGTATAACGCCACGGCATCCTCGCGGGCGCGCGTGAGCGTGCGCATGTCCGGATGGTCGTCATGCGGCGAAAAATACTCGGCGGCTTGCGCGTCGACGACGAGCTTGATGGCGGTGGCGTCGTCGAGGTCGTAGAGTTCGGTCAGCAAGGTGGCGACTTCGTCCAGATAGGCTTCGTAGGTCAGGTTGGTCATGGCATTGTTCTTTGAGTAAGTTGCATCAGCCGGCGCTCAGCTCGGCCACGAAGTCGTACATGTCGCCGCGGAAGTAGGAGCGGCAGAATTCCACCGCCTGCCCATCCGGCAAAAAGCCCAGCCGTTCCACGCACAGTCCCGCATCGCCTTCCTTCGATTGCAGCAGCTTCGCCTGCTCGGCGTTCAGCAGCAGGGCGGACAGGCGCTGCAGCGCGCGCACGGGGCGCTTGCCGTTGGCTTCCAGCGCTTCGTACATCGACACGTCCACCGCGTCCAGCGAGGGCAGGGCGGAGGCCGCGATCGTCGCGTATTCCAGGCACATCGGCATGTCGTCGGCGTAGCGGATGCGGTTGAAACGGTACACGGCGGCGCCCGGCGACAGGCGCAGGCGCAGCGCTTCTTCCGGCGTGACGGTGCCTTCCGAACGCTTGAGCCAGACGCTGCGCGGCGTGCGGCCGCGCGAGCGCATGTCTTCCGAGAACGACGTCAGCTTGGCGAAATTCTTTTCGATGCGGGTGTTGATGAAATTGCCCGACCCCGCGCGGCGCACGAGCAAGCCTTCGTCGACGAGACCGTCGATCGCCTTGCGCACGGTGATGCGCGAGATGTCCAGTTCGGCCGCCAGCTGGCGCTCGGCCGGCAGGGCTTCCGCCGGACCGTAGACGCCGCGGTCGATCGCTTCGCGCAGGGCGCGCTGCAATTGCTGGTAGAGCGGCAGGTTGCTGGTGGCGGATAGCTGGTGCATCAACTGCGCGAGGTGGGACATTGCGGCGGGCTTCGACGGGTACGATCCCGCGATAATACCAAAAAAAGACCGCCTGCTACTTCGGCCGGGGATTGGTGACCTTCCGGTCCGGCTGCAGCAGCTTGCCCGAACGCACCGCGGCGACGGCCGCGGACACCGCGCGCGCCACATTGCGCACCTCGTCCTGGAAGGCGGTGTCCTTGTCCAGCGTCGCGTGGCTGTCCGCATACGAATCGTAATAGCCGACGTAGCGGTCGAGCTGGGCGATGGGACCCGCGTCGATCAGGCCCATCCAGTCGAGCCAGTCGGACAGCGAGCGCCGCGTCCCTTCGATGCCGGCCACGTCGCCGTGCACGGCCACGCCGTAGATTCTCCCGGCCAGGTGTTTCGGGTACGTCCAATCCTTTTCCAGCGCCTTGGCTTCTTCCGCCTTCTTGCCGTGCGTGGAGCTGGGATCGGGATTGCCCCCGTCCGCGCATACGAGACGGTCGATCATCAGTTTCAAGATCGACGGCGACTGGTACCAGTAGACGGGCGTGCAGATGATGATCCCGTGGGCCGCCACCCAGCGCTCGTAGATCTCGTTCATCCAGTCGTTTTCCTGGTTCAGCGAATGGTTCGGGTAGCAGCTGCAGGGCCAGTGGCACAGCGGCATCGCCGTCGACACGCAGGCCTTGCACGGGTGGATGTGGCGGTCGTAGTCGGAGATGATGCGCGACAGGTCGAGCAGGTCCGTCTCCACGCCCTCGGCCGCGAGCGTTTCCTCGCACAGCTTGGCGAGGCGCCACGTCTTCGAGATCTCGCCCGGGCAGCTGCCGTCGTTGCGGGCCGCGCCATTGATCAAGAGGATGCGGCTCGGCGTCGCCGGATCTTTCTGGCGCGCTTCGGCCGCGAGCAGGCGGTCGCGCGTCTCCTTCCATTCGATGGACAGGTCGTAGTCGGGATCCGCAAAGCCGGGCCCCGCCTTGACGGTGACCGGCGCCTTGTGCGAATCGACGTACGCCTTCCACGCGACTTCCTCCACGGCCGCCAGTTCCGCGGCAACGGCCTGGTAGGCGGGATCGTAGAAGTCGCGCGCGAACACGAGATGGAATTCGTCGCGGCTCAACTTCGCGGGCGCCTGGCCCTTGCGTACGGTGATCATGGCCGGCCTTTCGTGGGGTGTTCCGGCGATTATCTGCCGCCGGGTTGGCCCTGCCGGTACGCTAATTCACACAGACGAAAAAAAGCGGCGCGAACCGTAGCCCGCGCCGCCTTGTCTTTTGGGGGAAAGCCCCGGTGGAATTACTTGGCCGCCGTCGCGCCGCTCGGGTGGTTCAGGAGCAGGATCCAGTACTTGGCCGTGTCCGACAGGCCGCCGCCGGCTTTCACTTCCTGGAAGGTCTCGATGGCTTTGTCCTTCTGGCCGGCTTTGGCATAGGCCATGCCCAGGCGCAGCTTGGCTTCGTCCGGCGATTTCAGGCCGCCCTTGGCGATACCCTGCTGGATGAAGCCGATGCCCTTGTCGTACTGGTCCATCGTCACGTAAGCCCAGCCCAGGTTGACGAGGCCGGCGCCGGTCTTGGCCTTGGCCGCGCCCGCTTCGCCCGCGGCGATGTTCTTGGCATCGCTGGCGGCTTCCTTGGTGGCGCGGTCGCGCAGCTGGCGGTCCTTGGCGGCGCCGCTGCCCGTGCCCAGCACGCCGGCGGCGAAGCCGGCGTCGACGACCTTCTTGGCTTCGGTCGGGAAGCCGTCCTTCAGCGCCAGTTCGGCCAGTTCCGTGTAGGCATCCCCGGACATCTGCTTGACGGCCGCGAATTCCAGGCGCAGCACGTCAGGGATGCTGGCGTCGTTGAAGCCCGGCTTGCGCACGATGCCGCGGTGGATCAGGTCGGTCCAGAAATCGTCGCTCGGGTAGTAGGCGGCCAGTTTTTCCAGGCCGCGCAGGTAGGCGGCGTCATCCTTGACCTTGTTCGCGGCCGACGCGTACAGGCGCAGGTCTTCCTGCGACGGGGTCTTGCCGGCTTGTTCGGCAGCCGCCAGCACCGGCTCCTGGGCCTTCAGCGCCGAGGCGAAGTCGCCGCTCAGGTAGTACGAGCGGATCAGCGCCGAGTTGACCTGGTCCGAGGCCTTGCCGCTGGCCTGGATCTGCTTGTACAGCTCGATCGCCTTCGGATAGTTCTTGCCGTTGTAGTAGTAGGTCGCGAGCGCCTGCTGGAAGTTCGGCTTGTCCGCTTCCGGCAGCTTGCCCGATGCCAGGATCGCCTCCAGCGCTTCCGTCGCCATCTTGTCGTTGCCGGTCGAGGTGCCCAGCGACAACTTCATGCGGTTCAGCACATAGGTTTCGTACGGGGTCTTGTCCGCGAACGCTTCCGCCTGCGTGATGCGGTTCTGCACCTCGGTGTAGTTCTTCGCGTCCATCAGCGGCTTGATCTGGGCCGGGTCGAGCAGCTTGTACAGTTCCGGGCGGACCGTGTCCGGCTTCGGTGCGGCGGCCGGCGCGTTCTTGTCCTGGGCCGATGCGCTGTGCATCAGGACCGGCGCGGCGTTCAGGCCGAGGGCGGCCAGCATCAGGGCAAGGCGGGCAATACGGAATTGGGACATTGAAAAATCCTCTCTTAATGACGATAAAGTTGCACCGAACAGTGGCTGCCAAAGACATACGGCGACGGTGCGGGGTGCCGATCTCGGACAAAGCGTGCATTGTCCCACAAACTACTGACGGGCGTGGCAATTGTGCCCCAGCCGTGCGACGCCGGGACCCGTCGTTACAATGGGTTACCCAATAGCGTCAAAAGCCGGGCACGGGGCAGCGTCCTTGCGCGTCGACGCTGCCCTCCAGCCAGGCCCGCACGGCGTCCAGCGCGGGTGGCGCGAAGCCATACGTCATGAGGGCGGGCGCCGCGAAGTCGAGCGCCTGGTACGGATTCCACAGCGCGAGGTGCAGGTCCGGCGTCCACGTGGCGCGGGCGTGCGGGCCGTAGCGGCGGCGCGAGGTCGATGCGAGGGTCGTGAAGCGGCCGTCGTCCGGCAACGTCGACCAGTCGAAGGCTTCCGCATCCGCGAACGTGACGAGGTCGACGTCGAACAGCTGCCGCAGCATCGCCGCGATGACGCCGGCGGGCACGCCCGCTTCCGAGACGCCGTCGCTTACGACGTCCTGGCGCGCGACGAGGCGAACCCTGGCGCCTGGCGCGGGACGGCGCGGCGTGCCGCGTGCCGTGAGGGCCCGGCGCCACGCGTCGGCCATCAGCGCGCGGTCCGCGTCTTCCGTCGCGTACGGCATCCCGCCTGCGGGATGCGCGCGCGCGAGGTCGTCGAGGCGGGCCAGGCGCGCGTGCACTTCATCCAGTGGCAGGCGGCCGTCGGCGATGGCGGCCGCGATGGCATCGATCGTCTCTTGCTGCGTGGCGCGGCTGCCGATCGCCATCACCATGTCGGCGCCGGCCAGCAGCGCGTTGACGGCGGCCTCGCCCGCGGCGTAGCGGTGCGCGATCGCGTGCATGTCCATGCCGTCCGTGATGATCACGCCTTGGTAGTTCCATTGCGTGCGCAGCAGATCGTGCAGGATCGCGCGCGACATCGTGGCCGGATGGTCCGCGTCGAGGGACGGATAAACGATATGCGCCGTCATCACGGCCGGCGCGTGCGGTGCGGCCGTGCGGAACGGCGCGAATTCGAAGCGCTCCAGTTCCGATAAGGGTTTGTCGACCGTGGGCAGGTCGCGGTGCGAGTCGACGTGCGTGTCGCCGTGGCCGGGAAAGTGCTTGACGCAGCAGGCCACGCCTTCGCTTTCGCTGCCCGCCATCCACGCGAGCGCCAGCGTCGTCGCCCGGTCCGGGTCGGCGCCGAACGAGCGCTCGGCGATGACCGGGTTCTGCGGATTGTTGTTCAGGTCGAGCACGGGCGCGAAGTTCCAGTTGAAGCCCAGCGCGCGGATCGCCCGCGCCACGGCCGCGCCCACGTCGCGCGCAAGCGTGGCGTCGCCGGCCGCGCCGAGCGCCATCGCGGACGGCGGCGGCGGCACCCACAGCGCGCGCACGACGGCGCCGCCTTCCTGGTCGAGCGCGATCAGCGCCTCGTCGCCCATCGCTGTGCGCAGGTTCTCTGTAAAACGCGTCAGCTGCGCGGCGTCCGTCATGTTCTGGCGGAACAGGCACGCGCCACGGATGCGGTTGGCGCGGATGAAATCGGCAGTCTCCGCATCGAGCTCGGTGCCGAACAGCCGGATCATGATCAGCCGGCCGGCCAGTTGGCGCAAATCGTTCGTGTGCATCAGTGAGTCTTCGTTACTTTATTTAAGTGGCGCGGCTTGTCCGGATCGAGTCCGCGGGCTTTCGACAGGTGCGCGGCCATCACGTAGAACGCGTTGATCGCGACGATCGGGTCGAGGTCCGGGCAGGTCGCGACGGGCAGGTCGAGGTCGCGCGACGGCACATCCGTCGGGGCCGCGAGCAGCACGCGCGCGCCGCGGCCGCGCATCTCGTCGGCCAGCGCGACGAGGCCCGCCTGCGCGGGCCCGCGCGTGGCGAAGATCAAGAGCGGATAGCCGTCGTCGATCAGCGCCATCGGCCCGTGCTTGATCTCGGCGCCGGAGAACGCCTCGGCCTGCAGCGCGGACGTCTCCTTGAATTTCAGCGCCGCTTCCAGCGCGATGGGGAAGCTGATGCCGCGGCCCACGACCATGATGTTGCGGGCCGGCGCCAATACCTCCAGGGCGGCCGACCAGTCGGTCCGCGCGGCCTGGCGCAGTGCGTCCGGCAGCGCTGCGAGGCCGGCTTTCAGTTCGTCGTCCTGCTGCCACTCGGCCACGAGGCGCGCGCCGGCCGTCAGGCTCGTGATGAAGCTCTTCGTCGCGGCCACGCTTTGCTCCTTGCCGGCGCGCAGCGGCAGCGCCCATTCCGCCTCGTGGGCGAGCGGCGAATCGATGTCGTTCACGAGGGCCACCGTCGTCGCGCCGCCGGCGCGGAAGTAGCGGATCGGCTCGACGACGTCCGGGCTCTGGCCCGACTGCGAGATCGATACGGCAAGCAGGTCGGCGGCCTGCAGCGGCGCCTTGTACAAGGTGAGGAGCGACATCGGCAGCGACGTCACGAGGCGGCCCATGCGCGCCATGATCAGGTAGGCGAGGTAGCCGGACGCGTGGTCCGAACTGCCGCGCGCCACCGTCACCGCGTTGTGGAAGGAGGCGCTGCGCAGGTGATGGCCCAGAGCGGCATAGTGGTCGGCGTCATTCGACAACTGCAGGGCGACGCAGTCGGCCGCGGATACGGCTTCTTCAAGCATCAACGAGGTCACACGCTTCTCCTTCGATATAAACGGTTTTCAGATTCAGGTTGCGGTCGAGGACGACCAGGTCGGCGAAGCAGCCCGGCGCGATGCGGCCGCGGCGCGTCTCGCCCAGGTAGTCGGCGGCGTTCGTCGATACGCGGCGCGCGGCGTCCGCGAGATCGAGGCCGATGGATACCAGATTGCGTAGCGCCTGGTCCATCGTCAAGGTGCTGCCGGCCAGGGTGCCGTCCGCGAGGCGCACGCCGCCCATGCATTTGTGGACGACCTGGCGGCCCAGCATGTACTGGCCGTCCGGCATGCCGGCGGCGGCCGTGGAATCGGTCACGCAGTACAAGTGCGGGATGCAGCGCAGCGCGGTGCGGATGGCACCCGGGTGCACGTGCAGCAGGTCGGGGATGATTTCGGCGTACTGCGCATGCGCGAGCGCCGCGCCGACCATGCCGGGGTCGCGGTGGTGCAGGCCCGGCATCGCGTTGAACAGGTGCGTGAAACCGGCCGCGCCGTGTTCCAGCGCGCGCACGCCGTCGTCGTAGTTGCCGTTCGTGTGGCCGATCTGCACGCGGATGCCGGCGTCCGCCATCTGGCGCACGAGGGCGAGGTGGCCGTCGATCTCGGGGGCCACGGTGATCAGGCGCATCGGCGCCAGCGCATGGAAACGCTCGACTTCTTCCATCGTCGCTTCCCGTGCGAACGGCGGCTGCGCACCGAGCTTGCCCGAGTTGATGTACGGGCCTTCCAGGTGCACGCCGAGGATGCGCGCCTCGTTCCTGCCACGCTGTTCGCAGGCGGTGCCGATGGCGGACAACGCGCGGTCGATGTCGTCCAGCGGCGCGGTCATCGTCGTGGCCAGCAGGCTCGTCGTGCCGTGTCTCGCGTGCAGGCGCGCGATCACGTGCGGGGCGTCGCCGCCTTCCATCATGTCGCGTCCCGCGCCGCCGTGCACGTGCAGGTCGATGAAGCCGGGCAGGATGTAGTCGTCGCCGTTGGATGCCGGATCGACGGATTCGCCTTCGATGGCGGCGATCGTCGTGGCGCCGTCCTCGATCTGGAGGCGGCCGCGGATCCAGCCGTCCGGGGTCAGGATATTGCCTTGCATGGGAATCCTTTCATGCCGCGAGGTGCAGCTCGATCATTCTTAACGCGCCGCGTGCGGAATCGCCTTCGGGCGTGCGGGCACGGGCCGCGAGCGCGGGCGGCAGCCAGTCGCGCAGGGCTCTACCTAAGCCGCCGCACAGCGCGAGCGGGAGCCGTTCGTCCGGGTCGAGCGCGCGGGCGATGGCGGCGACCTCGATGCCGGCTTTCGTCAGGATGGCGCGCGCGGCCGGGTCGTCCGCATGGTCGAGCACGAGCGGTGCCAGCGACGCATACGCCGTCTGCGTGGCCTGGCCGAGCCAGACCTGGATGGCGGCGCGGTCGCCGCCGCACGCGTCGATCAGGGCGTGGGCGAAGGCGCTGGCCGGACGGCGCCCGTCCAGCACTTGTTCGATGTGGTTGATGGCGGCGAGGCCGATCCAGCCGCCGCTCGCTTCGTCGCCGGCGGGGAAGCCCCAGCCGCCCACTTCGCGCCGCGTGCCGTCGGGCAGCAGCACTTCGCCGACGCTGCCCGTGCCGATGGCGACGATGGCGCCGGGTTGGCCGCCGTGCGCGCCCATCAAGGTCGTGAACGCGTCCGTTTCGAGACGCAGCGCGGCGTAACCGGGATCCGCTTTCTCGAACTCCTGCGCCCACTGGCGGTTGTGCACGCCGGCAAGGCCCAGGCCGATGGCCATGCGGTCCAGCGGCGGTTGCGCGATGCCGGCATTCACGAATGCCTGGCCGACGGCTTCCTGGACGGAAGCCCAGGCGCGGGCCAGCCCCAAGCCCAGGCCGGACGGGCCGCTGGCGCCCTGGGCCAGTTCCGTGGCGCCGCTTGGCGCGAACCGCGCGATGCGCACGCGAGTGCCGGTGCCGCCGCCGTCGACGCCGATGAGATAGTCGATCATATTGAAGTGCTGTGCCGGAAAGGTCAGGGCACTATAGGCAGCACGGATAGGCTTGTCAACAGGTATTTAATTGGTATTGTCTCGCTGCCCGCATGATCGCAAACTGGTCTCGTTCTCCCTTGCTGTAGAGCGAGCGGGGGGGAGGTAAATTGGTATTAATTGCGGTATTGTCGGTCTCGTTTGACGCGGTAAGTGAAAAGCAGGGTGTTGGCCACAAAGGGATTTTTCACGATCTGCGTCACGCCGACTGCGAAGCCTGACAGAGAACCTGAAAAAACTCGGCAAGGATGACGCAGAAAATGAAATTTCTGTCACGACCGGCCAAGGCGTCGACAGGCCGCTTTCGACCCAAAGCTGACGTACACGGACAGTGTGCTTGATGACCTGACGCATTCGAAATCAAGGAGCATGGCCCTTTGTAAGCCAGATGCTCCCCCAATACCTGATCGTTTCCAAACGCTTTTTCTCAATCTCTGCAAGCTGAGAAGTCCGTTCGATTTCATGCTTAGCCGAACGCATGGCCTCGATACCAAATTGCTGCATTAAATAAAAAACGATTTCCTCGATACTTACATCCCAACCTGGAAGCATTGCCTTCAAGGCCTGTATGGGGGTGATCGTACATTTCGGGTTAAGGGCTTGCAGAGCGAAAGCGGCATATGCAACGGGAAGTCCGTTCCCTTGCGGGCGTGTACCCAGGCAAAACAGTGTATCGAACAGTTCGCTTTCGTCGAATCGTCGGAGCGAGTCAATGGATTGTGCAAGCTGCTTTGGCGATGGCGTTGAGCTAAGTATCGTTACGATTTCCTGATTCATGTCGAAACGTCCATTTTCTGTAAAAGTATCGCTAGAGGACTGTCCGCTTGTGGCCGGTTGCGGACGGTCGAGCCAGCATAGCAGGTTGCCGAGCTGGCAAACTCTCGGTCTGTCACGACGGGCGGCTCCCGACCCGAAGCGGACCTACAATTTGATACCGTGAAACTCATCCATAGCATCGCAGTGTGCTTTTGCCAGCCTTCCCAAGAACGGTTGCCATAGCTTCGGTTCAACATCATGTTGATGTTGTAGGCCCTCGACCAAACCGGTTAAGACCACGGTCCGTACGTCATCGTCACCTTCTGCGATAAGCTTTTCGACGACGCAGAAAAGTGCTTCGGTGTGTTCATAATTGCCATTGGTAAGGCGCTCCCGTACTAGCTCGGTCAACTGAAGCATCCAGACATGCCCAACGAAATCTCCATCGTTACCAATCCAAGCATCGGAAGTAGCCACAACGCGGTCGCGTAAGCCTGGATAAGCGCGGCAGAGTAGCTGACGCATTTCTTCCATCTGAATCATGGTATTCCTTGAATAAATTCTGAAGGTCCGCTCCTGGCCCAGGCCGTGTAAAAACGCAGGCCCAGGTAAACGGAACCGGCCCAGTAAACGTTGAGTCAGTATCTCATCAATACGGATGCGACATGAAGCGCTTTATCGAAGGCGAGAATCGAGGACAGGGCACGCTGCTGCCCGAGCTCTTGGACGACTACGTTGCCGAGGACAACCCGGTACGCGTGGTCGATGTCTTCGTTGAAGAGCTGGACCTTGGCGGGCTTGGATTCAAAGGTGTGCAGCCTGCGAAAACGGGGCGGCCCGCTTACCACCCGGCCGTGCTTCTGAAGCTTTACATTTACGGCTATCTCAATCGTATCCAGTCGAGCCGGCGACTCGAACGTGAAGCCCAGCGTAACGTCGAATTGATGTGGCTGACACAGCGCCTGAGGCCCGACTTCAAGACGATAGCGAACTTCCGCAAGGACAACGGCAAGGCCATTCGCAATGTCTGCCGCCAGTTCGTTGTGTTGTGCCAGCAGCTGGATTTGTTTTCGGACGCGGTGGTCGCGATCGACGGCAGCAAGTTCAAGGCCGTCAACAGCAGCGACCGCAACTTCACTGGCGCAAAGCTCAAGCGCAGGATGGAGGAGATCGAGGCCAACATCACTCGCTATCTGGCAGAGCTCGACACGGCCGACCGGCAGGAACCTGCTGCCATACAAGCGAAAACTGTCCGTCTCAACGACAAGATCGCGTCGCTGAAGGAGCAGATGACCAAGCTCCGCGAAATCGAAGCGAAGCTGGAAGAGACAGGGGAAACGCAGATTTCGCTGACCGATCCGGACGCTCGCTCGATGATGACACGGGGCAGCGGCATCGTCGGCTACAACGTCCAAACCGCAGTCGACACCCGGCATCATTTGATCGTCGAACACGACGTGACAAACAACGGTAGCGATCGCGATCAACTGTCCGGGATGGCCAAGAAGGCGCGCACAGTCATCGGCACACCGATACTGACCGCGATTGCCGACCGTGGTTACTTCAAGGGTGAGGAAATCCTTGCGTGTCACGAGGCCGGAATCTTCGCCCTGGTGCCACCGACGAAGACCTCGGGCGCCAAGGCCGACGGGCGATTCGACAAGGCTGACTTCATTTATGATCCGCACAAGAACGAGTACCGTTGTCCGGCAGGTGAGGCACTGATCTGGCGTTTTGCGACTGTCGAGAAAGGCATGACAAACCACCGGTACTGGAGCTCGAATTGCCAGGGGTGCCCGCTCAAGGAAAAATGCACGCCGAGCCCGAATAGACGTGTAACGCGATGGGAGCACCAGACCGTACTTGACGATATGCAGACGCGTCTCGAACAAAGCCCCGACGCCATGCGAATTCGGCGCTCCACGGTCGAGCATCCATACGGAACGATCAAAGCGTGGATGGGATCGACGCACTTCTTGACGAAGGGCCTTGAACGCGTGAAGACCGAGATGAGCCTGCACGTGCTTGCCTATAACCTCAAGCGATTGATGGCACTGCTCGGCATCGCCGCGATGATGGATGCGATCAGGGCGTATGCCCTTTTTCTGCGGCGATATGGCCCACTCCGGGCAATTATTTTGACCACCTTACCTGGAAGGCTGAGAAGCAGGTTTGGCGTGACTGGGGCTCTCGCCCCGTGCTAAAACCGGCTTCTCGCGGCCCCGATATTCTGCCTTTTGTTTTCACACAGCCTGGGCCGGTTCCGGCCTTTCGGCTGAAACCGCTTTCGACCCAGAGCTGACGTCTGGGTATGAACCTCTAACATTGCGGTTGGCCGGCTGAGGCATTGGATTCCTGGAGCAACATCACTCCAGTCAGCTTCTCATCAATTGAAGCTGCTTCTTCGATTAGGGACTCGGGCAATTCCTGTCCAGTGCGGTTCAGGAATCGTGCTTTCGTACATAGCACAACCAAAAGTGCGCTGCCGTCCCTCTTCGATGTGGCTTGAACCACGTATGGCCCAATCCGGGCTCCCCCAAGACTCTTGAAATGCGGTCCCAATCGAACTTCAGCATAGGCAGAATCGGACAGGTTAACGCTTGAGCTGAGGAGATCCCGGATGACGGGCATTTGTCCGATCAGGCGATCAAGTACGGCAGTCTCCAACGTTCCGCCAGCGATACAAAGCCCCGGCACGATCAACGCAGCGATGAAAAGTCTATGTAAGCGCATGTGGTCGTAGCTCGATGTTAGCGCGGGAAACCTGACTCGGCTGATTGAACGCTTCTGGCCGTTGTCGGCCGGTCGAGGCCAGCATAGCAGGTTGCCAGCGCGAAAAAGTCACGGACTGTCACGACAGACCGAAACCGCCCCGAAGCGGACGGTCACTTTTCAGACAACAGTGTCGAGTCGAACCAAACGTCCTCGTATCCGTCCGCGATTTGAAATCTGTAGCCCGGTGGCAGTGACAAGTACGGCACTACTGATGGCAGAAAGTCGGCAATGTGTTCGACATGAAGGGCCTGATAAAAGTTGGGATCGGTCGAGGCATCGCCTCCGGCCCAGATGAACCACCCGCACGTCCCGTCGAGGCGAATGCGTAACCCGTTAATCGGCAGCTTCCCAACAGTTGCAAGCGCTATCCCGAGCTTTTCACCAGCAGCGGGCGCCTCGCCTATTACGCCGAATCTCGAACACACGTTTTCTTGAGTTTCCAAGGGGACGTCCGTCAAGGTTAGATCATTGGATTAAGAACGACCGTCCGCTCCTGGCCGATAGCGGAAGTTCGACCAGTGTACGGCAGTGTTGCTTAGGCTGCAACGAACGGCCCGAGGTCACCAATTTTTTCGCTACCTGTGACACTGGTTTTTCACTAACTAGGCGCAGTTTTCACTTTCCGCGTCATCCGACAGTCGGCATCGTCCGCGCGCAGCCACTCGAACAGGATCGCCATCATGAACGGCCCGGCGAACAGGCCGATGACGCCCAAGGTCGACACGCCGCCGAGCAAGCCGAACAGCACGGCCAGGAAGGGCAGGTTGACGCGCCGGCCGATGAGTTTCGGGCGGATGAATTTGTCGACCATGAAGAGTTCGAACGCGCCCCAGCAGAACAGGCCCAGTGCCGCGCCGGAATGTCCCTGGCCCAGCAGCAGCAACGACACGAGCGTGAACGACAGCGGCGCGCCGCCCGGTACGAGGGCGAGATAGCCGGTGAAGACGGCCAGCAGCGCCGGTGCCGGCGCGCCCGCGATGGCATAGGCGGCGCCGAGCACGCAGCCTTCGAGGATGGCGACGGAGACGAGGCCCAGCGCCGTGCCGCGCACGGACAGCGGGAACACGCGGCGCAGCATCGGGTACTGGCGCGGCAACGCGCGCATGCCGGCGGTGTCGACGTGGCGGATGGCGGCCGGGCCGTGCAGGTACAGCACGAACAAGGTGAGCAGGGCGAGGAACAGGTACAGCGCGTTGGCGAGGATCGTCGAGCCCCAGATGCGCGCGGCGCCCGTCAGGTGCGGGGCGAAGTCGCCGGCCGCGCTGCCGACGAGGCGATTCAGGCCGCCGGGCAAGGCAAGGTGTTCGTTCCACCAGCGGGTGGCGTGTTCGGCGACGAGGGGCAGCTGCGCGAGCCACGCGGGCACGGGCACGCCCGTCTCGTTCGCGCGCGCAAGGAAGCGCTGCACGCCGGCCAGCTCGCCGCCGAGCGTATCCACCAGCAGCAGCGACGGGCCGACGAAACCGAGGATGAGCAGGCCGACGAGGCAGGCGGCACTGGCGGCGGGCGGCCAGCCGCGCGACTGCAGGCGCAGGTGCGCGGGCCAGGTGATGACGGCGAGCAGGCCGGCCCAGGCCAGCGCGCCGAGGAAGTGTTGCAGGAGTACGGCAAGCGCCAGCGCGAACAGCGCCGGCGCCACGAACCGGGTTGCGCGCCGGTCCGTCATGCCGTCTGCAAGGCCGCGATGCGGTCCTCGCATGAGGGGTGGCTGCTGAACAGGGCCAGCACGCCGTTGCCGGCGATGCCGGACGCGGCCAGGTTCTTCGGCAGGTCCGCGTGCTCCATGCCACCCAGGCGCCGCAGCGCGGCGATCATCGGACGCGGCGTGCCCAGGATCCGCGCGGCGCCGCGGTCGGCGCGGTATTCGCGCTTGCGCGAGAACCACGCCACGATGATGCTGGCCACGAGGCCGAACAGCAGGTCGCACACGACCGACGTGATCGTGAACGCGATGCCGGGGCCGCGCTCCTCGCCGTCGCGGCGCAGGAACTGGTCGACGGCATACGCGACGACGCGGGCCAGGAAGATCACGAACGTGTTCACGACGCCCTGGATCAGCGTGAGCGTCACCATGTCGCCGTTCGCCACGTGCGCCACTTCGTGCGCCAGCACGGCCTCCACTTCCTCATGCGTCATCGAAGCGAGCAGGCCGGTCGACACGGCGACGAGCGACGCGTTCTTCGTCGCACCCGTGGCGAACGCGTTGGGCGCGCCTTCGTAGATGGCCACTTCCGGCGTCGGGATGCCGGCGCGGCCAGCCTGGTTCGCGACCGTGTCGAGCAGCCAGCGCTCGGTGGGGGTGGACGGTTGTTCGATCACGCGCGCACCCGTGGACCATTTCGCGATCGGCTTCGAGAGCCACAGCGAAATGAAGGCGCCGTCGAAGCCCATCAGGCCGGCGAAGACGAGCAGGGCGGAAAGGTTCAGGCCTTTGGCCGTGAGGTAGCGGTCGACGCCGAGCAGGCTCGCCGTGATGCCCAGCACGAGCATGATGGCGAGGTTGGTGGCAAGGAATAGCAGAATCCGTTTCATGGTCGTATCTCTCATCAATAACAAGAATCGCGGCCAATGCGGCCGTTGTCAAGGCGAAGGATAGGGCAATGACGGATCTTGAAAAAGCGAAGTATCTGGAAGGATTTCTTCGAAAAAATATGATTCTACAGGTTGCGCACGTCGGCCGGGGGATGTTCCCAGTCGTCGTCGCGGCCGTTCAGATACGTCACGGGCAGCGCCGCGCGTGCGTCAAGCGGCAAGTCGTCGAGACAATGCACGCTGACGGCGACATACTCTCCCCAGCGCGGCGACGTGCCTGTGCCGAACGGCCGGATGCCGCACGTCGCGCAGAACAGGTGGCGTTCCGTGCGCGTGTTGCAGCGGTATTCGGTGAGCGTGCCGCCGCCAGCGAGCAGGCGGAACGCGGACGCGGGCACGATCGCCGCCCAGTTGCGCTGCTTCGTGCACAGGCCGCAGTTGCAGCGGATCGTACCGCGCGCCAGGTCGATGTCGGCCGCGAAGCGCACGGCGCCGCAATGGCAGCTGCCGTGCCAGGTACGCACCCCGATCGTCATTGCGCGGCCCGGACGAGCGGCAGTTCGACGTAGCTGCTGTGGTAGATGCGCTGCGTGGCCTTCTTGTAGTCGCCCGGCTGGGCGAAGAAGATGTTGGGAACGAACGTTTGCGGATTGCGGTCGTACAGCGGGAACCAGCTCGACTGCACCTGTACCATGATGCGGTGGCCGGGCAGGAACACGTGGTTCGCGGTCGGCAGGCCAAAGCGGTAAGCCAATGCCTTGTTCGGCGCCAGCGCCTTCGGCTTGTCGAAGCCCTCGCGGTAGCGGCCGCGGAAGATGTCGCCGGCGACCATCAGCTGGTAGCCGCCCATGGCCGGTTGCGATCCCACCTGGTCCGGATACACGTCGATCAACTTGACGACCCAGTCCGAGTCGGTGCCGCTCGTCGAGGCGACGAGGTGGGCGACGGGCTCGCCGCTGATTTTCACGGGCGCGGTGAGCACGTCGGACACGAAGGTCGCGACGTCCGTGCGGCCGGACGCCTCGCGCTGGTCGTCCGCGAGCCAGCGCGGCCACGTCTGGCCCTTGGCCTCGTCGTAGCCGTACGGCGGGATCGGGCGCTGGCGGAAGGGCACCGGCTTCGCGGGATCGGACACGTATTCGTCATAGCCTTTCGCATCCGCCGCGCCGCCCAGCACGGCCTTCTGGCCCGCGGCCAGGCGCAATGCGACGGGTTCGATGGCGCAGCCGGCGGCGCAACCGGCAGGCCACGCGGCCAGGTTGCGCCACTTTTTCGTGCCCGTCTCGAACGCGGTCACGGTGGGGATCGCGGGCACGGACGCGTCGCCTTTCAGGTAGCGCGCGAGGAACGGTTTCAGCACGTGCCGGCGCCAGTGCAGCGCCGTGTCGGTGCCGAACTTCAGCGTGCCGAGCGTGGCGCCATCGCCGATGGCGCCACCGTGCGACCACGGGCCCAGCGACAGGAACACCTGGTTGTCCGCATCGTGCGGCTTGATCGCCTTCCACACGGCGATGGCGCCGTAGATGTCTTCCGCGTCCCACAGGCTGTGCACGAGCAAGGTCGGTACGGTGACGGGTTGCGTGGCGAGGATCTTGTCCATCGCCTGCAGCCGCCAGAAGTCGTCGTAGCTCGGGTGCGCGACGAGCTTGTTCCAGAAGCCGCTTTGTTCCAGGCCCCGCTCGCGCCCCAGCGCGCCCGCCGAACCGGCCCGCATATACATGTCGTAGTCGTCGTAGTTCGTGATCGGCCACTTGGCCGTGTTGGCGCGCGTGACGACCTGCTCGAGGATGTACGACATATTGACCTGGCGGAAGGCGCCGTTGTGGAACCAGTCGTCGCCTATCCAGCCGTCCACCATCGGGTTCATCGGCACCGCGACCTTCAGCGCCGGGTGCGGATTCACGAGCGCCATCAGCGGCAGGAAGCCGTCGTACGAGATGCCGATGATGCCCACGCGGCCGTTCGTCTCGGGGACGTTTTTCGTCAGCCATTCGATCGTGTCCCAGGTGTCGGTCGAATGGTCGACGGGCGTGGGGTTCAGCGGCCCGTGCAGCGGGCGGTTCATCACGTAGTCGCCTTCGGAACCGTACTTGCCGCGCACGTCCTGCACGACGCGGATATAGCCTTCCTCGGCGATGATGTCGGCCGCGTTGTCGTAGCCCGTCAGGATCGTCTCCAGGTCCGAGCTGTCCGCGTGGCTCACGAGGCTCGACGCGTCGTACGGCGTGCGCGTCAGCAGGATCGGCGCGTTCTGCGCGCCTTTCGGCACGATGATGATGGTGTTGAGCTTCGTGCCGTCGCGCATCGGGATCATCACCGTGCGCTTCACGTAATTGAAGCCGGCATTCGGCGCCGTGAATTCGGCCGGGGTCTCGGAGGGCAGGGCGGGATATTGCGGCAGGGCCGACTGCGCGCGGGCGAGGCCGGCGAGCGCCAACGCGCTGATGAGCGATGCGAGGCGGACGGGGGGGACGTCATCGGAATCCTTGGCGTGTCGTGGGCAGCGCCGCTACATTAGCACAAGGACCGGTCAATCAACCGCGGGCGGACCGTGGTGCGGGATGCAGTTCGGAAGCCGGCACTTCGTGCAGCGCGGCCTCGAACAGCACGACGCGGCGCGTGCGCGGCAGCGCTTCCCACCACGCGAGCGGGAACGTCAGGCGGCGGTCGGCCATGCGCACGAACGCGTCGAAGCCGGGCTGCGTCTCGGCCAGCACGACGGCGTCCTCGAGATGCGCGGCGCGCACTTCGATGCGGATGCCGTCCGCACCCGCGTAGGCGAGCACGCGGCTGACGTCGGCCCAGGGCACGACGGTGCCGAGGGTCGCGAAGCCGTCCGGACATACGCGGACGGCGGGTCCGAGCGCCGGCGCGAGGCGGTGTTTCAGGCGGGCGAACACGGACAACATGATGCGGCTCCTTGTGTTACCGGGACGTGTGCGACCCGCTGCGGTCGACGAGCAGCAGCTGGCCGCGTCCGGCGGTTTTCGCATCCGGGCGCTCGTTGCCGTTCACGTTGACGCTGGCGGTGCCCGGTCCGTGCACGGCGATGTCCGCGTGGCCCGCCGTCAGGCCGCGTCCATCCAGGCTGCCCGAACCCGCGAGCTGCGCATCGACCTGCGCCACGGTGCCGTCGATGTGCGCGTCGCCCGGACCGTGCATGCGCAGCAGCAGGCGCTTGGCCGCCAGGTTCGCCGTGAGGCCGCCGGAGCCGCTCAGCTCCGCGTCCAGCGTGTCGCCGACCGTCGCCAGCGTGACGCCGCCCGGACCGCGTCCGCGCACCGTCGCCTTGTCCGCCCTGAGACCGGCGGCGTCGAGGTCGCCCGAGCCGGACATCTCCAGGTCCAGTTCGCGGCTCGTGCCCGACAGCTTGATATCGCCCGGGCCGCGCATGCGCGCCGTGACCTTCGCCGTGCGCAGGCCGTCCGCTTTCAGGTCGCCCGAGCCGGCCTGCTGCACGGCCAGCGTGTTGCCGATATCGGACAGCTGCACGTCGCCCGGCCCGTTCAGCGCGAGGTCGACGTCGGCCGCTTTCAGGCGGTGCAGGTCCAGGTCGCCGCTGCCGCTGGACGTCACGGTCAGCTGGCGCACGGCGCCGCTCGCGTGGATGTCGCCGGGGCCGTTGCCGGCCAGCGTGAAGCGCTCGCCGCCGATGCGGTCGATCTCGACGTCGCCGCTGCCGGCCACCGTCAGGCGCTTGAGCGCCGCGGCGCCGATGCGCACGGTGACCGTCTCGTGGCGCTTGCCGAAATTGAAGAAGAAGCCGTTGCGTTGCACGGGCCGCACGACGAGCGTATCGCCGCGCACGACGGTCTCGATCTCGGCCAGCTGCTTGCGTTCGCCCGTCAGTTCCAGCGACGGTTTCGCCTGGGCGTCGATCACGACGTGGTACGGCCCCGCCAGCTCGATCGCGGAAAACGCCGTGACCGCACGCTGTTCGGTGGCGACGCCGGTGCCCGCATCCTGCGGCTGGGCGAACGAGGCGGGTGTCGTGGCGATGGCGCCGGCCGCGAGCGCGGCGGCGAGGGCGGTGGGCTTGAGGGCGTTTTTCATGGTCTTGTCGCGGTCGTTGTCGTTTTGTGCGGTGGTGCCGGGAGAGCCTGCACGATACGGTATGCGGCGCGCCCGCGCAGCCGCCGTTCGACGAATGCGCGAAAACGCGGGACAGGCTGCGCAAAACGGGGGGTGGACGGAGGCCGTGTTATTTGACCGGCGCGACCGTGAAACCGGCCTGTTCCAGGTCGGCCAGCAGGCCGCCGCAATCGGCGTCGTCGTGCCTGGCCGCGAACAGGTTGCGCACGGGGACGACATAGAAATGCGTGCGGCCGTCCGCGACCGCGTTCATGCGCGCGGTCCAGTCGCGGTTGCGCGCGCAGACGAGGCCCGCGTCCAGCGGCGCCAGCCGGGCGAACGGACTGCCGGCGGCGGGCGCATGGCCGTGCAGCAGGGCGTCGAAGTCGCGCGTCAGTGCCGAGACGGCGCGCGCGGGCACGCCGTCGACCGCGTCCAGCAGCATCATCGTGCGGCGCGGGCCCGAGGCGCAGTAGGCGCGCATCATGCCCGTGCGGTAGTCGATGTCGTGCACGGCGATGTCGGGCCGCGCGCGCACGAGCGCTTCGGCGACGTTGCCGCGGGTTTCCTGTCCCGCGGGCCCGGTCGCGAGCGAGGCCGCCTGTACGCGGGCGAACTGCAGCAGCGTGAATTCGTCGCTCATCTCGATCAGGTGCGCCCACGATTGCGCCTGCGTGTTCGTGTCGGGCATCTTCGCGAGCGCCTTGACGTCGAGCGCGTCGCGCCGCGCCATGTCGGCCTGCAGCGTGAGGGTCAAGATGCGCTGGCGCGCGTCGTTCAGCATGGCGATGCCTTCCTCGTCGAGCTGGCGCAGGTCGCAGCCGGGGGCCGCTGGCGACTCCTCGCCGTCGCCGACGCCCTCGACCGCCAAGGTGGCCGAAGCGCGCAGGGCCGGCAGCACGGCGCGGGTGTAGTAAGCGTCGAATTCGACGAGCAGCCCGACGGCACTCGCACCCAGCACGTACAGCACGGTGGTGCCGTGGTCGGGAACCGTGCGCGTGGCCTTCCACAGGCGCGGGGTGATGGGCGCCGCGTTGGCCAGGCAGGCCGACAAGGCGAGCACGCAGGCGAGGACGCGGGGAGAAAGGACGGTCGTCATGCGGGCGATTATAGGCGGCGGATCGCCGGCCGGGCCGTGGGAAACATGACAATTTGTTCACGTCGCCACGCTTCCATCTCTGGCAGCATGTGGCTCGAGCGCAACGGCGACGCCAGCCGGGCCGTTATGCATACCCCATCCTGACGCACGCCTGCGGCCCGGCCGTGGCCGGAACGGAGGACGAATGTCATAATGGGCGCCACACCAAGGAGATCATCGTGATTCGCTACATGGGCACCCGCAAGAATTCGGAAGGTGCCTCCGTCTATGTATTCATCGTCAACGGCCTGGAAAAGGAAGTGCGCGAGCACGCGCTCAAGCAACATCCGGGCTGCTACGAAGCGCTGCCGGCCTCGGTGAAGGCGAAGATCGCCGCCAACCGCGCATGGCTGTCCAAGCTGTGACCTCGCTGCGCCGGGCCATCGTGCTGGCGCTCATGCTCGCGGGTGGGGCGCATGCACAGACGCAGGACAAGCAGCCATCCACGTTCGCCCCCGTCATCGGCGCGGCGCTGCTGTGCCACGACCATCTCGACAACGCCTATTTCCATGCCTGGCTCACGACCCATTTCGGCCCGGCCTACAAGCACGAAGGCGGCGCGTACTGGTTCCGCACGGGCGAGACGACCTTGTGGGGCGCGCCCGTGACCGAGGTGATGGTCAGCGACGATACGAGCGAATGGGTGTTCGTGGGAGCCGTCGCGGAAGTCGCGCCGGACGAACTGGAACAGGACATCCGTAAGGCGGCCGGCGTGCGCCACGTGGCGGCCGATGCGTCGCCTTATCCTTTGCGCGTATCCGTCCCCGGCAGTACGATCGCTTACTACAATGCCAAAAGCAAAATATACTGCGCGAAGTTCAAACCGCTGCCGCCGCGCCGGTAAGCTTTTGGTATGTACACACATTACTTTCATCTGAAGCAGGCGCCGTTCTCGATCGCGCCCGATCCGCGTTACCTGTTCATGAGCGAACGCCATCGCGAGGCGCTTGCGCATCTGCTGTACGGGATAGGCAGCGGCGGCGGCTTCGTGCTGC
This sequence comes from Massilia putida, assembly GCF_001941825.1. Classification (NCBI taxonomy): domain Bacteria; kingdom Pseudomonadati; phylum Pseudomonadota; class Betaproteobacteria; order Burkholderiales; family Oxalobacteraceae; genus Massilia; species Massilia putida. Next base: position 5,662,179 of record NZ_CP019038.1, read on the forward strand.
TCACGGGCGAGATCGGCGCCGGCAAGACGACCGTGTGCCGCTGCTTCATCGAGCAGGTGCCGGACGACTGCCGCCTGGCCTATGTCTTCAATCCCAAGCTGACGGTCGAAGAGCTGCTGCAGACGATCTGCGACGAATTCCGCATCGACGTGGCGCCGGCGGCCGGCGTGAAAGCCGGGGTGAAGTCCTACATCGATGCGATCAATGCCTATCTGCTAGAAAGCCATGCGCGGGGCCACAACAACGTGCTCGTGATCGACGAGGCGCAGAACCTGTCGGCCCAGGTGCTGGAGCAGCTGCGCCTCCTGACGAACCTCGAGACGAGCGAGCGCAAGCTCCTGCAGATCATCCTGATCGGCCAGCCGGAACTGCGCACGATGCTCGCGCGGCCGGAGCTGGAGCAGCTGGCTCAGCGCGTCATCGCCCGCTACCACCTGGGGCCCTTGTCCGCCGCCGAGACGGGCGCCTATGTCGCGCACCGACTGGCCGTCGCGGGCGTGCAGGGCGCGACGCCGGTGCCGGCCACCCTGGCGCCGCTGATCCACCGCCTGACGGACGGCGTGCCGCGCCGCATCAACCTGCTGTGCGACCGCGCCATGCTCGGTGCCTATGTCGAGAACAGCCGCGAGGCGACACCGAAGATCGTGCGCCGCGCCGCGCGCGAGGTGTTCGCCGGCGAAGGCCAGTCTTCCGCGCCGCGCACGCCGATGCGCTGGCCGTTCGTGGCCGGCGGCGTGCTGGCGGGGGCGGCGATCAGCGCGGCGGCGTGGCAGGCCGTCCCGCATATTCCCGCGCCCGCACCCACACCCGCATCCGTGAAGATGCAGGCGGCCGCGCCGGCGAAGGTTGCCGGCGCGTCGGCGAAACCGCTGGCGCTGTCCACGCAGGACGCCGCGCTGCGCGAGCTGGGTGCACTGTGGGGCCAGCAGCTGCCGGCCAGTGCCCCGTGCGACGGCGCGCCGCGCCTCGGCCTGCGCTGCTACCAGGGCCGCGGGGGCCTGTACGAACTGCGCCTGCTCGACCGCCCGGCCATCATCGCCCTGCACGACGGCGCCAAGGTCGGCTACGCCGTGCTGACCGGCATGGACGACAACAGCGCCACGCTGACCATCGACGGCCGGCGCCACACCGTGAATCTCGGATTGCTGGCGACGCGCGTCGACGGCGACTACACGACGATGTGGAAGGTGCCGCGCGGTTTCCGCGACCAGGTCGGACCCGGCGACAGCGGCCCGGACGTCGACTGGATCGCCGCCCGCCTGGCGGAGCTGGACGGCAAGCGCGCGGCGCCGCCCGCGGGCCAGGTCCTGGACGAGCCGACACGGCGCCTGCTGCGCGCCTTCCAGGTGAAGCAGAACCTCAAGGCGGACGGCCTGGCCGGCCCGCGCACCTATATGCGCCTGAACCAGCTCACCGGCGTCGACGAGCCGCGCCTGCTGGCAGCCACGGGAAAATGATATGTCCTACATCCTCGAAGCGTTGAAGAAGGCCCAGGCCGAACGCCAGCTCGGCAGCGCGCCGACGATCCACGCGCAGCAGGTCGTCGCGCCGTCGCCCGCCGGCACGGCGGCCAGCCGCAAGCCGCTGTTCATCGGCCTGGGCGCCGGCGCGCTCGCCGCCGCCGCGGGCGCGCTGTTCGTGTGGCGGCAGGCGCCGGCACCGGGACCCGTCGCTGCGCCGCGGACCGTGGCGGCGCCCGCGTCCGCCGCGCCCAAGACACTGGCCGTCACCGCGCCGCCCGCGCCCGCGCGCTCGCCCGAACCCGCGTCCGGTGCGCCCGAGACGCTGGCCATCGCCGCGCCGCCGGCGCCTGCGCGTGCGCGCGAACCCGCGCCCGCGGCCGTCCGTCCGGCGCCGCCTCGTCCGGCTCCTGCTCCTGCTCCTGCTCCTGCTCCTGCTCCTGCTCCTGCTGCGGCCCCGCCTGTGCCCGTCGTCGCCGCGCCCGTGCCCGCCGCAGCAGCAGCCAAACCGGCTCCGGAAGACAATCTGCCGTTCCTGCAGCAACTGCCGGACGCCCGGCAGCGCGACATCCCGCGCGTGACGTTCGGCGGCTACATGTATTCCGCGAATCCGGCCGACCGCCTGCTGATCGTCGACAAGGCCCTGCGCCACGAGGGCGAGGAAGTCGCGCCCGGCCTCGTGCTGGAAAAACTGCTGCCCAAGGCGGCCGTCATGAATTACCGGGGGACCCGCTACCGTGTCCCGTATTGAGTCTCCCTGCGGCCCCGTGCTCGGCGTCATCGGCTGGTCCGGCAGCGGCAAGACGACGCTGCTGGAATACGTCGTGGGGCGCCTGGCGGCGTCCGGGTTGCGCGTCAACGTCGTCAAGCACAGCCACCACGACATCATGCTGGAACCGCCGCACAAGGACAGCGCCCGCATGCGCGCGGCCGGCGCGGCGGAGGTCATGATCGCGTCGCCGTACCGCGTGGCCATCATGCGCGAACTGCGCGGGGCGGACGAGCCGTCGCTGGCCGAGCATCTGACGCGCCTGGCGCCGGCCGACCTGACGCTGGTCGAAGGCTATAAGTGGGAAGCGCTGCCCAAGCTGGAGGTGTACCGGCCGGAAGTGGGCAAGCCGCCGATGTTTCCGAGCGACCCGCACATCGTGGCCGTCGCGTCCAGCATGGCGCGGCCGGACGGGCTGGCGCCGCACGTGGCGTGGCTCGATTTATCCGACCCCGACGCGGTCTTGAACTGGATCAGAAATTTCAATCGCCTGCCGCCCTAAAGTCCGGCCGCGTTCCGCCGTTAACAGAGATGACCGGTGGTGCGGGCGAACCCTGCGTATCGGTCGGCCCGTCGACCCACCCACCAGGAGCGCACCATGGACGCCGTAGGTATCGCCAAGCTTGCCACCAGCATCGCCGACACCGGCACCCGCCAGGACGTCGCCATCGCCGTGCTGAAGAAGTCGCAGGACATCCAGGCCGCGGCGGCCACCCAGTTGCTGGATGCCGTGCAGTCGGCGTCGCCGGTGCAGAATCTGCCTTCGCACCTGGGCAACCACGTCAATACCACCGCCTGAATCGCACCCGCGTCAACGGGATCGGCTCTCCCCGCGTTATCGGCCCAGTACCCGGCGCGACGGGGGCGGCCACACAACACACAATCCGCTCAGCCGCCACCAACCGGTTGCGCAGCCAGGACAGGAAGTCCGGCGCGCACCCGACAACGGCCGCCCCGGCCGGCGTACTTCCCTTCATCACGCCCGGCCGCGATAGAATGCTTGTCGTGGTGCATGTACGTGCCCGTATTTCGGAGATTCCAATGAACAAACGACAAGCCCTGATCGCCGCCGCGCTCGCGAGCGTCTGCGCCGCCCAGGCGACGGCCGCCGGCCAGATGGATGCGCAGGCCGGCAACCAGGAAAAATGCTACGGCGTGGCCAAGGCCGGCCAGAACGATTGCGGCACCGCCACCCACGGCTGCGCCGGCATGGCGACGGCCGACCAGGACCCGGCCGAGTGGAAATACGTTCCCAAGGGCACCTGCGAAAAAGCGGGCGGCAAGCTCGATTCGCCCAAGCAGGGCAAGTAAGCGTTCGTCATGGCCGCCGGCATCGGCCTGCGCGCACCGCATTACCGCGACTTCCTCGACCGTAAGCCCGGCATCGGCTGGGTCGAGGTCCACACGGAAAACTTCCTCGCGCGCGCCGGCCATGATTGGCACGTGCTGCAGACGGTCCGGCGCGACTATCCCGTCAGCCTGCACGGTGTGGGCCTCGGTCTGGGCTCCGTGCACGGCTTTTCCGACGACCACCTGGCGCGCGTCGCCGCGCTCGCGCGGGCGCTCGAACCCGTCCTCGTGTCCGAACACCTCAGCTGGGGCGCGCTGCGCGACCGCCAGCTGAACGACCTGCTGCCTGTGCAGCTCGACGCCGCGGCCCTCGACCTCGTCGCGGCGCGCGTCCAGCGCGTGCAGGAGGCGCTCGGGCGGCGCATCCTCGTCGAAAACGTCTCGACGTATGTGCGCTGCGCGGGCGACGCGATGAGCGAGGCGGCGTTCCTCGCCGAACTCGCGCGCCGCACCGGCTGCGGCGTGCTGCTGGACGTGAACAACCTGTACGTCAACGCGCATAACCACGGCGAGGATCCGCTTGCCGCCATCGCGGCGCTGCCTGCCGGCTGCGTCGGCGAGATCCACCTGGGCGGCCATCTGGTCACCGAGGATGGCCTGATCGACCACCACGGCGCCCGCGTCGCGCCGCCCGTGTGGGACCTGTACCGCGCGGCATTGGCGCGCTTCGGCGTCGTGTCCACGCTCGTCGAGTGGGACACGGACCTGCCCGCGCTCGACGTGCTGCTGGACGAGGCGGCGCGGGCCGACCGCATCGCGGCCGCCGCAAAGCCTGCGGCTGCAACCCCTGCGGCTGCGAAACCTGCGGCCGAAAATCCTGCGGCCGAAAATCCTGCGGCCGAAAAGCCTGCGGCTTCGCTGCCCTGCGCCGCCGCCGTCCCGGCCGGGCCGGCATCGGTGGCTGGCCTGGACGCCGTCCAGCAAGCCTTCGGCGCCGCCCTGTTCGACGGCGCGCGCGAGGCCGCGCTGGCGCCGCTGCTCAAGGGCGATCCGCGCCGCTTCGGTATCTACCGCGGCAATCTGGGCGCGCACTGGAGCCGCGCCTTGTCCTCGGCGTACCCCGTGCTGCGCCGCCTGGTGGGCGACGAATTCTTCGACGCGCTGGCGCGGGTCTATGGCCGTGCGCACCCGGCGGTCGATCCGGACCTGAACCGCTTCGGCGCCGCGTTGCCCGATTTCGTCGCGGGCTTCGTGCCCGCCGCCGATTATCCGTACCTGGCGGACGTCGCGCGCCTCGAGTGGTCCGTGCACGAGGCCTGGTTCGCGCCCGATGCGGACGGTCCCGCCGCGACATTGGCCGGCTTTGCCCCCGACGCATTCGAAGCCGCGCGCGCCGTGCTGCACCCGTCGCTGCGCCTGCACGCATCGCCCTGGGCCACGGCGGCGTTGTGGCATGCGCACCAGGACGGCGGCCCGGACTTTCCCGACGCGCTGCGCGCGGACACGCACGCACTGGTGCTGCGGCCCCGTTTCGACGTGCGGGTGCAGGCCATCGGGGCGGCCGAATACGCGGCGCTGTCCCGGCTTGCGCGCGGGGACACGTTCGGCGCGGCGCTCGATGCGGCGTTCGATGTGGACGAGGACTTCGATGTGGCCGCGCACCTGCGGCGCTGGCTCGAGCACGGGATCGTGACGAAGATCGAGGGAGATACCGGGGAGGGGTAAGGCAAAGACGGCGCCGAAGGAGATGGCGCCGTGCTGTCAGTGGTAGAAGGCGCGCAGGATGCGTGCTTCGCCGGTGCTGTCGTGATGCAGTTCGTTCGCCGCACGCGTCGCTTCCATCATCCGGTTCAGCTGTTCCTCTTCGAAGCGGGCCAGCTCCTCGTTGGCGGCATTGAGCGCCACGGCAAGCTTGGCACGCGCGTTCTGGTACACGACACCGGTGTAGTGATCGGTATTCTTCAGCAATTCTTCCGCGTTTTCGATGACGAGTCGCAGGTCGCCGATCAAGCGCTGCTGCGTCATGGAGCTTGGTTCTGGGGTTTCCATCTTCCTCACCTTTAGCCGAATGTTACGACTTCAATATAGAGAAGGGGGACTGCCCAAGTTTGTCAGCGCGCAAACGTCAACTTCTACCGTCGGGGACGGCTCGCCCGGTGCGACCGCGGGGTGCGCGCCATGCGCCTCAGCGCACGTCGATGCGGATATCCCCCAGCGTCACCACCTGACCCGCACGGATCTTGGCCGTCTTGCGCAGTTCCTTCTTGCCATCGACGGACACGTCGCCGCTCGCCACCACGTGCTTGCCGGCACCGCCGCTGTCCACCACGCCGACCAGCTTCAGCAGCTGGTTCAGTTCGATGAACTCCGATGTCAATTCAAAAGTTGTTGTTTGCATCATTCTATCCCTGGTTAAAAATCGGTGTCGTACTGTTGTGTTCGTTTTTACAACACCGTGAAAACGTCGTCCCCGCGAAGGCGGGATAGCGCCACCGGCGCTATCCTGCCATGCTGAGGCACCGAAGCCGATTTGTTGAGTGACTTACCGTACTTTTGACATACGGAATTCCGTAGCCAAGTATGGATCCCCGCTTTCGCGGGAACGCCGTCGCTTCTTTTTGAATATTATTCCGGACGCGCGCGGGCGGTGTCGGGTGCCTCTTACGCCGGGCTCGGCCGCGTCATCTCGATCGGCACGATCCACTGGTCGAACTGCGTCTCGTCGACGAAGCCGGACTGCAGGGCCGCCTGGCGCAAGGTGAGGCCGTTGTGCTGGGCCGTCTTGGCGATCTGCGCGGCGCGATCATACCCGATATGCGGGGCCAGCGCGGTCACCAGCATCAGCGACTGTTCCATCAGCTCGCCGATGCGCTTGCGGTTCGGCTCGATGCCTTTGGCGCAATGCTCGTCGAACGAGCGCATGCCGTCGGCCAGCAGGCGTGCGCTCTGCAGGAAGTTGTGGGCGATCATCGGCTTGAACACGTTCAGCTCGAAATTGCCTTGCGAACCGCCGACCGTGATCGCGACGTCGTTGCCGAACACCTGGCAACACAGCATCGTCAGTGCCTCGCACTGGGTGGGGTTCACCTTGCCCGGCATGATCGAGCTGCCCGGCTCGTTTTCCGGGATCGTGATCTCGCCCAGGCCCGAGCGCGGGCCGGACGCCATCCAGCGCACGTCGTTGGCGATCTTCATGAGGGCCGTGGCCAGCGTCTTGAAGGCGCCGTGCGCTAGCACCATCGCGTCGTGGCCGGCCAGCGCCATGAATTTGTTCGGCGCCGACTTGAATTGCAGGCCCGTACGCGACGAGATCTCGGCCGCGATGCGGTTGGCGAATTCCGGATGTGCGTTCAGGCCCGTGCCCACCGCGGTCCCGCCGGCCGCCAGCAGCAGCAGGCCGGGGAGGGTGTTCTTGATCGCATGTTCCGCGAATTCGAGCTGCGCCACGTAGCCGGAGAATTCCTGGCCCAGCGTGAGCGGCGTCGCATCCTGCAGGTGGGTGCGGCCGATCTTGACGATGTCGGCGAAGTCGCGCGCCTTCACTTCCAGCGTGCCGCGCAGCCTGGCCACCGCCGGCAGGACGTCCTTGGCGACGGCCTGCGCGGCCGCCACGTGCATCGCGGTCGGAAACATGTCGTTCGACGACTGCCCCATGTTGACGTGGTCGTTCGGGTGCAGCAGCCGCGCTTCGCCGCGCTCGCCGCCCAGCAGCTCGGAGGCGCGGTTGGCGAGCACCTCGTTCATGTTCATATTGCTCTGGGTGCCGGAGCCGGTCTGCCAGACGGACAGCGGAAACTCGGACGGATGGCGGCCTTCCAGCACTTCGTCGGCGGCGCGGATGATGGCGTCGGCCTTGTCCGCGGGGAGCTTGCCGAGCGAGCGGTTGACGGCGGCGGCCGCGCGCTTCACCTGCGCCAGCGCGGCGACCAGTTCGGGCGCCATCTTTTCGCTGGAGATGTGGAAGTGGTGCAGCGAGCGCTGCGTCTGCGCGCCCCACAGATGATCGTTCGGTACGTCGATCGGGCCAAAACTGTCCTTCTCAATCCGGTTTTCCATGGAGGCATCCTGTTGGTTTGACAATGGAATTAAAGAGTGTACCGCAACGGCCGTTAACGATGCAGAAGCCCCTATTTTCCTTGCCATGGCCCGCCGTCCCCGCCTTTTTCTTTCCAGTCTCGCGTTTGCCGCGCTCCTGCCCGCCCATGCGGCCGAGCTGGGCGATCCGCGCGTGGTCTCCCACATCGGGCAGCCCCTCGTCGCCGACATCGAACTGACGATGCTCGAGGATGCGGCCACGCCCGTGCAAGTGCGCGTGGCCAGTCCGGAGGTGTATAACGGCGCCGGCATCGCCGTGCCGCCCGTGCTGTCCAGCCTGAACCTGTCCGTGATGCGCCGCGACGGGCGCCAGTTCCTGCACGTGACGTCGTTGCGGTCCGTCGATGGCGACCACGTGCACCTGTACCTGGAACTCGTCGACAAGGGCCAGCGCGCCGTGCGCCTGGCCACGCTGTGGCTCACGCCGGATCCGACGCCCGCGTCCGCGTCCGCGCGCGTGCCCGCGCCGGTCGTCGTGCCCGCGCCGTCGCAGGACGCCGTCCTGCTCGCGCAAGTGGAACGCGCACGCACGGCGCCCTCGGTGGCGGCGGATGCGCCGCCCGCGCGCGTCGTCAAGGTGCCGCGGCCGCATCCGGCACCCGTCGCCAAGGCACCGGCGCCGCCGGCGGCCCACGCGGCCGCATGTGCGATCCCGGCCGGGGAGGCCCAGGCCTGTGCGGCCCTCGGCGCGAAGAACGACGCGCTGCGCACCCGGCTCGGCCAGGTCGAGGACCGGATGAAGAAGTTGCAGGTGTCGCTGGCCGCGCCCGTTGCCGCTCCGCCGCCGGCCGAGGTGGGGGCGCCCAAGCCTGCCCAGCCCGTCACGCCGGCCGCGGCGCCCGAACCAGCCAGGTCCGTCGTGCCGGCCGGTCCGCGCCCGATCCACTCGATCAAGCCGCTCGTGCCGCACAAGCTGAAGACGGCTGCGCCGCCGCCGGACGAGAGCCTTCCGTGGGGCTGGATCGGCGCCGCTATCGGCGTGCTGGCGCTGGGCGGGGCAGGGGCGTTCGTCCTCGTGCGCCGGCGCGGGGCGAAGGCCGCTGCGGCGCCCGGCCTCTTCGGCACGCTCAAGGCCCGCTTCGCGGCCCGCGCCCGGGCGCCGAAGGAAGGGGGCGCCGAGCCGACGATCGACTGATTTCAGGGTATGTTCAAAATCTGCGCGCAAGTCGTCTACACAAGTCCGATTTTTGCGTTATACTGCGTTTCGATGATCTTTTGATCACAGATCAATCGATCATAAAACGGCTCAGGGTCCGCCGCAGCCACCACCGATTGCGTGGCGCGGGGTTGGACGGTCGCTGATGAAGCGCCTGAACCCGGAAGCGGTTCGCCTGCCGACAGTGGCAGGTGGACGCCGGAGGCAACCGGCAAGAGGCGACGCCAGGGGATGCCTGGTGCTCGCTCTCCCCCTATTCCAGCCCGCGCAGACGACGTCGTCGTTGCGCGGGTTTTCATTTACAGGGCGCGTTGGCCCCATGCCCGGGATAGCGCTACCATGGTGCTTGACCCGAACGATCGAGGAGGGGACATGAACGATAGCGTGCGCGGCGACTTGTTTTCCGAATATTGCCCGTCGCGTGAAGTGTTGAAACACGTGACGAGTCGCTGGGGCGTGCTGCTGCTCGTCGCGCTGATGGACGGCACGTACCGTTTCGGCGAACTGCGCCGCAAGGTGGGCGGCATCAGCGAAAAAATGCTCGCCCAGACCCTGCAATGGCTCGAACAGGACGGTTTCGTGCAGCGCATCGCGCATCCCGTCGTGCCGCCGCACGTGGAATACCGGCTCACGCCGCTGGGCGAGGAGCTCGGACACAGGGTCGGCGAGGTGGCCGCGTGGATCGAAGGGAATATGGACGGCATCCTGGTGGCGCAGCGCAAGGTCGCGGCGGCGAAAACCGACTAAGAAGCAAAAGAAAAGCAAAAGAAGCAAAAAGCCCCTTGGACGGCGAATCGAAGGGGCTTCGGATGGGGCTGCGGGGCGGTCAGTGGGCCGGGCTCAGGGCGCGGTCCAGCTGACCCATCCAGGGTTCGGTGATGTCGCGCACGGCGCGGTCGTTGGCCATGATCTGCTTGAGCAGGTCGATCTTGCGCTTGCGCTCGGCGCCGGCCAAAGGCGCGACGCCGCTTTTCGCCGCGCTCGCCTGCAGGGCGCACTGGGTTTCCAGGCGGGCCAGACCGTCCCAATCGCCTTCGCGCGCAGCCACCGCCATGCGGCTGCTCAGGGCGGCGATGTTTTCATACATTGCGAGGACTTCATTGGACGTCATGACTGCGCTCCACCAGTGGGACAACCCGGCCGGATTACCGGTTGTCTGCCTTTTACGGCAGCGTTTCGGAGAACTTTAGGGTTTTCGAAAGATTTTTTTGAAATTTTTTTGGGGTGGCGCGTTATAGTGCTCGCCAACGAGACCAATGAGACCAATGAACTCTGGAAAAGGGACATCATGAACATCAGCTGGACGCCGATCAAGACCGCCATCGTGTTCGCACTGTGCGGCGCCGCGCTCGTTACCACGGGCGCGGGTGCATCCGGGCAGACCCCGCCCGCGGCAGCAACGGCAGGGACCGCGCAAGCCACATTGCGGCCGGGCGACGATTTCTTTGCCTGGGCCAACAAGGACTGGCTCGCCAAGACCGCCATCCCCGAGGACCGCAGCCGCTGGGGCGCGATGGACAGTCTGGCGGAAGACACCAACCAGCGCATCGTCAAGCTGATCGAACGCGTGAGCGATGACAAGAAGGCCGGGCCGGAAGCGCGCAAGGTCGCCGACTACTTCAATGCCTACATGGACGAGGCCGCGATCGAGGCGCGGGGCGCGGCCCCTTTGACGCCGGAACTGGCGCGGATCGCCGCCATCAAGGACAAGGCCGGCCTCGTGCGCGCGCTGGGAGCGTCCCTGCGTGCGGACGTCGATCCGCTGAACAATACGCACTTTGCCACCGAAAACATCTTCGGCCTGTGGGTGTCGCCCGGCCTGCATGACCCGGCGCACAACTGGCCGTACCTGCTGCAGGGCGGCCTGGGGATGCCGGACCGCGCATATTATCTGGACAACAACGAGCGCATGGCCAACCTGCGCACGCAGTACCAGAAGCACATCGCCGCGATGCTCAAGTTTGCGGGCTACGCCACGACGGAGGCGGATGCCGATGCCCGCGCCGCCAAGATTTTCGCGCTTGAAGTCGACATCGCCAACACGCACGGCACCCGCGCCGACTCGGCCGACGTGCTCAAGGCCGACAACACCTGGACCCGCAAGGAGTTCGCCGCCAACGCCCCGGGCCTCGATTGGGATGCGTTCTTCAAGGCCGCGCGCCTGGGCGACCAGGGCAAATTCATCGTCTGGCACCCGTCCGCCGTGAAGGGCGAGGCGGCGCTCGTGGGCAAGGTCGATCTCGCCACCTGGAAGGACTATCTCGCTTTCCACACCATCAACCGCATGGCCAGCGTGCTGCCGAAAGCGTTCGTCGAGCAGCGTTTCGCGTTCTACGGCAAGGCGTTGTCCGGCACGCCGCAGCAGTCCGTGCGCTGGAAACGCGCGCTGGGCGCCACGAATGAGGCGATGGACGACGCGGTCGGCAAGCTGTACGTGGCGAACTACTTCCCCGCCGAGAACAAGGCGCAACTGCAGCGGATGGTCGGCAATATCGTGACGGCATTCGGCAAGCGCATCGACAAGCTCGACTGGATGGCACCCGCCACCCGCGCCCAGGCCAAGGAAAAACTGAAGACCTTGTACGTCGGTGTCGGTTATCCGGACAAATGGAAATCCTACGCCGGCCTGAAGGTCGACCCCAAGGACGCGTTCGGCAACGCGATGCGCGCGGATGCGTTCCACACGGACCAGGAACTGGCGAAGCTGCATGCGAAGCCGGACCGCACGGCCTGGTCGATGCCGCCGCAACTCGTCAACGCCGTCAACCTGCCGCTGCAGAATGCGCTGAACTTCCCGGCCGCGATCCTGCAGCCGCCGTTCTTCGATCCGAAGGCGCCGGACGCCGTCAACTACGGCGCGATCGGCGCCATCATCGGCCACGAGATCAGCCACAGCTTCGACGACCAGGGTTCGCAGTTCGATGCCCAGGGCCGCCTGCGCGACTGGTGGACGAAGGAAGACATGGAGCACTTCAAGGCCGCGTCGCACAAGCTCGTCGAGCAGTACAACGCATATAAACCGTATCCGGACCTCGCCGTGAACGGCCAGCTGACCCTGTCCGAAAACCTGGCCGACCTGGCCGGCCTGGAAGCGTCCTACGATGCCTACCGCGCCGCCGCCGGCAAGGCCGCGAACGAGGAGAGCGACCGCCAGTTCTTCATCGGCTACGCACAGAGCTGGCGCACGAAGGCGCGCGAGGCGGCCGAGCGGCGCGGCATCCTGACGGACGGCCACGCGCCGCCGCAATACCGCACGGCCACCGTACGCAATCTGGATGCCTGGTACAAGGCGTTCGACGTGCAGCCGGGCCAGGCGCTGTACCTGCCGCCGGACGAGCGCGTGCGCGTCTGGTAAGCGGGCGTTTGATGCATTATGTCTAACGGGTAAGCTGCGCCGGTCGGAAAGATGCCCGGACTAGAATGGTGCGGGCATCTTTCATCGTGTTTATTGCTTATGAAACAGCACTATCTCGACGTCGACCGGCGCACCATTCATCACTTTCCACACATGATCGACGACGACGACTACGAAGACATCACCCGGCGCACGCTGCACCATTACGACGACAACGCGCGCCGCTTCTTTGCCGGGACGATCGACCACGACGTCAGCCAGAACATCGACGCGCTGCTGAGCGCGATCGAGGCACCGGCGCCGGCCACGATCCTCGACTTCGGCTGCGGCCCCGGCCGCGACCTGAAGACGTTCACGGCGCTGGGCCATCGTGCCATCGGCCTGGACGGCAGCGAACAGTTCGTGGAGATGGCACACGCGTACAGCGGCTGCGAGGTGTGGCACCAGAATTTCATCGACCTGCATCTGCCGGATGCGACGTTCGATGGCGTCTTCGCGAACGCGTCGCTGTTCCACGTGCCGCGCGACCTGTTGCCGAAAGTGTTGAGCGAGCTGTACGCGACGTTGAAAGGGGGCGGCGCGCTGTTCAGTTCGAATCCGCGCGGCCATAACGAAGAGGGCTGGAACGGTCCGCGCTACGGTTGTTTCCACGATTATCCGGCGTGGGAGCGCTACGTCGTCGCTGCTGGTTTTTTGCCGCTGCGCCACTATTATCGGCCGGAAGGATTGCCGCGCGACCAGCAACCCTGGCTGGCCAGCGTGTGGCGCAAGCCGAATTAATCTTTTGTTAGTTTGCGTACAGAATGAAGATCGACATCTCAATATTCTGAATGCATCCCGCTTGAATCAGCAGGCGGACTTACTCACCAAGGAGGATTCCGACATGAACGACGACCAAATCAAAGGTAAAGCCAAGGACATCGGCGGCAAGGTACAAGAGGAAGTCGGCAAGGCTGTCGGCAGCAGCGAACAGCAGGCCAAGGGCCTGTCCAAGCAGGTCGAGGGCAAGGTGCAGGAAAAAGCCGGCGATCTGCGCGACGCCATCAACAAGGGCAATCGCTGATCCCGCGGTTCACCCCATCGGAACGGCCGCCTCGCGCGGCCGTTTTTACGTCGCTCCGTCGGCCGATCCCGAGAACATCTTCCACTTACGGCTTATCGACGAGCACCATCGGGACCGCCGCCAGCGACGTCGCCGGCGCGATGCCCGCGACATCGAACAGGCTGCCGGACACGAGCTGCATGACGATGGTGAGCGCGGGCGGAATCTCGAGCGCGCGCTCGGCGAGCGGCAGCACATGCCGGACGCGGTTGGCTGGTCGTCGATGAGGCGCTGCCATCAGCGAGGCACCGCGGGCGTTGCGCGCATGGCTGGTGAATTCGGGGTCATGAATCCGGGTCGGGGCCAATGCCAGTCACTTAAAGATATTCCACGTCGTCCCCGGACTGGCCGTCCGCCTTGGCGGGGCTTCAAGCTTGCGGGCGAAACCGAGGAAATTGGTTCCCGCCTGCGCGGGAACTCGTTTCCGGCAATGCCTGGAACGATGGGATAGACCGCTAACTGACCGGCATTAGGGGCAGGGCCTCAACAGCAAATTCGGACCCCGCCCCCTTCCTTCGCCTTATTTCGGCCCGGTCCCGCCCAGGTTCTTCTTGAAGAACGCCTCGATCAAGCCATACACATGCCGCTGCCCCGCCCGCGACGAAATGCCGTGCTTGGCACCCGGATACGTCATCAGCTCGAAGCGCACGTTGCGGTTGACGAGCGCGTCGATCAGGCGCGTCGAGTTCGTGAACAGCACGTTGTCGTCGGCCATGCCGTGCACCAGCAATAACGGCGATTTCAGGCCGTCCAGGTGCGCGAACACGCCGCTGCGCTCGTAGGCGGCCGGGTCCGACTGCGGCGTCGCGCCCACGAACTGCTCCGTGTAGTGCGTGTCGTACAGCGACCAGTCCGTCACCGGCGCCACCGCCACGCCCATGGCGATCTTGTCCGAGCCTGCCTCGAGCAGGCGCAAGGTCATGAAGCCGCCATAGCTCCAGCCGAACACACCCACGCGCTTGGGATCGACGAAGCTCTGCTTGGCGAGCCAGTCGATGCCCGTCAGCTGGTCCTCGACTTCATGCGCGCCGAGGTTGCCGTAGATGACGTCGGTGAACGCGCGCTCGCGGCGCGACGAGCCGCGGTTGTCCAGCACGAACACGACGAAGCCCTGCTGCGCCATGTACTGGTTGAACAGATTGCCCCACTGGCGCGTGACGCGCTGCGAGTGCGGGCCGCCGTACGTGAACAGGAAGACCGGGTAGCGTTTGGCCGCGTCGAAATTGGCCGGCTTGATCATCGAGTAGTGGAGCGTCTGGCCATCGTGCGCCTGAATGGTCCCGTATTCCGTCGGCAGGTGATCCTTCACGTAGTTCGCATACGGATGCTGCGCGTTCAACTCGTTATGCTCGAGCCACTCGACCATCGCGCCGTCCGCGCGGCGGATCGACACCTGCGGCGGCGTGTTCGGATCGGAGAACGTGTCCACGAAAATCTTGCCGTTGCGGGAGAACACGTCCTCGTGCCAGCCGTCCTGCTTGGTCAGACGGACGGGCTTGCTCGCGTTGCTGCCGTCCAGGTTCAGCACATAGGTCTGCTTGTCGATGACGGCATCCTTGTTCGATGCGATATAGACCTTGCCGGCCTGTTCGTCGACGGCGAGGATGTTGTCGACGCCCCATTCGCCGCTCGAGATCGGGTGCAGCAGCTTGCCGGACATATCGTACAGGTACAGGTGCTTCCGGCCGCTGCGCTCGGATGCCCAGATGAACGCCTTCTGGCGGCCGAGGAAGCGCAGATCGTCGTGGATGCTGACCCAGGTCTTCGAGGTCTCGGTCAAGAGCGGACGCTGAGCCAGGGTGGCCGCGTCGACGGCGACGAGGTCCAGGCGCTTCTGGTCGCGCGACTGGCGCTGGTAGACGAGGGTCTTGCCGTCCGCGCTCCAGTCGGCGCGCACGAGGTAGATATCTTTTTCAGGACCGAGGTCGACCCGCTTTTGCGCACCCGTCGCCGGGTTCACGATCATCAGGTCGATGAGCACGTTCTTCGCGCCGGCGGCGGGGTAGCGCTGGTCGATGACTTCCGTGCGGTCGGCGAAGATCTCGAAGCGGCGCGCAACGGGCACCTGCGCCTCGTCGTAGCGGCGGTAGGCGATGGCGGAATCGTCCGGCGCCCAGTAATAGCCGGTGTGCTGGTCCATCTCTTCCTGCGCGACGAATTCCGCTTCGCCATTGTGCACGGTGTCCTTGCCGTCGGTCGTCAGCTGGCGCTCCTGGCCCGTCGTCAGGTCGATGACGAACAGGTTCTGGTCGCGCACGTACGATACGTAGCGGCCTTTCGGCGAAATCTTCGGATCGCCGACGTTGCCCGACGCGACCTTGCGCGCGGCTCCCGGCTGGTTCACGTCGACGAGGTACAGGTCGCCCGCGATCGGGACCAGCAGCTGCTTGCCGTCGGGCGACCAGCTATAGCTCAGGATGCCGGACAGGCTGGCCGTGCGGGCGCGCTCGCGCCGGGCCTTCTCTTCCAGCGACAGGTTCTCGTTCGGGACCAATTGCTTGGAGTCGACCAGGCGGTGCGTGGTCTTGTCCTTCATATTGAATTCCCACAGGTCCAGCTGGAACTGGTTGTCGGCGCGTCCGCGCAGGAAGGTCACGCGTTCGCCGTCGGGCGAGACGCGCAGGCTGCGGACGCCTGGACCGGACAACGCCGGGTCGGCGTGGATACGGTCCAGCGTCAGCCGTTCCGCATGTGCGGGAACGGCCGACAATGCGGCTAAAAGGCAGAGAAGATGGCGCATGGAATCTCTTGGGTAAAGAATGGGAAATTTATTTTGTGCAACGGCGGAACGATACCAGACTCGATGCGGAAACGCTGCAAATACGCCCGGCCAAGGGGCCGGCGGACGATTGTCAATGATGGATGGATCGTAATGTTTGCATTCGCAGCAATGCACTATGATCATTTCGTCGGCGCCCCAATGCCGACAATAGGATGAAACTCTCTCCTAGGGTTACGCCGATGGATTCCCCGTCCATCGGCTTTTTTTCGTCCGCTTAGCGGACTTGCGTCACGGGCGCATGCGCGAGGTCGCGGATACGCAGCTTCGACAGCTGGTTCAGCGTCCACGCGAGCAGCACGGCGGCCACGGTCAGGCCCAGCACGAGGCCGATCCAGAAGCCGGTGGCCGCCATCGGCTTGCCCGGCGACCACGGGAACCATTCCGGCGCCAGGCCGAGAACCCAGCCGACGGGCAGGGCGACGCCCCAGAACGCGATCATCTGGATCACCATCGGCGAGCGCGTCACCTTGTAGCCGCGGATGGCGGACGCCGCCGCGACCTGCGTCGAATCGGACAGCTGGAACAGCGCAGCGAACAGCAGGAGCATCACGCACGTGGCCTGCACGGCCGCGTCCGACGTGTACATCGCCGCGATCTGCCAGCGGAAGAGGGCGATGCAGATCGCCGACAGCACCCCGAACGCGATGCACATGCCAGTGCCGACCCACGCGACGAAGCGCGCCCGCACGGGATTGCCTTCGCCCATCGCCTGGCCCACGCGCGTGAGCGCGCCGATGCCGAAGCTTAAGGGCACCATGAACACGAGCGACACGAAATTGAGCGCGATCTGGTGCGCCGACACCTCGATCACGCCGAAGCGCGCCACGAGCAGGCTGATGATGCCGAACGCGCTGACTTCGGCGAAATGCGTGACGCCGATCGGCAGGCCCAGGCGCAGCATCGTGGTGATCTCTCCCCAGTCCGGTCCTTCCCAGTGCGTGAACGGATCGGTCCGGCGATACGCGCCGGACAGTTTGACCCACAACACCATCGCACCCAGCATCAGCCACACGCCGCTGGCCGTCGACACCGCGCAGCCGAGCGCACCCAGCTTCGGCAGGCCGAACTCGCCGAAGATGAACAGCCAGTTCATGACGATGTTGTAGAGCAGGCCGGCGACGGCGATGACCATGATGGGCTTGGTCTGGTTGATGCTCGTCGTATAGCCGTACAGCGCGCGGTAGCAGGCGAACGCGGGCATGCCGAGGCTGATGATGTGCAGGAACGTCGACGCGCGGTCGGCCACGGCCGCGTCGAGGCCGATGTGGTCGAACACGAGCGTGCACAGGTTCGCGGCCAGGCAGCCCACGACGCCGACGCCCAAGCCCATCCACAGCGATTCGCGCACCGAGTGCGAGATGCGGTCGAAGCGCCCGGCGCCCATCTCGTGCGACACGACCGAGTTCACGGCCATCATGATGCCCATGACGGTCACCAGGATGATCGACCACACGGACGTGCCGAGCGACACGGCGGCCAGTTCCGCCGCGCTGACGTGGCCCGTCATGGCGACGTCCGCCACGCCCATGCCGACGGTCGCGAGCTGGCCCACGAGCATGGGCCACGAGAGCCGCCACAGCGTGGCGATCTCGGTGCGGACGGGATGCGCCGCGCGGGCGCCGGTGCTGGACAGGTTTGTCATGTTCGGCTTGCTGGGGAAACCGCGCATTTTACTGAGGAATTGACAAGCCCGTGTGACGGGACGCCCCGCGCCTTCAACACGCCGTTCCCGCGCAGGCGGAAACCGGCGCCTGCAACATGTCGTTCCCGCACGCAGGAACCCGCGCCTTCAACACGTCGTTTCCGCGCAGGCAGTAACCCGCGCCGTCAACACGTCGTTCCTGCGCAGGCGGGAACCCATATTGAGCATCGGGAATCGCAACGTGGGAAGCGATGCCGACTTCATTCGCCGTGGGCTTCGGTAACTCAGCATGGCGGGAATAGTGCCGGGTCACTATTCCCGCCTGCGCGCGAAGCCGTTGCCGGCAGTGCCGCAAAGCCATTTCTGGCAGTGCCCGACATGACAGCAAGTCACCGCTGCGCCAGCGTCGTCCCCGGCACCGACTTCAGGTAGGCATACAGCGCCCGCAGATCCGTCTCGTTCATCTGCCGGAACGACCCGAACGGCATCACGCTGCTTACCGCGCTGCCGTCCGGCCGGTGGCCCGTGCGGAGCATAGTGATGAACGCGTCCGGCGTCGGATAGCGGTTCATCGCGCTGCCCTTGCCGGGCGCCAGCCGGGCGGCGGACGGCCACGACGGCGGTGCGCCGGGGACGCGGCCGCCGGCCAGGTCGGCGCCGTGACAGCCGATGCACGTGGCGGCGACATACGCGCCGTACGCCGGCGTGACGGCGGCGGGCACGGCCTGCGGCGGCGCCAGCGAGTGGTCGATTTTTTCGGAGGCGTCCTTGATGACGCCGAACGCATATAAGGCCTTGACGGGCACCGGCACGTCGATGTACGCCTTCACCCCGGGCACGGGCCGCATCTGCTCCAGGTAGGCGACGAGCGCCGCCATGTCTTCATCGCTGAGGCGGCTGTAATCCTCGCTGGGCATGATCAGGACGGGATTGCCGTTCGGCTTGACGCCGTGGCGCACGGTCCGCACCCAGTCGACGACGCGGTAGTGCGCCGTGGTGCCGTTGGGACCGGCCGTGATGTTGGGGGCGACGACGAGCATGCTGCCGTCGCGGATGACGGTCTTGCCGGCGCCGTCCGCACCGTGGCACTCGGCGCAGCCGCGCGTGTTGTACAGGTAGCGTCCGTGGTCGACGCGGGCGACGTCGGGCACGATGTCCAGCGGACGCACGGAAAGCGGGATGCTGCGCGCCATCTTGCGTTCCCCCAGCACCTTGCCGACGCCGGCCGTGGCGACCCCCAGCAGCGCGAGGGTCGCCAATGCGATGCTCGTGCGCTTGACCCATTTGCTCACCATGATTTCCCCCTTTGTTGGACGAACGGCAACACGAGGAAATCTAGCACTGCCGTTCATGGCCGGATACTGGTTGAAATGCTAATGACGGCCGGATGAACACGATGAGGCATGCGTCAAGCATGCGTCATCGATTTACTTGGTCGTGAAGTTGGTGAGCCATTGCAGATTGGTGTCCTTGCTCCAGTTCGCCGTGCCGTTGTTCCAGTTGTTGTCGAGGCTGTTCTGGCTGCCGAAGCAGTCGCCGGACGCGCGCATATAGCAATGGTCGGCCGAGCCGTCGGCGACCTGGCTGTTCTTGACGATGATCCAGCCGCTGTTATTGCTGTTCATGCAGGCATACGACCCGGCCGCGCATTTCAGCCCCGTGACGTTCTGCAGCGAGTTCTGGACGGCCGACTGCGTGCCGCCGGCAAAATTGTCCTGCTCGCCATCGACGGCGCGCAGCCGGTCGCTGGGCAACGTGCGGTTGCCGTTCGATACGCAGGACGACAAGTCGTAGGTCGAATACACATTGCTCATGCCCATGCCATACGCCGCCTGCACGCGCGCATCGTAGTTCTTGGCGAGCAGCGCCAGGATCGACCCCTGGCTGAAGCCGCCGACCACGATCCCCTTGCTGCAATCGGCCTTGGCGCGCGAGCACAGCTGCGCCACGGCGCTCAGCGTGCTGTTCGGATTGAAAATGCAGCTCGACTTGTCGCTCAGCACGGAGCAGGTGCCGAACTGCGATTCGGCATAGTCGACGGTGGCGGCGACGTAGCCCTTGCTCGCCATATCGTTCACGGCCGCCATGGCCGCCGCGTTGTTATAGGTCTCGTTGGTGCCGACCATGTAGATGAAGACCGGATAGGGGCCCGTTCCGGACGGTTCCACGCCCGCGATGCTGTAGCTCATCGAGCACGAGCCGCCGGCGGTCGAGGCGCCGTTGTAGCTGCCGGCGAAGCTTGCCGTTTGCGCGGCGGCGCCGGCTGCGGTGGCGGACAAGGCTGCGGTGGCGGACAACATGGCTGCGGCAAGCAGGAATTTGTGATGCATGGTCTGTCTCCTCTGGTTTGTTATTGCTGCTGGTCTCATATTGACGAGCAGCGGCCGATGCCTCAAGCGGCACGGCATGGCATCCGGAGACAAGCTCATGGTTTCCGGACACATCCTCGTGCTCAACGGTGCGGAAAGGGGTTGCAGCGCCCTTGTACAATCGGACGGGAGTGCCGGGTAGTAGTTGAAAAGCAAACACTCAGCCTCACATACGGGTCAACCAACCATCCAACCCGATCCAGGAGCAAGCTCGTGGAATACAAGGACTACTACCAGACGCTTGGTGTCGAGAAAACCGCAACCCAGGACGACATCAAGAAGGCGTACCGCAAGCTCGTGCGCCAGTACCACCCCGACGTCAGCAAGCACAAGGACGCGGACGCGAAGACCAAGGAGATCAACGAAGCCTACGACGTGCTGGGCGACGCGGAAAAGCGCGCCGCGTACGACGAACTGGGCCGTGGACACCGTCCCGGCCAGGGCTTCCAGCCGCCGCCGGACTGGGGCACCCAATTCGATTTCGGCGGGGCCGGCGCGGACGATTTCTTCAACGACCTGTTCGCCCACGTGGGCCGGCGCTCGCGCGGGGGCGCGGGCGGGCGTGCGCACGCGGGTGGCGGCGGGTTCCAGATGCCCGGCGAGGACATCCACGCCGCGATCGCCATCGACCTGCGCGACGCCTACCAGGGCGCCACGCGCACGATCAGCCTGCGCGTCCCGCAGCAAGATGCGCAGGGCCAGGTGACGATGCAGGACAGGACGCTTTCCGTGAACATCCCGAAAGGCGTCACGCCGGGCCAGCAGCTGCGCATGCGCGGGCAGGGGCATCCGGGCTTCGGGGGCGGCCCGGCCGGCGACCTGTATCTGGAAATCCAGCTGAACCCCGACCCGCGCTACCGGGTCGAAGGAACACACGTGTACCAGGACGTGCCCGTGGCCCCGTGGGAAGCGGCGCTCGGTGCCAGCATCTCGGTGCAGACGCCGTCCGGCGTGGTCGAGGTGACGGTGCCGCCGGGGTCGCAGAGCGGACGCAAGCTGCGCCTCAAGGGACGCGGTATTCCGGCCAAGACGCCGGGCGATTTGTACCTGATGCTGAACGTGGTGTTGCCTCCCGCCACCAGCGATCGGGCGCGCGAGCTGTACGAGGCGATGGCGCGCGACCTTGCTTTCAATCCACGCGAACGCATAGGAGCCTGAACGATGCATGACGACATTCTCACCGGCGTGCTGCTGGAGGACGTGGCGCTGACCCTCGACGAACTGGCGCGCGCCTGCGACGTGGAGCCCGACTGGGTCGTGCGCCACGTGCGGGCGGGCGTGCTGGGCGGCGAGACCAGCGTGCAGGTAACGAGCTGGCGTTTCCGCAGCGGCGACCTGGCCCGTGCCCGGCACCTGCTGCGCGTCGAGCGCGACTTCGACGCCAACGAGGACCTCGCCGCGCTCGTGGTCGACATGGCCGACGAGATCCGTCGCCTGCGCGCCCGGCTGCGCGTGCTCGGGATCGACGCAGGCATCCATTGACGCCTGAGCCGGCGCCCCAGGGCGCCGGTCTTTTGGCGGGCTCGGCGAAGCAGGGGCGTGCGCTAGAATCCCCGTGCTACCCTGTTCGCCTATGCTCAAACTACCGACCAACGCCACCGCACCGTTCTGCCCATCGGAAGTCTCCGGCACCGTCAACGTGCCTGAGAACGATCCGCTGTGGAAAAAGATCCTGCGCTATGCCGGCCCCGGCCTGCTGGTGTCGGTCGGCTATATGGATCCGGGCAATTGGGCGACCGCCATCCAGGGCGGCTCCCAGTTCGGCTACGACCTGCTGTTCGTCGTCGTGCTGTCCAGCCTGGCGGCCATCGTGTTGCAATGCCTGAGCATGCGGCTCGGCATCGTCACGGGCAAGGACTTGGCCGTACATTGCCGTGAGCAATATTCGCCCGTCCATGCGAAGGGGCTGTGGGCGTTCGCCGAACTGTCGATCATCGCCTGCGACCTGGCCGAGGTGCTCGGCTGCGCGCTCGCGTTCAAGCTGTTGCTGGGGGTGTCGCTGCCCGTCGGCGTGGCGCTGACCGCGCTCGACACGATCATCGTGCTGGGCCTCAAAGGCAAAGGTTTCCGGCAACTGGAGGCCATCGTGCTGGGCCTCATCGCCACCATCGGCGTCTGCCTGTTCACCGAACTGTTCCTCGTCGATCCGGACCCGCGCGCCGTCATGGCGGGCCTCGCGCCGTCGCTGGAAAAGCTGGGCCAGCGGGACGCCTTGTACCTCGCCATCGGCATCCTCGGCGCGACCGTCATGCCGCACAATCTGTACCTGCACTCGTCCGTCGTGCAGACGCGCATCCTGCGCCACGACCTCAATGCGGACGGCGCCCGCCTCGCGGAAGCGATCAAGCTGTCGCGCATCGATACCGTCGTCTCGTTGTTGCTCGCGCTGTTCATCAACGGCGCGATCCTCGTGCTGGCCGCGGCCGCGTTCTACAAACCGGGCGGCGGCAATGTGATGGACATCGACCAGGCGTATTACCTGCTGGCCCCAGTCGCGGGCACGGCGGTGGCGGCCATCCTGTTCGGCCTGGCGCTGCTGGCTTCCGGCCAAAGCTCGACCTTTACCGGCACCATCGCCGGCCAGGTCATCATGGAAGGCTTCTTGAACCTCAGGATTCCGTGCTGGCAGCGGCGCCTGCTCACGCGCGCGCTGGCGCTGGGGCCGGCGATGGTCGGCGTGCTCACGCTGGGCGACCACGCGATCGGCAAGATGCTCGTCGGCAGCCAGGTCGTGCTGAGCTTGCAGTTGCCGTTCGCCATGTACCCGTTGATCCGCCTGACGGGACGACTCGACCTGATGGGGCAGTTCGTCAATGCGTGGTGGACGTCTGCGCTGTCGTGGTTCCTGTTCGTCGTCATTTCCGGCGCCAACCTCTGGATGGTGTGGCAGGCGCTGTTCGGCTGACTCGTCCGTATCTTTTCGCGCGCCGTTCCGGATCGGGCAAATCTACAATGCGCTTCCCGCTTAGCTGTTTTTTCAACGCTGACACGGAGGTTACATGCAACAAGGACAGAACCAGGCCCTGCAGGGCAAACGGGTGGCCATCCTCATGACCGATGGCGTGGAGCAAGTCGAATACACGGGCCCGCGCGGCTTTTTGGAGGAACAGGGCGCCCAGGTGACGCTCGTGGCGCCGAAGCCCACCGGCGACGAGATCCAGGGCTTCAATCACCTGACCCCGGCCGACAAGTTCAAGGTGGAACTGGACGTGCGCGACGCGCGCCCGGCCGACTTCGATGCGCTCGTGCTGCCGGGCGGCGTCGCCAATCCGGACCAGCTGCGCCTGTCGATGGAAGCGATCACGTTCATCCGCGAATTCGGCCGCGAAAACAAACCCATCGCCGCGATCTGCCACGGTCCGTGGACGCTGATCGACGCCGACCTCGTCACCGGCAAGCACGTCACCAGCTGGCCCACCCTGCAGCTCGACCTGCAGAATGCCGGCGCCGAATGGAGCGATGAACCGGTCGTCGTCGACGGCAAGCTCGTCACGAGCCGCAAGCCGGACGACATCCCGGCCTTCAACCAGGCCCTGCTGAGCGAGCTGCGCCACTGATTCGCGGCGTGCGACGCGCCCCGTCTACCCTGCCTAGAATGGTCGATCGCATTGATGCGTTCGACCAAAAGGTGTTTATATGGAACAAGTTGCCAGCAAGCCCTTGCAAGGCATGCGCGTCGCCATGTTGATGACGGATGGCGTGGAACAGATCGAATACACGAGCCCGCGCTCCTTCCTGGAAGAGCGGGGCGCGACCGTCGTCCTGCTGGCGCCCAAGGCCGCCGGTGAGGAGGTGCAAGGCTTCAATCACATGCAGCCGGCCGACCGCTTCCGCGTCGAGATGAATGTGGGCGATGCGAACCCGGCCGATTTCGACGGACTCGTGTTGCCGGGCGGCGTCGCCAATCCTGATCAACTCCGCATGAGCAAGGAGGCGATCGATTTCATCCGCGATTTCGATGCCGAGGACAAGATGGTCGCGGCGATCTGCCATGGTCCGTGGACATTGATCGATGCCGGCATCGCCACCGGCAAGCACCTGACCAGCTGGCCCAGCCTCAAGCGCGACCTGACGAACGCCGGCGCCGAGTGGTCGGATGAGCCGGTCGTGCTGGACGCGCGTCTCGTCACGAGCCGCAAGCCGGACGATCTGCCCTTGTTTAACGACATGTTGCTGAAGGAATTGCTTGTCGCGCCAGGGACCGATCCCGGCCCGACGTCCTGATCTCGTTGTCCATTAAACTGGAGAAATGGTCCACAATATTTGACGTGGTGTCCTTCATATTGGAGAATGTCTCCATTATGAAAGACGATTCCTCCATCAACGGGCGTATCGCCCAACAGGTGCGGCTGCTGCGCAGCGAGCGCGGACTGTCGCTGGATGCGCTGTCGAACCAGTGCGGCGTCAGCCGGTCGATGCTGTCGCTGATCGAGCGCGGCGAGACGAGCCCGACGGCCGTCGTGCTCGACAAGCTGGCGGCCGGCCTCGGCGTGCCGCTGGCATCGCTGTTCGACGACCCGGCACGCAAGAGCGAGCCCGTCGCCCGCTGCGCCGACCAGGTCGTTTGGCAGGACCCACATTCCGGCTACTTGCGCCGCAATGTATCGCCGGAAGGCTCCCAGTCACCGACGCGTATCGTCGACGTGACGTTTCCGCCGCGTGCACGCGTCACGTACGAGGCCGGCGCCCGCACGCCCGCCGTGCTGCAACAGATCTGGATGCTCGAAGGCCGGATGGAGATCGTCCACGGCGCCGATGCCTATTTGCTGGAGACGGGCGATTGCCTCGCCATGCAGCTCGATGCACCGGTTTCCTTTTACAACCCGGGGGACGCGCCGGCGCGCTACGCGGTCGTCCTTACCACACTCGCCAGGAGCTGATCATGAGTTGCCGCGTTCGCCGAGTTGATGCGCTGCAGGAATCCGATATCGAAGGGCTGGCTGCCGTGTTGTTCGATTGCGTGGAGGGCGGGGCGTCCGTCGGGTTCATGCACCCGTTCACGCTGGGCCAGGCGCTTGGCTGGTGGCGCGGGCTCGCCGCCGACGTCGAGGCCGGCAGGCGCGCGCTGCTCGTCGCCGAGGATGAGCACGGCATCGTCGGGACCGTCCACCTCGTGCTGGCGCAGCCGGACAATCAGCCGCATCGGGCCGACCTGTGCAAGATGCTCGTGATGCGGCGGGCGCGCAAGCAGGGCGTCGGGGCGGCGCTGATGGATGCGGCGGAGAGGGAAGCGCGAACTTTGGGCAAGACGCTGCTGGTGCTGGATACGGCCAGTCAGGATGCGGAAAGGTTGTATGCGCGCATGGGGTGGAACCGGTTGGGTGTCGTGCCGGGGTTTGCGCTGTTGCCCGACGGTGGACCGTGTAATACGACATATTTTTATCGTCAGCTCGCCTGAGTCGTCTTGTGTCCCCCCGTTCTCACTTGAGACATGTCATGTCAGCCGCATAGGACGCGGCGTAGTTTTACGTTGATCACATTGGGGAGCCTTGGTTTGTTGTAGGCAACGTTCATTCAGAACGGGGGACAATGATGAAACGGCTGACATGGTGGCTCATTCCGGTGCTGTCGATCGCGGCGTTTGCGGCGTTGCAGGCCGCTTCCCAAACCGATGAATCCAGGGCGCCCGGCGCGATCGGGGAAGGCCGGGCATTGACGCCGATCGACCGGAAAATCGCGGACGACGCCAGGCAGGCCGTCGCCCAGGGACGACGAATCTTCCGCTTCGATACCTTTGGCGACGAAGCCTTCTGGGGCGACACGATCAAACTGCACCAGGCAATCCAGGGCGCGCGTTTCGGCGGCGTCGGCCCGGGCGTGAGCCCGAAAACCGCGTTGACGGTGGGGTTGAAGGTCGATGTCGACGCGCTACCGCCGACGGTGGTCGACAGTCTGAAGTCCGGCAAGATCGATCTGAACGATCCCGCGAATACGCTGGCCTTGCTCAAGGCAAACGCCGTCGTCGGCGTGACCGGGCGGTTCGATGCGAACGGCCGCTTGCGAACCATGGGTGTGCAATGCGCACTGTGCCATTCGACGGTCGACGATTCTTTGGCGCACGGGATCGGCCACCGGCTCGACGGCTGGGCCAACCGTGACCTCAACGTGGGGGCGATCGTGAATCTTGCGCCCGATCTCAGTGT
Source organism: Massilia putida (assembly GCF_001941825.1). Classification (NCBI taxonomy): domain Bacteria; kingdom Pseudomonadati; phylum Pseudomonadota; class Betaproteobacteria; order Burkholderiales; family Oxalobacteraceae; genus Massilia; species Massilia putida. Next base: position 5,688,342 of record NZ_CP019038.1, read on the forward strand.
CGTTGCGAAGATCGTGGGCCAGACCGAAAGCGACGTACGGAAGGTGTTCGCGGCTTGGGGACCGGGAAAATTTGACGCCGAATTCCTGCTCGATGGGAAAGGTTTTCGTCCAGACGGGAAATCAGCGGCAACCTTGCTCCCGCCGGCATTCGGCCTCGCGGGCGTCAACCTGCATACCTGGACGGGCTGGGGATCGGTACCCCATTGGAACGCGTTCGTCGCCAATCTGGCAATGCATGGCCAGGGGACCTTCTACGATCCTCGGCTGAATGACCCGGTCCAGTTCCCGGTTGCTGCACGCAACAACTTCGGCAATGTTCGCAATGAGCCCGATCTGATCAGCGCAAAGCTCCCGGCGCTGCACGTTTACCAGCTCGCCATCGTCGCGCCGGCGCCGCCCGCGGGCAGTTTCGACGCCAAGGCGGCGATGGTCGGCAAGCGCATTTTCGAAGGCAAGGCACGTTGCGCCAGCTGCCACGTTGCACCGATGTTCACGGAACCGGGCTGGAATATGCATACGGCGCAAGAGATTGGCATCGACGAGTTTCAGGCCAATAGGGCGCCGGACAAGCGGTACCGGACCGCGCCGCTGAAGGGCCTGTGGACGCACACCAAGGGCGGCTTTTATCACGACGGGCGATTCCCGACGCTGCTCGAGGTGGTGAATCATTACGATACCCACTTCAACCTGGGGCTCTCGGCGCAAGAGAAAGCGGATCTGGTGGAGTATTTGAAATCGATTTGAGCTTTTATTACGGACGTCGGTGACGCTAAGGCACAAAATCGCTGCGCGATTTTGCTTGGTCGGGCGAATCGGAGCGCCCTTGCGCTTGCAAGCGCAAGGGCTCTCGCGGGCTCGTCGCTGCGCGACTCGAATTCCCCGCTCGCCCCTCGTCCGTTCCGGACGCGGATTCAATTCCCGTTTTGCACTTGAGGTACAAAAACAAAGCCCGCCTCGCTTACGCGAGACGGGCTTTGTTTTTGAATACTGGTGGTGGGGTGGCTTCCAGCAGCCAACTGCGTTGAATGTGCGCAATACCGGAGTGCCGGCAAGTTGCGAAAGGCTGAGGGTTCCAGCGAAAAGTGGGGCTTGACAGACCAAAATCGCGGACGTTCGAGCTGCTTTCTCGCGTGACAGGTTGTCAAACAGTCAACTTCACAGACAGTCTGCCCAGTTCAATTCCCATTTACGGAATCGAACCCGCGTCCGCAACGGCAGCGGTGCGGCGAATAGACCAGCCTATCGCCGCATGAAATGCGGCGAATAACTTGCGCTTGCGGAGAATGCGCCTCATAATCTCCGCATGAACAGCGGCGATTACACTTACATCTGGCAGGCCAGCGACTGGCCGAGTTGGCGCTTCGACTTGGCTACCTTGGCCCGGTCGTTGGCTGACGTCAGCCGCGCCCAGGGCCTGCTCATGGGGCGGCTTGCCGACGTGGGCATGACCTTGCGCGACCAGGCAAGCCTATCGGCGCTGACTGAGGACGTCGTGAAGACCAGCGAGATCGAGGGCGAACAGCTCAACGTCGAGTCTGTCCGTTCGTCCATCGCCCGCCGCCTCGGCGTCGACATCGGTGCGCTGACCCCGGTGGACCGTCATGTCGAAGGCGTGGTCGAGATGGTGCTAGACGCCACCGCCAACTGCAACGCCACGGTCACCCGAGATCGCTTGTTCGGGTGGCACGCAGCCCTGTTCCCCACTGGCTATTCCGGCCTCGTCCGGATCAACGTTGGCGGCTGGCGCGACGATGCCACCGGTCCGATGCAGGTAGTCTCTGGCCCGCTGGGGCGCCAACGCGTGCATTTCGAAGCGCCGCCGGCCGACCGGCTGGGGTTCGAGGCCGACCGCTTTCTGGCCTGGGCCAACGGCTCGTCGAACGAGCCGCTGTTGATCAAGGCAGGGCTTGCTCATCTGTGGTTTGTCACCTTGCATCCATTCGACGACGGGAACGGCCGTATCGCCCGTGCCATCGGCGATTTGTTCCTAGCCCGTGCCGATGGCAGTCCCCAGCGTTTCTACAGTCTGTCGGCGCAGATCCAGCGGGAACGCAAGGCCTACTACGACATCCTGGAGCGGACTCAGAAAGGGTCGCTCGACGTCACGGAGTGGCTCACCTGGTTCCTTGATACGTTGCACCGTGCCGTCGATCAGGCGCAGCACACGCTCGACGCGGTCCTGGCCAAGACGAGATTCTGGCAGCATTGGGCCACGATGCCGCTGAACGAGCGACAGGTGAAGCTGATCAATCGACTACTCGATGGCTTTGAAGGCAAACTCACCAGCAGCAAGTGGGCGGCGATCGCCAAATGCTCACCGGACACAGCATTGCGCGACATCAATGACTTGCTGGCTCGCGGCGTGTTGCGGAAAACGAATGCTGGTGGTCGCAGCACCAGCTACGAGTTGAACGATTTGGCCGACAGGGAATGACTTGACTCGTGTGCGGAACAACGCCTTCATGGGCTCCTGCCAACTCATTCGCAAGGAGACCAAGATGGACGTCATGCACCTCAATCAAAAACAACTGGCCGCCCGCTGGAGCGTCAGCGAGGCCTCCCTCGAACGCTGGCGCTGCGAGGGTATTGGTCCCAAGTTCCTGAAAATTTGCGGTCGGGTGCTCTACCGGCAGGTCGACATCGAGGCCTACGAAGAGTCGTGCCTGGCAACGTCGACCAGGGCCGTTGCGCCTCAAGCCGGTACAGACTGAGAAATGTTCCGTTTCGTCGGTAGATATCAACAAGTGACGACGTTTCGGAACACGCGGTGCCCGCGACGGCGGTTGCAAGCCAAATTGCCGGTGCATTGAAAGTCTGCGGTCCGCAAGCGCAGACCGCTCAAGCAATTCGTTGAATATCAACAGCCTGCCCTCAGGCGGTGCGAGCAAGTGAGGGTTGTCAAGCTCACTCGACCAGATCTGAATACATAACTCCATCAACCCAAAGGAGTTATGTCATGGAAAAATATGTCCTATCTGAAAACGAACTGGCCGAGCGTTGGGGTGTGAGCCCAAAAACATTGCAGCGGTGGAGGAACGAAGGCCGTGGCCCTCGCTACCTGAAATTATCCAAGAGGGTAACTTACCCGTTGGTTGAGGTGACATCGTTCGAGCACAACGCGTTGTATGCATCAACGTCGGAACGAGCACAACAATGCGAATCCCCTCCGTCGTCGAATCTGTTGACAGCGGCGGAGGTCGCCGCCGCCATGGGGATGCCGGTTTATCTGTTTAGCAACAAAAAGGTGCGTGACGCTGCTGGCGTTCCATGCTTGCACATCAACGCCTCGCTGCGTTTCAAGTTGCATGACGTCATGGCTTGGGCTCAGCGCTGCTCAACCGAATCAGAACGGTAGCAAGAAGTTTTGAAGCGCCGGAAAACACAAATAGTCTTTCGGTCGGCGATTCCAAAGGCCCTTCCTTTCAAAACAAGGCGGCGGGGCCTTATACGTTTTGGTCTCGGCGTCGGGGCTACTTCTTCTTGATCAACTGATCGAGCGTCTCCACGCCTTCGCGTTTCAAGACCGTTCCCAGGTGGGCGTCGGAGCGGTAGCCCTTGGCGAAGTCGTCGCCATAGGTCTGGCGCAAGGTACCTACCTTCGTGTCACTGCGTTTCTGCCGGATCTCGCCGTTCTGATCGCGCATGCGGCCATCCAGGCCCTTCGGGAAATGCTTTGTAGCCATGTTTGGACTCCTTCGGCCGCGATGAGGGCTCAGGCACCAAGTGGCTTGGCACCTTGATGAACCGCAGGTCGGCCTGGACTGCGGTTTACAAATTGTACTATAATTTCGTTGCGTGTAAACCTCAAAGGAAAAGGCCACCCCATGTTCAGCGTTCGACTCCATCGGGCTCGGAAAGCAGCCGGGCTCTCCCTGCGCGACCTGGGCGAGCGCGTCGGCGTTTCCCATGCCGCTATCAAAAAGTACGAAGACGGCCTCGCCATGCCATCCAGCGACATCCTGATCGGGCTGTCGCGTGCGCTCAACGTGCGCACCGAGTACTTCTTCCGTCCCGAGCCCGTGGCGCTCGAAGGCATCGAGTACCGCAAGCGCAGCTCGCTGCCCAAGAAGCGACTGGACGCGATCACCCACGAGGTGATCGACCAGATTGAGCGGCGCATCGAGCTGGAAAACCTTTTCCCGCAGCCGCCCGTCAAGTCGTTCGCACCCGTCGAGGGGTTGCCAACGACGATCACCGCGATGGATCGGATCGAGGAGGTTGCCGAGCGTGTCCGCGAGACCTGGGATCTGGGTCTGGACCCGATTCCCGATCTGATTGATGTTCTGGAAACCAACGGCATCCGTGTCTTCATGATCGAGGCGGATGCCGAGAACCAATTTGACGGCCTCGCCGCTCGCGTCAATGGCATGCCCATTGTGGTCGTGGGACGCCATTGGCCCGGCGATCGTCAGCGCTTCACACTTGCGCACGAGCTGGGGCATCTGATGCTCGAAGGTCGTCTCCCCGATGATCTGGACGAAGAGATGGCGTGCAACCGCTTTGCTGGTGCCTTTCTGTTCCCGTGTGCCTCTGTGTTGCAGGAGCTGGGCAAACACCGCAACGCGATCGAACTCAAGGAACTCGGGCTGCTGAAGGAAGAGTTCGGCCTGTCGATGGCCGGCATTCTTTATCGCGCCCGAGACCTCGGCATCATCTCGCCTGCCTACCGCGAGGAGCAGGCCAAACTGTTCCGCTTCAAGGGTTGGTACCGAAAAGAACCGGGGCGCGACTACCCTACCGAGAAGGCGCACATCTTCGAGCAACTGGTGTTTCACGCGCTGGCCGAGGAGTACATCGGCGAATCGAAAGCTGCGGAACTGATGAACATGCCACTGCAACAGTTTCGGCGCGTCCGCTCTATGGAGGGCGGCGATGCTGCTGTTAATCAGTGATGCCAACATCTTGATGGATGTCGAAGTAGGCGACCTCGTGGCACCAATGTTCAGCCTCGGCTACCAGTTCGCCGTGCCTGACGTTCTTTACTACGAGGAGCTGGAAGAGCAGCACGCGCATTTGCTGGACATGGGGTTGCAGACTCGCACGCTGTCGGCGAAAAGCGTCGAACGTGTGCAGTCGCTGGCGCAGACCTATGCCAAGCCGGGGCGCAATGATCTATTCGCGCTGGCCTTGGCGGAAGCCGAGAAGTGTCCACTGCTGACCGGCGACGCCGCATTGAGGCAGGCAGCGGAAATGGAACAGGTTGAAGTGAGAGGCACGGTCTGGCTGATCGCCGAGATGGTGCGCGAGCAGCGCATCACTGTGGGAGTGGCCAGGGCGGCCCTCCACAAGATGCGCACCGACGGGCGGCGCTTGCCGTGGGATGCGGCCGAACAGATGTTGGCGACGCTTGAAGGAGCGCCGCCTCGAAAAAATGAGAAATGAGAACGAATATGGCCGATACAGAAATGGCAACGACAAATAGCAAGAAAGAGAATTTCAGCTCCGATGCCGAGCGCCAAGTTCGCCGACATGGCACGGGCGACTCGAAAGCTGGAGCAATAAAAGCGAATCGAGTGCAAGACCAAAGCCAGTTGAAGTGGGTCGCCGACTTCATCTGGAACATTGCCGATGACCGCCTGCGCGACGTGTACGTGCGCGGCAAGTACCGTGACGTGATCCTCCCCTTCACCGTGCTGCGGCGGCTCGATGCCGTGCTCGAATCGACCAAGCAGGCGGTGCTGGAGCGCAAGAAGTTCCTCGACACGCACAAAGTGGCCGAGCAGGATGGCGCGCTGCGGATGGCTGCCGGACAGGCGTTCTACAACACCTCCGACTTCACGCTCGAGAAGCTCAAAGCCAGCAGTGCCGGCCAGCGCCTGCGCGATGACTTCATCGACTACCTCGATGGCTTCTCGCCCAACGTCCAGGAAATCCTCACCAAGTTCAAATTCCGCGACCAGATTCAAACGCTGGTCGATGCCCACGTCCTCGGTTACCTCATCGAGGACTTCCTCGACCCCGAGGTCAATCTCTCTCCACTGCCGGTCAAGGATGCGGACGGCCGGATCAAGCTGCCCGCGCTCGACAACCACGGCATGGGCACAGTGTTCGAGGAACTGATCCGCCGCTTCAACGAGGAAAACAACGAAGAGGCTGGCGAACACTTCACGCCGCGCGACGTGGTCAAGTTGATGGCCAAGTTGCTGTTCCTGCCGGTGGCCGACCAAATCCAGTCCGGCACCTACCTGCTGTACGACGGCAGTTGCGGCACAGGCGGCATGCTGACCGTGGCCGAAGAGGCGCTGCACGAACTGGCGGCGAGCCACGACAAGGAAGTCTCGATTCACCTGTTCGGGCAGGAGATCAACCCCGAGACCTACGCCATCTGCAAGGCCGACCTACTGCTCAAGGGCGAAGGCGACGAGGCTGAGAACATTGTCGGCGGTGCTGACAAGTCCACGCTGTCGGCCGACCAGTTCCGGTCGCGCGAGTTCGACTTCATGATCTCCAACCCGCCTTACGGCAAGAGTTGGAAGACTGACCTCGACCGGATGGGCGGTAAGAAGGAATTCAGTGACCCGCGCTTCATCATCAATCACGGCGGCGATTCCGAATTCAAGCTCATCACCCGTTCCAGCGACGGGCAGCTGATGTTCCTGGTGAACAAGCTTCAGAAGATGAAGCACAACACGCCGCTGGGCAGTCGCATCGCGCTGGTGCATAACGGCTCCGCGCTGTTCACGGGCGATGCTGGCCAAGGCGAGAGCAACGTCCGCCGTTGGGTGCTGGAAAACGACTGGCTCGAGGCCATCATCGCTCTGCCACTCAACATCTTCTACAACACCGGCATCGCCACCTACATCTGGGTTCTGGCCAACAAGAAGGCCGCCCACCGGCGCGGCAAGGTACAGCTGATCGACGCCTCGCAGTGGTTCCTGCCGCTGCGGCGCAACCTCGGCAAGAAGAACTGCGAACTGGCGGACGCAGACATTGAACGCATCCTGAAGCATTACCTCGACCAGCCACCTACCGATGCGGAAGCCGCGAAGGCAACGCCGGAATGCAAATGGTTCGATAACGCCGACTTCGGCTACTGGAAGATTACGGTTGAGCGTCCGCTGCGCCTTAAGAGCCAGCTCAAGCGCAGCGCCATCGAAAGCCTGCGCTTTGCCACGGGCGACGAGGCGCTACGCAGCGAGATTTACGCCAAGCATGGCGACAAGCTGTACACGGAATTCGCCAAGCTCAAGCCCGAAATCGAAGCGTGGCTGAAAGGTGACGACGGCGACGAGGATGCCGACGACGAGTCGGATGACGAAGACGCCAAGACCACCAAGAAGGCCGTGCCGGAGAAGCGACGCAAGAAGCTGCTCGACCCCGCGACGTGGTTGCGCGACAAGACCCTGGTAGAACTGGCCAAGCTGGCCCAGCAGGAACTTGGCGAAGGCGTGTTCGACGACCATAACGAGTTCCGCACGCGCTTTGACGCCACGATGAAGGTGCACGACAAGAAGCTAGGCGCACCCGAAAAGAAGGCCATCTACAAGGCGGTGAGCTGGCGCGACGAAGCCGCACCGCCTGTTATTGCCAAGCGCAGCAAGCTCAAGGCGGGCGAGCATTTTGAACCTGGCTACGACGGGGCGTACCTGGAGATCGTGGGCAAGGATCGCTTCATGGTCGAGTACGAGGCCGATACCGACCTGCGCGACACCGAGCAGGTGCAGCTCAAGGAAGCCGGTGGCATCGAAGCCTTCTTCGTTCGCGAGGTGCTGCCCCACGCGCCGGATGCGTGGATCGCGATGGACGCCACCAAGATCGGCTACGAGATCTCGTTCGCGCGCTACTTCTACAAGCCGACCCCGCTGCGCACGCTGGAGCAGATTCGCGCCGACATCCTCAAGCTGGAAGCGCAAACCGACGGTCTGCTGCACAAGATTGTGGGGGCTGAGTGATGGCAGCAGCGAACGCTTATCCCGGCTACCGCACGGCGCGGATGCACTGGCTGCCGCCCGTGCCCGCACATTGGAACGAGCAACGCGCCAAGACCTTCTTCCGCGAGGTGGACGAGCGCTCCAAGACCGGACAGGAAGAACTGCTGTCGGTGTCGCATCTGACAGGCGTCACGCCGCGCAGCCAGAAGAACGTCACGATGTTCAAGGCCGCGAGCTATGTCGGTTCCAAGTTGTGCCGCCCCGGTGACATCGTAATCAACACGCTTTGGGCCTGGATGGCCGCACTTGGCGCGAGCAGGCACGTGGGCATCGTCAGTCCGGCTTACGGCGTATATCGCCCTCACCGTGCCGAGAGCTTCAACCCTGCGTATCTCGACTACCTGCTGCGGACCCGCGCCTACGTTGCCGAATACATCGGGCGCTCGACTGGCATTCGATCCTCGCGTCTGCGCCTGTACCCGAACCAGTTTCTCGACATCGCGTTACTGCAACCGCCGCGCCCCGAACAAGACCAGATCGTCGCCTACCTGCGGGCTCAGGATGCCCACATCGCCCGCCTTATCAAGGCCAAGCGCGAGCTCATCGGCCTGCTCAACGAACAGAAGCTGCGCATCATCGACCACGCGGTCACGCGCGGACTTGATGCCTCGGTCGCGTTGAAGCCTTCCGGTATCGAGTGGCTAGGTGATGTGCCTAAGCATTGGGAAGTTCAGCGGCTGAAAAACATCGCCAGCGTGGTTCTGGGCAAGATGCTGACCACCGAAGCCAAAAACGGCGACGGGGAATTCAAGCCTTATCTGCGCTCCACGAATGTTCAGTGGATAAAGCCGGATGTGCGTGACGTAAAGGAGATGTGGATCGCGAACTCAGAGATGGCGCAGCTTCGCGTTCGTAAGGGCGACCTGCTGGTAAGTGAAGGCGGTGAAGTCGGTCGTGCTTGCATGTGGAATGATGAACTGCCGGAGTGCTATATCCAGAACTCCGTGCACCGGGTGGCCGCCAAGCCCATGATGCCGCCCGAGTTCCTGTTCCACCAGTTCTTCGCTTACGGCAAGCGAGGACGTTTCAACGCCATCGTGAACCGCGTCAGCATCGCGCACCTGACACGTGAAAAGCTTGTGACGGTTCCGTTCACTGTGCCGCCTGTTGAGGAGCAAAAGGCCATCTGCAAGTGGATCGCCGACGAATGCCAACCACTCGACGATGCCATCGCCCGCGCAGAAGAAGAAATCAAGCTGATCCGCGAGTACCGCGACAGGCAGATTGCAGATGTCGTCACTGGCCAAGTGGATGTGCGCGGCTGGGTACCCGGCCCGGACGACGTGGTGGCTGAGGAAGACCTGGCTGCATTGGGCGGCGACGAAGAAATCGATACCGATGGGGAGGAAGACGATGGCGACGACTGACACCAGCGAGAAGGGGTTGGAAGCCCTGATCGTGCGCGACCTCTGCACCGGCGGCGGCTACGTGCAGGGCCAGCCCACCGACTACAACCGCGACGTGGCGGTCGACGTGGTGCAATTGCTGGCGTTTCTGCAGGCCACCCAACCCACGGTCTTCACCGCGCTGGAACTGGCAAACGAAGGCATCAAGCGCACGCAGTTCCTGCACCGCATCCAGGGTGAGATCGCCAAGCGCGGCGTGGTGGATGTGCTGCGCAAAGGTGTCAGCCACGGCCCCGCACATGTCGACCTGTACAAGCTGCTGCCAACGCCGGGCAACGTCAGCGCCACCGAGAACTTCGGCAAGAATATCTTCAGCGTCACCCGGCAGCTGCGCTACAGCAACGACGAGTCGCAGCGTTCACTGGACATGGTGATCTTCATCAACGGCCTGCCGGTACTGACCTTCGAGTTGAAGAACTCCCTGACCAAGCAGACTGTGGCCGATGCCATCACGCAGTACCAGACCGACCGCAACCCGAACGAGTTGTTGTTCCAGCTCGGGCGCTGCGTGGCGCACATGGCGGTGGACGATGCCGAGGTGCGTTTCTGCCCGCACCTCACCGGTAAGACCTCGTGGTTCCTGCCATTCAACCAAGGCTGGAATAGCGGCGCTGGCAACCCGCCCAACCCGCACGGCCTGAAAACCGACTACCTATGGAAGCAGATGCTGCAGAAGGACTCGCTGGCCAATATCATCGAGAACTTCACGCAGGTGGTGGAAGAAGAAGACGAAAAGGGCAAGAAGCGGCGCAAGCAGGTGTTCCCGCGTTTTCACCAGCTGCGTACCGTTCGAGCCTTGCTGCGCCGCGCCCGCGAGGACGGCGTCGGCAAGCGCTACCTGATCCAGCACTCGGCGGGCAGCGGCAAGAGCAACACCATCGCGTGGCTGGCCCACCAGTTGGTGGAACTTAAGACCGCTGCCGATGCGATGCTCGCCCAGTTCGACTCGGTCATCGTCATCACCGACCGGCGTGCGCTGGACACTCAGATCGCCCGCACCATCAAGAGCTACGACCACGTTGCGTCGATCTTCGGCCACTCAGAGGACGCCGCCGAGCTGCGCACCTTCCTGCGCAAAGGCAAGAAGATCATCGTGACGACGGTGCAGAAGTTCCCGTTCATCCTCGATGAGTTGGGCGACCTCGGCAATAAGAAGTTCGCGTTGCTGATCGACGAGGCGCATTCCAGCCAGGGCGGCAAGACCACCGCCAAGATGCACATGGCCCTGTCGGGCGCGGCTGGCGACGATGAGGATGACGAAGAATCCGTCGAAGACGCCGTCAACAAGCTGATCGAGTCGCGCAAGATGCTGCCGAACGCCAGCTACTTTGCCTTCACGGCCACGCCGAAAAACCGCACGCTGGAGTTGTTCGGTGAGCGCTATATGGAAGGTGGCGAACCACACTACCGTTCGCCGGAGGAGCTGACCTACACGACCAAGCAGGCGATCCAGGAGGGCTTCATCCTCGACGTGATTGCGAACTACACGTCGGTGGACAGCTTCTACCACGTCGCCAAGACGGTGGAGGACGACCCGGACTTCGACAAGGTCAAGGCGCTGAAGAAGATTCGTCACTACGTCGAATCCCACGACAAGGCCATCCGCAAGAAGGCGGAGATCATGGTTGATCATTTCATGGCGCAGGTGGCGGGCAAGCAGAAGATCGGCGGCAAGGCGCGGGCGATGATCGTATGCAACGGCATCGCGCGGGCCATCGACTACTGCCGCGAGGTGTCAGATTACCTCACCACGATCAAGAGCCCGTACAAGGCCATCGTGGCGTACTCGGGCGATTTTGAGATTGGCGGGGTGAAGAAGACTGAGGCCGACCTCAATGACTTCCCGAGCAAGGACATCCCGTCCAAGCTCAAGCAAGACCCGTATCGCTTCTTGATTGTCGCCAACAAGTTCGTCACCGGCTTCGACGAGCCGCTGCTGCACACGATGTACGTGGACAAGCCGCTGGCGGGCGTGCTGGCAGTGCAAACTCTGTCGCGCCTGAACCGGGCCCACCCGCAGAAGCGCGACACTTTCGTTCTGGATTTCGCCGACAACGCCGAGGCGGTGAAGGCGGCCTTCCAGGACTATTACCGCGCCACGATCCAGACCGGCGAAACTGACCCCAACAAGCTGCATGACCTGAAGAACGATCTCGATGCGAAGCAGGTGTACAGCTGGCAGCAGGTCGAGGACTTGGTGGCGCTCTACGTCACCGGTGCAGACCGGGACAAGCTCGACCCCATCCTCGACGCCTGCGTTGCCGAGTACATCGACAACCTGAACGAAGACGACCAAGTCGAGTTCAAGGGCAAGGCCAAGGCCTTCGTGCGCAGCTACGGCTTCCTCGCGGCGATCCTGACTTACGGTCACCCGGCTTGGGAAAAGCTGGCGATCTTCTTGAACTTCCTGATCCCGAAGCTCCCTGCCCCGAAGGAGGAAGACCTCTCCAAGGGCGTGCTGGAAGCCATCGATATGGACAGCTATCGGGTGGAGGCGCAGGCGTCACTGAAGATGTCGATGGAGGATGCAGATGCCTTCATCGACCCGCCCCCGCCTGGTGGTGGTGGCGGTGGTGGCACGCCCGATATCGACAAGCTATCGAACATCATCCGGGCCTTCAACGATATGTTCGGCAACATCGAGTGGAAGGACGGCGACAAGATTCGCAAGGTCATCACCGAGGAGATTCCTGCCCGCGTCGCGCAGGACAAGGCCTACCAGAACGCGCAGGCCAACTCCGACAAGCAGAACGCGAAGCTGGAACACGACAAGGCGCTGAATCGCGTGGTGCTGGAGCTGATCTCCGATCACACCGAGCTGTTCAAGCAGTTCAGCGACAACCCCAGCTTCAAGCGCTGGCTGACCGATATGGTCTTCGACTCGACCTATCACCCGGGCGCAGTGCCGCCAAAGGCTCCGCCGCAGACGGACGCATCGGCGTGAGGTGAAGATGGGAGAGCACGCAATGAACGAAATGTCCGCAGTCGATCAAAACAAGATTTCTGCCTTGCGCCGAGAGGCCGAGCGGCTGGAAGAGGATGCAACGTATTCCAGCAAAGGGCACTTCAACGCCGAGGATACATGGGTGCGCCGCAACTACTGGTTGGGCGTCCCGGCAACCGTTCTCGGGGCCGTCGCGGGAGCGACGCTGATCAAGAGCCAACCTGAATGGGCGACAGCGTTCACCCTGCTGGCATCGTTGCTCACTGGGCTGATGACCTTTCTCAAGCCCAACGAGCGTGCGGCAATGCACCGGGCCGCCGCTGGTCAGTTCCTTGCTCTTCGGAACGAGGCACGGTTTTTCCGGGAGATCGAACTACTTCAGTCAGATCGACTGGACGAGCTCCCCGAGCGACTAAAGGCGCTTTCGGCAGCGCGCAATGAGTTGAACTTGAAGAGCCCGAGTATTCCGCGACGGGCATTTGTCGTCGCCCGCAAGGGCATCGAAGAAGGTGAGGCGACGCACAGAGTGGATGGGGAGGGCTGACAGCATGTCGGTATTGAATTTTCTGACGGACATGGCCAGCAATGCCGTGCTTTCTTCGTCCGAGCAGTCGTCGATCACGACATCGATCACGACGCTGCAATCCCGGATGGCGCTGCATTTCGACAGCGGCGTGATCAAGCAGCACTTCCGCTTCGGATCGTCAACGCGAGGCACGATCTTGCCGCGTTCGATGGATGAACACTCGGACATCGACTACATGATCGTTTTCAGCGACAACACCGCCACGCCACAGACGTATTTGAACAGGCTGAAGACCTTCGTCGAAAAGCGTTATGGATCATCGGAGATTTACCAGTCCAGCCCAACCATCGTCCTCGAGCTGAACCACATCAAGTTTGACTTGGTGCCCGCGACGACGACTTGGCTCGGCGAGCTTCAGATTCCCAATGGCTCCGGTGGTTGGATAGCCACGAATCCGAACGACTTCAATGCCACGCTCGAAGCCAAGAACAAGGAGCACAAATCGCTGATCAAGCCGACCATCCGGCTGTTCAAGTACTGGAACGCGACCAGCGGGCTCCCGTTCGAGTCCTTCATGATGGAGAAATGGGTGTGTGGCCTGAGCTTTTGGTGGCTGACGAACCAGAAGGACTATTTCTTTGCTGTCGTCGACAAACTGAACACCAGCTCGTCGTACTCGCAATGGGTAAACAACGAGATCACGCGCGCAAAGAACATCGTGGCCAACGTCCGGCAGTACGAGAAGGACGACATGCCAGTGTCGGCAGAGAACGAAATCAAAAAGCTATTCCGGCTCTAAGGGGAATTTTATGGCATTGAATCTGGCGAAGGCCGTACTCGCGTAACGGCCTGATTGTGTTATTCGAGATGGCCTACAACATCGAGACGTTCATCCCCGCGCTGAAACGCTCCAAACCACGCCGTGCGGGAATCGGTGCGAGCTAGGCTCACCAGCAAGGCAAATCCCTCGCAACCCCGCCCCTCGGCTGTGGAGAAGTCGGTGGTGTCGAACTTGGCCTCGCGAACGAGCGTAGTCGCGACGGATTTCATGGCGTACTCGAACAAATCGAGCAGGTTTGCCTGCGTGTTGGTGTCGATGTTGCGTGCAGAGACGTCATCGATGATGGCCTTCTTGTATCGGTTGCTCATGGGATGTGCTCCGTTGTTGATATGGGTGACATGAACGCTCTGTTCGGAGGTGAAGCCAAGCGCTTCCATGCCTTTCCTGGTTCGGGCGTTGCGAAGCAGCAAAGGTGACCCGCATTGCACAAACCATCTGGCCCCGATCGCCAGCGGAACGCGTCAATCAACAGCCGATCGTTTAAGCTGCCCCGTTCACCCGCTCCGCAACATGCAGCCCACCCAGGCCCAGCATGCCAAGCGTGAGCGTGGCCAGCGGCCCAAGGTCGAGCGACGGCAGGTTGAGCGGATGGCCGGCAGCAGCAGCCACCGCATTCGTGAGCGGCCCGCCAACGAAGTTCCAGAAATACCCCGCGACGCACACCCAGCCCAGCCCCCCGCGCCAGTGTTGCAGTGGGTCCGAGCTCTGCGCCTCCGCCTTGTCGATGTCGGTCTGCGTCTGAATGAGCGCCAGCGTCGCTGCCAGCTTGGCCTTGTCCTCCTCGGTCTTGTCGGGGAAGAACATGCCGATGATGCTCTTGGCGGCTTCCGCCGCCGTGCCGATGCCGGTGATGTCCATGGTGGATCTCCTCAAGCGTGGCAGGCGGCAGGTTCGCAACCCTGCGCCCATTGATAGCTGACGGTGTGCTCACCGCTGCCGACGAATGCAATCAGCTTGGCCAGCGTCACGCGGCTGTCGAGGATGGCGAGTTGCCCATGCCCGTCGTCATTGGCCAGCGACCCGTAGCGGCTGCCGACCAGCGTGCAGCCATGCACCTGAGTTTCCATGCCTTGCGACACGTCACCCGCAAAGTTGCCGCAGTGGATCAGGCAGTTCTGCCGGCCATGTTTGTCTTCCAGGCGCAGCACGTCACAGTCGAGATGATCGGAATGCCAGATCGTCGCGCGGTAGCTGTCGTCGATGACGCAGGACACCCCCGGCGTGTTGTCCTGCCAAGGCAGTTCCAGCGTGAGGCAGGTGAAGGTTTCACCTACCGGGTTCGTGGCGACCAGTTCGCCCGGGGTGCCGCTGGCCGTGGATTGTTTTCGGGTGATGACGATGTTCATTTGAAGCCTCCGCTCTTGGTAAAGGTGTAGCCGGCCAGGGCCAGAAGGCCAGCGATCAAAATGCGTTTGAGCCAACCGACCACGCCGCGCCCGATCACGCGTTCGAACTGCGCCTGCAGCGCATCGGACAGGGCTTGGGACAACACCGGCGCCGATTTCTCGAACGCCTCGCACAGGGCATCCGCCAGGGCCTGCCGGTCGCTTTCCGACAGCACGCCGCCGGTATGGCGGTCGGTATGCGAGCCGATGGGACGGCCGCATTCACAGACATCGCTCATGTCTGACTCCTCTCGTTGAAATGTGGAATGCCGCCGGAGCCGGTATCACGGCCCGGTCGGACCTATTCGGGGTAGCGCCCCTCGCGTAGCCACTTGACCGCGATCCATTTCTCGCCGTCGACGACGGCATTGCCGCTGTGCAGCGTCAGTGGATCGAGCTGGCCGTCCGCCGTGCGGTATGAGAAAAAGCAGGCATTGCCTTGGACGGCTGCCACCTTGACGCCGGCACGCGGGAATTCCGTTTCCCCGCCGAAGGGAACGGTGTTCAGATAGGCGATGAAGGTGGCGATGCGTTGGCCGCCGTTTTCCGGCCGGACGATGTCGGCGGACGACGGACTCTCCGGCGGAAAGTAGTCCCAGTGCGGGACGTAGTGCTGGCTTGGCAGGTAGTGCAACACCTGCAGTCCTTCGCCGTTTTCCGGGGGGATACCGGAGAGCTCCGCGATGTGAAGCTCGATGTCCGCCACCAGTGCAACTTCCCCGCGCCGGAAATGGCACCCGGAGCTGGTGCGCGTGTCGTCGATGCGCACCCCTTCGGCATGGTGCACGACCGACGATCGCTTCATGCGCGGGCGGGCCAGATCGATCAGGGAGCGGCAGGCGTCCTCGTCCAGAAACCCGCCCAGCACGACGATGTTGGGAGCCTTGACCGCCATCAGCACCTGGTGCCGACGCCCCGCAATGCACAGTGGCGCATCGGAGTACGTCAACTGGACGCTGGCAGGATCATTCATGACGTGCAGCCGACAGATAGGTGCGGTTGAGCATCGGGTGATCCTGATCGGTCGGCCCCCAATCGCCATCCGGGTGGAAAGCGATGACGTCGAGCCGCTGATCGTCCGTCCGGAAGCGATGCAGCTCGCGCTCCTCGATGCAGAACAAGGTGCCGGCGGTCAGCGGGATCTCGCGATCCGCGAAGCAGGCAAAGCCGGAACCGCTGGCGACCACGCCCAGGCGGATCGAAGGATGGATGTGAAACGACTGGCGCACGCCAGCCGGGAACGACAGATGGTTCAGGCTCGGGTCGCCCTTGCGCGGCGGATAGACCAGCAGCGAATCCGAGCAGTTGTCGATGTAGCACAGCCGTCCCGAGGCCTCGATCGGGCCGCCGACGAGTCCCTGCCCACGAAAGCCATGCCGGATCACGGCGAAGACCTGGGCGTCATCGTCCTCGCCCAGAAGCAGCGTGGCCGGCTCGCTGCCGGTGGCGTGGCAGAAATACTGCCACTGGCCTGCCTGGCGCAAAATCTTCGGTTCATCCGCGTTGCCCGCGCCCGCGATGATCGAGGCCGCCTGATCGGCGTGGCCGGCAACGACGAAGCCATACAGCGTGCAAAACGGCGGGACGGTGATGTGATCCTTGATCGGCCTGGATAGCAACCAGGCCTGGCACGGGTACATGCTGTGCCGGGCGTCGATATAGGCGCCGGTTTTCATGATCAGGCCCCCGTTTTGGTGGTGTTGACGACGATGCCGTTGGCCTTGTTGTAGGCGCTGGCCGCGCTGGAGACCTTGCCCAGGTCACCGCTGTTGGCGGCCTGAAAGCTGTCATAGGCCTCCTGGCTTTCCCAGACGGTGGTCGTGGTCTTGGTCAGCCCGTCGGCCGACATCTCGACCGACCGGGACTGCACGGCCGGATGCGTGCGCACGGCGTGGCCGACGTTGGCGATCGCGGTTGCGACCTCGGGATCGAGATTGGCGCTGTCTTTGAAGACGGGCACGTCGCTGGCCGGGCGCGTGGTGGTTTTGGTGACGGTGAAAGACATGGCTATTCCTCCTTCGGAAGGATGGGTTGAACAAATGGGGGCGGCGCGGGCCGCGAATCGAAAAACGAACGGAGCGACGCGTTCAGTCAGAAAGGACAAACGCCTGCAAGCCGGCCTGATCGACCGGCGCGCCATCGGTGGTGATGGCAGCCACCGGCGGATACTTGAAGACCTTGCACAGCGAGCCGATCTTCATCTTGGTCAGATAGCTTTGATCGCCGGTGAACGCGACGATGTAGCGCTTGGCCGGCATCTTGTAGGTGTCGATGCCGGCGCCCAGTTTGTCGGCGGGATGCGTGAGGCTCCAGCGTTGGAACGCCTCGGTGTCGAAGAAATGCCGGACCTTGCCGAGCAATGCGCGGTAGTCCGAGCCCGGCGGCTCATAGAGCAGATGCCGGTACTTCACGTGCTGCCATTTCTGGGAGAAGTTCCACCACCACAGAAAGTCCTGGGCGCTGACCAGGGGGTACGGGGCCTCGTCGGCGATCGGCGCATAGCGCCGATAGATCGCGGCGCCGGTCTCGGCGTCCCCGGCGATGCTGCCGAACAGGCGAGGCAGGACCAGGGCATGCGACTGCGCCAGGCTGTCGAAGCCTAGTCGCCGCGTGGCTTCGAGCATCAGATCGGAGCCGAATAGCTGGTCACCCAGTTCACCGGTGACCACCGTTTCGTCGTACAGCCCGCCCTTGCCGACCGTGCGTTGCACCGACAGCTTGCCGGCGATGTGGGCCTGGTAGAAGCCCGGGTTCTCGGCGATGCTGTGGCTCGACAGGTACACGGTCAGCCGGTCATGTTCGTTTGCGGGCAAAGCCTTGAGCAAGGCAACCAGCGTCACCGTCGAATCGATGCCACCCGACCACATGACGTGCAGCCGCGCATGCGTGTCGAGCAGTTCCCGCGCACGGGCGTCGCAGCAGTCCGCAAAAGACATCTGCGGACCCGTCCTTACATCCGGCATCGGGCAGCATGCGCCGAAGCGCAGCAGATCGGGCTTGCATGCCAGGCGCGAGGTCGTGACGACACCTCCGATGACCTGGCGCAGACCGCTTGCGAATGGGTTGTCCCGCACCAGATTGCGGGCGACCAGTAAGTCAGTCATGGCATCCGTACCTCACGAACAGCGTGTCCAGATCGTCGTGATCACGCGCGGCACAGACGGCCGCCAGGGCATGTAAGCGGCGCACCTCGGACTGGATCAGTGCGTCCTGCCGGTCGGCGTATTCCATGCGCACCCGCTCTGCCGCTGTGGCCAGCGTGGTGTTCCAGGTTGTGGCCATGGCCTCCAGCAGCGGCAATGCTTCACCGTCCTGGCCACTCGAATCGTCCAGCGTCTGGCATTCGGCATGGGCGAGATCGAGCAGCCGGTCCTGCAAAGGCAAGGATCTCGAGGCGAACGCGGTCCGTTGCGCTCGCAAGGCCGCATGCACCCGATCCATCAGCAGCAGCCGGCGGTAGTGGAAGCGGTAGTCCTGCGCGTCGGGTGGCGCTACTTCCACCACCCCGTCGCGCAGCCGGTAGCGATACGGCTTGCGGTAGCTGAAGTCGTCCGGCACTTCGCCCCAGTGGTGGAAGGGTTCGTAGCGCTCGTCGATCTCGCGGGCGAGGTGCTGCCGGTCGAGGTCGACGTAGTTGATGACGTAAAGGATCACGCCGGTCGGCATGAATTGCAGACCGGCCATTTGCAGGTACATGGTCGTCTCCCTGGATCAACCACCGGGTGGTGGAGGTGGCGGCGGAGGTGGCGGTGGCACCGGAGTCGGTGTGGGCGTCGGTGTTGGTATTGGTGTTGGTGTTGGTGTTGGCGTTGGTGTTGGTGTTGGCGTTGGTGTCGGCGTCGGCGTCGGCGTCGGCGTCGGCGTCGGAGTCGGAGTCGGAGTCGGTGTGGGCGTGGGAGCTGGCGCCGGTGGCCGGTAGTTCGCCAGCGCGGCGGCGACCGCTGCATTGATCAGGGCCTCGATCGCCTGCCTGAGCTGGTTGAGCGCGTTGCGGTCGGGTGCGAGCCCAGCTGCCAGGATGACATTGCGGATCTCCTCGCTGACCTGATAGAACCAGTAATCCCCCGGCGTGGTGGCCGGCGTATTGGTGGCCGGATTCCCGTCGGTCGGGTAGCCGATCGACGGATTGGCCGGCACGGCAGGTGGTGTTTGGGCGGCGTTGGCCTCCCAGACGCGGTTGTCCATGTGATCTCCTACGTGTAGCTGAAGAGCAGCGTGGTATGGGCGGGCTTGAGCCGCCGCATCACGCACTCGAGCAAGGTGTTGCCCCAGGCCGCGAGCGGATCGGAGACGCGGCCGTTGACGGTGAGCGTGCTGCGCGTGTCCCCGAGGGGCACGTGAATCGTCCAGGTGTAGATCCAGCGGCCATTGGCCAGCGGGTTGTTGACCGGCGAGACGACGGTGTCGATTTCCTGCCAGCCTTCGGTGATCGAAATGGTGAAGCCCAATGCGCGGGCCACGGCCACGAAATAGGCGCGCGACTGGCCGCCGACCTGGATGAGCCGGGACAGCAGCGCGGCCCGTCGCTGCGCAAACGTCTGCTGACCGCCGAGCGCCATGACGCACGGATCGGGCAAGCCCGCCACGCGCTCCCAATCGGGAAACAATTCATTGGTGGTGCGGGGATCGGCCTCGTCGATGAGTTGCCAGCTTCTGGCATCGATCCGCGCCAGTTCCTGCGCGAGGCCCGTCAGTAGCCGGGTGATGGCCGCGTCGGCGTCGTCGGTCCAGGCCGGGCCATAGGGCAGGAGTTTTTGCAGCGACGCCAGGTAGTCGGCGGCGGCCAGTGGCTGGCTGACCTGCTGCATCACTGCCATACCACCCTCCCCATGACCGGGATCTGGCCGGGCGACAACACGACGTTGGCGGCCGGCGTGACCAGCACGTAATCCCATTCCTGGGCCGCAGAGGAGATGGCCGAGCGCATGTGCGACAGCAGGATCGTGCCGCCGGGCTGCCCCTCACGCGCCAGCAGATCGGCGAGTTCGGCCGCGATGGCCTGTTGAACGGCCAGGGTGTCCGGGCTCAATCCTTCGATGGCGAAATCGATCGGCACCGCGACCGGCGCATAGACCGTCACATGCGCAGTGACCGGGCGGACCGTGTCGATGAAGGCAGCGACGGCGGAGATCTGCGCGGCCGTGGGCAGGATCGCCGCGCCCGCGCCGTTGCCATCGCAGACAAAGGCGACGCCCACCGTGCCTTGCCCGAATTGCTCGGCCACGACCCAGGCGCGGGTGGCGCCGCCGCCGGGCGTTGCCAGGGTCCACTGCACGTAGTCGTTGGCGTCCCCGCCTTGCGGCGGTTGCTGGATGCGGTTGAGCAGCCGCTCGCGCAGACTGTCATCGGATTCGAGGTCGCCGCCACCGGCAAGCAGCCCGAGCACAGCAGCGGTCTGCACGCCCAGCACCGGCGTGACCAGATTGGCCGTCTGCCCGGCGTAGCCGTTGCTGGCGGCAGACGGTACGACCGCCGTGACGGTGGTCGTGGCCTGGAGTCCGTTGACCGTGATGTCCGCTGTCGTCTGGAACTGCGTGCCATCGAGCGTCTGCACCAGCGTGCCCGCCGGAATGTCCGCTGCCCCCGGCGCCACCGTGAAGGTGACGGTGCCGGTGGCGGGTGTTGCCGCCAGGCGCTGCACGCCCCAGATGGATGCCCAGCGCTCCAGGAACTCGGCTTCGGCAGTGTCGATGATGATCTGGCGACTGATCCATTCGATGAACCCGTACAGGCCATGGGCCACGCCAGCGAGCACGCGGGCGTAGACCTGGGCGTCGGCGCGGCGCAGCACGTTGTCCTGCGGCAGCCGTTGAAACACGTCGTTCGTCGTGCGATTGATCAGGTCCGGGAGGGACGGACGGTTAAACATTCAAGAGACTCCAGAGGTTGTCGAACCTGAGCACTGCGTTCGCCGTGCCATCGGCCGCGAACAGCGTGCATTGCAGGGCCAGCGTCGACAGACCCTGGCGCTCCGCTCGCACGGCGATGCGCGCGGCGACACCATCGTCGATCAGCCACTGCAGGGCCTCTTCGGCGTAGTCCTGGGCTCGTTGCACCGTGGTCGGCGTGAGCTTCGCGCGCGCCAGCAGCCACAGGCGCGAGCCGATGCGGTCGTTGGCCACCGGCGGGTAGGAGTCGCCCCACCAGCCCATGCGGAACCCCTTAGGGTCGGGCAAGGTGTCGTCGGGATTGGCGCGCCGCCAGGTGAAGAGACTGATGAGCACCGCCCGCACCAGCGGATGGGCCTTGTCGTTGTCGATGTCCTGGAACAGGCCGAGCGAGGTCGTCCGGCCGTCGAAGACGACGGTCAGTGGCAAGGTGTCGCGCATGCTGTTGGTTGTGCCTATTGCTGTGAATTCGGCGGATTGGTGGTGAAGCCATCGCCGTGGCTGTCGGTGCCGCTGTGCGTATGGGCATCGAAGACCGAGCGCATGCCCGCCATCGTCTTGGTGCCACCCTGGTCGCCGACGTCCTGTGCGGCCGTGATGCTCGCGTCGCTCGTGATGTTCTGGGTCACTTCCAGTGTGCCGACGATCTTGCTGTTCGCGTTGATGGTGAGGCCGGCCGCGAATGACATCGATCCGCTGCCGTCACCTTGCATCACCACGGTCGACCCCGCCTTGTCGGTCAGCTTGATGCCGCCGCGCATGAGATAGACGGACTGTCCCTGGTCGTCATGCAGGATCACTTCACCGCTCGCCAGGCCCTTGACGCGATAGCGACGATCGGCCACGCATACGACGACACCGTGCGAGCGGTCGCCATCGAGAAAAAGCGCGACGCATTCGGCGCCGGGCTGGGGATGGCTGGTCAAGCCATACGGCTCGAAATGCTCGACGTCATCCTTGGACTCGCCGGCCAACAGGCGCAGTTGCAGGCTCTGCATCTTGGTCGCCGCGTTGACCAGGGACACGGTGCCGCGCGCGACCATGTTGGACAGGCGGCGCGCATATGGGGCGACCAGTCGCGCGAAATCCGTCATGCCATGAACCTCATTCCACATCTCCCCAGGTGTCGGCACCGCCGCGCTTGATGCCTTTGCGCGGTTTGGCGGCCTTGGAGCGGTAACCATCGGGCGGCCCGACGCGGAGCTGCGTGCGCAGTCCGTTCTCGTCGAGCAGGTAATGCGCTTCCGCGATGACCATGGTCTGGTCGAAGCCGATCAGGTCGTCCCGGACGCGCACCAGCAGGTTCGGCACCCACAGCTGTCCGTCACCCTGGCGCCAGCCGGCGACCGTATAGGTGGCTTCGAGCGCCTTGGCGGCCCGGTGTGCGCGCTCGTACAGCGCACGGTCCTGGCAGGTGCCGGCGTCGGCATGGCCCGCCTGTTTGAGCACCAGCACCCGGAAGCGCTTGGAACGCGCATCCGTCAGACTCGCCGTCACCGGTGTGCCGGTGTCGGCGATCCCGCCTTCGAATTCGGCCTCGCCGTCATCGTCGCCCTCGACCTCGTTGGCATCGACGCCGAAGTCGCCGTCATTGCCCGCGCGCTGGCCCTTCACGACGTAGCTGGACATCACCGCCTTGAAGTCGAGTTCGCAACTCCCCTCCCGGATGTTCTGGCCCAGCTCGAGCGTGGTGGTGGCGTTACCGGCGCTGCCGACATCGATGAACACTAGGTCGCCCCGGGCGTTGTCGGTGGACAGCACATGGCGCAGGCGCATCAGCCGGTCGATGCTCTCGAACACGGTTTCCCCGACCTGGACATGGTGCTCGGTGATCGGCGCACCGGTATCGATCTCGGTCAGCACGCGCACGCCATAGGGCGCAGCCAGCGCGGCGGCGATGGTTTCCAGCTTGGCGTTGCGCCAGACGTTGGTGTTGGCCGCCGCCGGCTTGACGACCGTGCCGGTTTTGCCGTCCTTGCCTTTGACGTCCGCCCACAGGCCGTTGCCCGCCGGTGGCGCCCGCCCGGAGTCGGGCGGACAGCAGTCGACCAGATCACAGGTGCGGCTGCGGCCCTTGACGGTGACGCTGACGCGCTTGCCGTCATACTGGATCGGGGTGGCATCGACGTAACCGGTCAGCACCAGGTCGTTGCCGATGAATACCTGGCAGGCGTCGAAGGGCCGGATGCGGCGCCAGACCGGCGGTGCGTTGTCCGCCGTGGCGGCCGATGTCGGCCCCGGCCAGCGATCGGTGACTTCCAGCTCGAAGCTGCGCGCCTGCCGCTCGATGCCGGCCTCGATGCGGATATTCTTCCAGCCGCCGAATTCCTGGCCGCCGACCACGAGGCGCACCTGATTCTCCGGCAGGCCCGCCGGATAGCCTGGATCAGTGGTCGCCATGTCAGGCCGCGATCACGGAAAGCGCGCCGGGCGGCACGAAGCCCGGATGGCGGATACCGTTGCGCGACTGGATCTCGGCATCGCGCGACGCATCCGCGTACAACTCGTAGGCGACGGCCAGCATAGGCATCGTCTCGGGCGGAATCCAAGTGGTCAGACGCGCCGCGCTCTGTGCACGGGCCGTCAAATCCACATAGACCGCCGCGCTCGCCGCCTGCAACGCCTCATAGGCGGCGTCTCCGCAGCGGCGCATCTCGGCGTCGAGCGTGGAGAGCAGCGTGTCGCGCACCGCCAGCATGCTGTCTTGCGTGACCTGTTGTGGGGCGACCGGCGTGCCGCCCGACGGCTGGCTGATGCCGGCCTGCACGCTGTCCTGCTCGGTGCCCACCAGGGACGAAATACCCACCGCTTGCGCGAGCAGGAGTTGCCGGCCCAGGCCATAAAGTGCGACGGCATTGGTATCGATCTGCCGGCGCGACGGCGTGGCCGCCACGACCGGGGTGCGCGCCAGCATGGCGTTCGACGACGCCGTTCCGGTGAGCAGCTTGACCACGGTGGACCAGGCGGCGACGGCGCCCGCCGCGCCCGACAGGCCGAAGGCATTGAGCAATGTCTGCCCCAGCATCGCCGGATTGCTCAGGAAGGACGCTGCCTGGGTGACCAGGTTGGCGACCGAGGTGGCCTGCGATGTGAAGTTCGCCAGCACCTGCGCGATCTGCCCAGCCCCCACGAAACCCAGCATGGCGGCCAGTCGTCCCTGGGCCGCCGCCGCGACGAAGCTCTGATAGCCCGCGACCGTGAAGCTGCCCGCGAAATCCTGGATCGCCGCCGTAGCCAGTCCATCGGCCGCGAGCCGGCTGGCCGCCTGGGTGGAACTCGTCGGATTCGGGAACGTGAGTTCGCCCGATTCGACGAAGGACAGGGATATCGTCGCCACGCCCAGGCCGGAATCGAAGCGCACGCGTGCCGGCGCGGACAGGCACACCTGCATCGTGCCTAGCCAGGGATGCACGAGCGTCCCCGGCCCGGCCGTCTCCAGCGCCGACAGTAGGCGATTGGTTTGATCGATGTAGTCCGCACCGATCAGAAAGGCGTCCAGCGCGATCTCGCGGGTGGCACGGCCCAGGTCCTCCACCCAGGGCATGTCGCGCTGGGGGTATTCATGGACCTGCACGCGACGGCCGGCGCCGAAGTCGGCGCCATTGACCTGGAACGCCACGCCGCGAAAGGATGCCGGATGCAGAGAATCGAAATACTTGGCCATGACAATGATCCTGCGCTATGGCATCAGCAGCGCATGCGCGCTGTAGCCGGCATCGACATTGATCGGCATGGTTCCGCCGCGCACCTGTTCGACGCGTGAGCCTGTGGGCAGGCCGTCGATCTTGATGTTCACCTGGCCCTCCACCTTGGCGGCGCTCGCAGCCGTCCCCAGCAAGGAGGGCCGCTCACCGGCAACCGGGGATGCCATCGCCCCCAGAGGCGTGCCCCGGGAGGGGTTGCCTGGCTCGGGACTCGCCGATCTTTCGTCGCCGCCACCGATACCGAAGGCATGGCCCACGGATTTGGCGGCATCGACCATCCAGCGCAGTTTGTCCGACAGCCAGCGCACGAAATCGCCGAACCAGGCCTTGAGCGGCTCCCAGTGGCCGATGATCGTGTTGGCGATCCAGCCGATCGGTCCCAGGCAGGTGAGGATCAGTTCGGCATGGGCTTTGATCCAGTTC
This sequence comes from Massilia putida, assembly GCF_001941825.1. Lineage (NCBI taxonomy): Bacteria > Pseudomonadati > Pseudomonadota > Betaproteobacteria > Burkholderiales > Oxalobacteraceae > Massilia > Massilia putida. Next base: position 5,713,391 of record NZ_CP019038.1, read on the forward strand.
CAGAAGCCGGTGAACCAGCCTTTGACGGTGTCCCAGTTCTCATAGATCAGCCACGCGGCCGAAGCGATGGCGAGGATGATGCCGAGCGGGTTGGCCATCAGCGCCGCGCCTACGGCACGAATGCCCCCGGCGACCAGGCCGAAGGCACCGGACATCAAGCCGCTCATGGAGATGGTGGTGGTCGTCAGCAGCGCCCAGCCCGCGCGCAGGAAGGCGAGCGGTCCGGCCACCAAGCCCGAGGCAGCCAGTCCGGTGCGCATCATGGACAGCAGCGCTGCGTTACTCGCTACATAGGCCTTGGCCGCCATGCCCAGGAACGCCAGGCCCGCGCGCCCGACGGCGGCCACCAATCCACCCAGGGCCATGATGGTCTGGGCATTCATCATCACCGCCAGGCCGATCAGCGCATTGCGCGGTCCGCCGACGAAATCGACCAGTTTGCCTATGCCCTGTCCGAAGGCCAGTACGCTCCTGGCCATGCCGCGCCAGTCGATGCTGGACAGCCAATGTCCGAGGTCCTTGGCCATGCGGCCCACCTCGGCGGACACCAGCTTCTTGTTGGCCGCCATCCAATCGTTGAAGCCATCGAGCAGTGGTTTGATCGCGGGCACCAGGTTTTTGGCGATGGTCATCTGAAAACCCTTGCTGACCATCTCCAGATCGCGCAGCGACTTGGCGAATTCGCGCGATCGGTCGATGTCTTCCTCGTTCATGACGCCCTTGAAGCGCGACATGCGCGCCTGGGCTTCCTCGATGCCTTTGCCGCCGGCTTCCAAGAGTGGCACGATCTCCTGCCACTTCTTGCCGAACAAGGCCATGCCCATGCGCGCACGCACGGCCGGGTTCTCGTTGCGAACGAAGGCGTCGGCCAGCTCGGGCAGGACTTGCATCCCGGTGCGCAGCTGACCGGACGCGTCGCGCATGGCGATGCCCAGGCGGGCAAAGAGCGCAGCCGCTTCCTTGCCCCGGCCGCTGGCGGCGCGTCCCAGCGCGAGGTTGAGCTTGCCCATGGCGCCTTCCATCTGCTCGACGGCGACGCCGTTTTGCTCGGCCACATACTTCATGCGCTGGAACTGCTCGACGCTCATGCCTGCGCGCGTGGCACCGTGGTGCACGGCCTCGCCCAACTCGGCATACGCATGCACGGCGTCCTTGACCTTGGCCAGGCCGAAGCCGGCGGCCAGGCCACCGGCGATCCCGACGGGCAGCCCGAACTTTCCGGCGATACCCGTGGCGCTCTTGCCGATGTCGGTCAGGTATTTGCGCGCAGCCTTGGCGGGCGCCTCGACGGACTTGAGCGCGCCGATCAGGCTTTCCGCATTGGCCGACAGAATGGCTTTGAGTTCGAATCGGTCAGACATGAATCAACCGTCGTGAAGTTGGCGCGCGATGCGTTCGGCCTGCTGGTGCCACAGGTCGAATTCGGCCAGGGTCAGACTCAAGACGTCGCGCGGGGATGTTTTGAAGAACCAGGCGACTTCGAAGACGCGGTCGGCGAACTGCTCATCCGATCCGCCGGCGCACCGTCTTCTCCGAAAAAACCCAGCACCGCCTGCGTCGCACGGCCAAAGTCACCGAGCGACAGCGCCTTGACGCTCGAGAGCGGAACGGCCGCCAGCCGCGCCACGTAATGCGCGACCACGTTCATGCGCACCTCGACGGCGGGGTCCTCCATGCCGTTGCCCGGCAAGAGCCGCATCGGCTGCCCCAGGTCGATCAGATCGGCCGTGGTCGGCTGACGAAGGACCAGGCAATCGATCTCCTCACCATGCGCCATCACCGGCGCGGACAGGGGGATGGTCAGTGCTTGATCGCTCATTGGTTGTTACTCCACTGTCCCTGGCTTCCCGAGAATTCGATCTCGATCGTGCCGTCGATGGGTTTGGCTTTGGGCTCGCCGCGCACGAAGGCGTTGGAGAGCGTGTAGACGACACCGTTGGCAAGTTCGGCCGTCACGGTGAGCGTGGTGTTGGTGCGCAGGGTGTTCACCGGAAAATCCGGCGTGAACAGCGCTACCACCTTGATGTAGGGCTCCAGCGCCGTTTCCTTGTAGCCGGCCGGCCCGGACAGGCCCATGACGGCCTCGCGCTTGAACTCGGTCAACGGGATTTCGATGTCGCCGGAGATCTCGAATTGGGCGCCGTTGACCTTGACGAAACAGATGCCTGCAATGCGTTGAGCCATGTTCTCCTCCTGGTCAGCTGACGATCTGGTTGGCCGGGTACTGCAGGCGGAACTGGTTCAGGACCGCGAACACCCGCAGTTGATTGACGTAGTCCGGCGGGAACAGGACGTTGACCCGGTTCGGATCAGTCGTGTCGCGCTCGACGATCAGGTACTGCTTGAAGGTGTCGAGGTTTTCGACGATGCCCAGGTATTCCATCTGCCCGTAGATCGCGCAGAGCTCGCCCTTGATGACGGCGGGCGTCACGATGGCCTGGCCGGCGGCGAAACGTGTGCCGTCACTGGCCAGCTTGTGCCGGGGATACTTGGATGTGATCACGCCCTTGAGCGCACGAAGCACATAGGCCGAGGTGTGCATGGTTTCCGAGTCAAGGTAGCTCGTGTCCGGCGCGCCGAAGGCGTTCTGCTGATAGGTCGTGATCGCGCGCTCCACGCGCAACTGGCCACCAGAGACGAAGCTCGTCGCGATCCCGAAATTGAGCAGCGCCTGGCGATCTTCGAACAGGAAGCGATTGCCGGCGCGCGGCGCAAGCAGGCCCAGCAGCGGCGTCGTCTGGGTGGGACGCGCCGGATCGGCGGCGATGTCGACCGCGTTGGCACCGCCATAGGCTGCCGCGTATTCCCAGCAGGGATTTGGGCAATCGGCATCGATGGCGGCAACGGTGTGGTGCTGGTCGTTGCGCGTCATGCCGAAGGCGACCAGATCACTGAGCATGCCGCGCAAGGCGGTATAGCCGTGTCCGTAGATCTGCTTGGCGTAGGACCAACGCCCGGTAACGTCGTTGAGCTCCAGTTGCAGGTCATTCAGGGCTTGCGCCTGGCCATAGGGGTGGATGATGAAGTCATAGGGGTCATCGCCCATGCCCGGGATGGCAGTGGCCGCCAGCGTCGGGTCGGTGGACCCCCCGGATAGCGTGGGGCCGGAATAACTCAGCGTCACACCGGCGGGCACGCGCTCACCGGCACTCCACCCCAGGAAAGAGTCGAGGATGGTGATGTCGTTGGCTGTCTGCCCAGCCCACTTGCTGGTGAGCGTGACGACGGCCGAGCCCTCGGCGATCGCCGACATGGGGCGCACGGCGGCGTAGGCATACGCACCCGTCGTTGCGGTCACCGGCAGATCGGGATTGGCGTTGATGTTGCTGACCATGTTGGCGGCGATGCTGGACGGGCTGTCACCCAGCTGGACGCCGACATTCACGCGCTGGCCCGCGATGTAGAGAGCGATGGCGCCTGCAGCATTGGCGAAGCCGTTGATGGTGATCGTGGCGCTGGCGATTGATGCCGCCGGATCGTCCTGCATCGGGATGCACCACAGGTTGCAGGAGCCGGCATCCTGCAGCCGGTAGCTGGCGACCATGCGCGCGAGCATCGAGCCCTGACCGAACAGGGAGAGTGCCGACTTGGGATCGGTGACCAACACCGCCTTGTTCGGTGTCGCGGTCCCGGTGGGCAGCATCTGCCCGATCAGCAGCGCATTGAGCGCCTGGTCGCCCAGGTTGGCCTGGCTGTTGTCCATCTCCGCATAGAACAGCGGTACGCGCAGGTTGGACGGGATGTGCTCGAAGGACACGCCGCTCATGTCGTGCTCCTTGCAGGAGCCGGCGATTCAGGTGCTGCGGCGGTGGCCGGTGCGGATGACGGTGCCGGCGATGCGGCAGGGGGCGACGCTGTCGTTGATGCGGTCTTTGCTGCTTCCGTCGCCGCCGGGGCTGCAGCGGGAGGCGCCTCGCTCAGCGTGATATCGCCCTCATGCAGCCGGCGCTGCCAGTACTGGGTGACCTGGCCGATGTTCTGGCCGGTGGCCGGCAACAGCGTCCTGGTTCCAGGGATGGGGACCGATCGGCCCGGTGTGGGAATGGCATACATGCTTGGCTCCAATGCAAAAAGCCCGCGACGACGCGAGTCGTGGCGGGCGGTCATGAAAATCCGTCGTGGCCTGGGCAGCCAGGTCAGGGAACGGAAATGTCGAACTCGATGCGTCCGTCCGGGCCGTGCGTGCGCGGCGCGCTCACGGTGGCTTGGGCAAAGTCCGCGATGGGGTTGGCCGGGTAATCGGCCGTGGGGTCGAAGATCGGCGTGCCGACATCGACCTCCACGTTGGCGGCCGAGCCCGGCAGCCAATGGCCCTGGGCATCCTGCTCGCCGAAGTCTGGCAAGGCACGCAGTGCCCCCGCCTCCCAGCCATCGGTGGCGCCGATCCACATCTGCGCGCCGAACTCGAACTGGTACCAGAGCCGCGCTCGGTCCATGGCCAGCAGACTGCCGCCCTCATAGAAGATGCCGTTGTAGTCGGTGGCTGGGTTGACCGTGTTGACCGGCCCCGGCACCCAGCCGAGCAAGGCCCGCCAAATCTCTCCCCGAATGGCATGCACGCCCGTGAATGCGGATTGGCCTTTTTCGTCGGCACGGTTGTCCAGCGCGACGATCACGCCGAAGCTGTCGGTCATTTCCTGACCCACGGCATTGAGCGCCTTGGGCTGCTCAGGGCGGTCGTCGAGCGGGATGACGAAGGCGCAGGGCACCGGCAAAGCGGCAGCTTCCTGCACCGGCTTGAATTCGGCGGCGCCGGCCACCCGGCCACTGAACGACGGGCACAGCGCGCGCAGCTGCGCAATGACGAGTTCGAGTTGCATTACCTGGGCACCAGCGCATGACGCAGCGCGTCACGCACCTGTTCGCGGATCTCGCCGCCAAGATTGGCCAGCGCCGCCGTCATGAAGTTGCCGCGCGCCGCGATGTTGCGTTTCGTGCTGCCGTAGAACAGCACCGCCGGATAGTAGAAGCTGCCCGGTATCGCGCGCACGCCCACCTTGATCCAGCCACCCTTGGAGCCCTTGCCGATCACGCCGATGGCGCGGCGCATCGCGCCAGTCACCTCGCCGGGGAACTCTCCAGGCTGGGAGACCACGCGGCGGGAAACCAGGGTGCGCGCTTCCTTGCGCACCGCGGCCGCACCCTTGACCAGCGCTCGGCGCATAGCCTTGCGGTCGTAGTCGATCGTGCGGTGAAACTCGAGCCCGACGTGCAGCTTGATGCCTGCCACCTGGGCTTCTGTACTGTCTCGCTCCATGTTAGACCTCAGGGTGTGGGTGTGCCGGACGTCATCGCGTCGATGGCGCCCAGGTCCTTAGTGGTGATGCGGATGAAGCGGTCCGCATCCTGGAAGTTCTGCGCATCGAGAATGCGATAGCGCCGCGCGCGGTACTCGATGACCCGGTCCTGCGCAAAATACTCGGCTGGCGTCTCGAAGCTGAAGCGCACCCAGAAGAAGTGGGTGGGCTCTTCTCCGGTCGTGACACCCATGCGTGAGGCGATACCGCGCACCGGTTCTACCTTGGCCCAGCGGCTGATGCCGACATCGAAGGTCTGATCGACGTTGAAGCTGGCATTGGGCGCGTCGGTCCAACGGCGAATGACGATGCGGCGGTTGAGCTCCCCGGTATCGGGCAGCATCAGCGCTTCGCTCATAACAGGGCAATCCGGTAGGGATCGAGCAGCGCGTCCACGTAGGGCAGTTTGTCCATGCGCCCGCGTGCGAAGGCGACCTCGCCGCGCTGGTTGTAGAGGCTGTCGACGCGCAGCTTGATCCAGTGCTTGATGCCCTCGGGCACCTGCGTCGAATCGCCATAGCCGGCCACGAACTGCACGTTGACGGCGCCGATTTGTGGCAGCGTTGGCTGCCATATCTGGCCGAAGATCGGTGTGATGCGGGTCAGATCGTCGGTGGACGTCACCACGTAGTTCTGCGGCGGCATCGTGATCTGGTCGAAGTTCATGTCCAGGTAGGTGATGGCTTGCACCGCCTGGACAGGCCCCTTGGCGATCAGGATGGCGTGATCCGGTAGCGAGTACGGCGTGCCCGCCGGAACGCCCATCAGGCTCGGCCCCGGGAACGCATCGAGCACCAGATTCCAGGTGGCCGAGAGCAACTGACGGTTGGTCAGCGTCTCGGCCATCTGCCGCGCAGTGCTGATGAGCGCCAGGATCAGCGCGTCGTCATCCGGGATGTCGACGCGCAGGTGCAGCTTGACCTCGCTAAGCGCCACCGGCTCGGCAATGCCGGTGGTGGCATCGACGGCCGGTGGTGTCACCAGATGGAAGGGCATCAGCCTTGGGCAGCCGGTGCCGGTTGCGCGGCGGGTTGCGAGGCGTCGGCCTGTGCAGTGGGCGCGGTGGCCGGGGCACTGCCGTCAGCCGGTGCCGGTTGCGTGGACGCATCGGGTGCGGCATTCGGTGCGGAACCGTTCGCCGGTGCCGAGTCGGCCGTCGCCGACGTAGCAGCGGGCGGCTGGGCGGCAGTGTCGGCTGACGCAGCGACCGGTGCTGCAGGACTTGCCGGCGCTTGCGTCGCATCGTCCGCGCTCGGTGCGGCGGTATTGCCGTTCGCGTTGTCCGACGCTGGTGTATCGCCGCTCGCCGTGTCCGGTGCCGACGCACTGGCATCCTCCTGCGACGCGTCGTCCGCCTGCGCGGCGCTATCCGCCGGTGCCGTATCGTTGGTCACGGTGGCGTTGGTGTCGGTATCGTCCTCCGACACGACCTCGGCGTAGCCGGCCACGACGTGCGACAGGGTTTCGTCGGTGGCCGGATAGGTCTCGCCCTTGGCGTACTTGACCGACTGCACGCCGGCGCTGTTGACGTGGAAGAAATCGAGGATGTAGCGGATCAGGTTCATGCTGAGGCTCCTATTGAAGGGGTGGTTGAGGGAAAGAATTCAGCCGGCGATCTGCGCGACCGAGGCTGCGTTGAGTGAACTGGCCGGCGCGAAGCGGGCGTTGATGCCCAAGAGCAGGCCGGCGAACTGGCCTGCCCCCTGCTGTGCAACCTGCAGTTGCACGAAGGCGTAGCCGTTGTTGGCGTCGAGTTCCTCGATCGCGCAGTCGATCAGCGCCTGGATGTTGGCGGCGTTGCCGGCGGCGATCGGAGACAACGCCTTTGCTAGGCCATTGACGCCTGTGATCGGCTTGGCGCCGGTGCCGGTCGCGTCCTGCGCCTGCAGCAGCTGCGCGTTCAACGGGCCGTTCGCGTTAGCGCCGGTTTGGATCAGCGCCAGCAGGCGATGGAAGTTGCCGACCGCGATCCAGGCGGTCTGGCCGTTGGAGGCATTGATGGGGCCGGTGCTGCCGAGGATGGCGAACTGCTCCGAGCCCTTGGTGTTGGGAAAGCCCATGGGACGTCCTTCTGTGAGAGTGAAGAAAAATCAGCGCGCGCCGAGCTGGACGAAGGGCGAGAGCGTGGCCGCGCCCTTGGCCGGAGCGACCGCCTGCGCGATCTTGCTTTGCCCGTCCATGCGGAAGGTGGTGCGGAAGGCCACCGCGTCGGCGTCGAAGTACAGATGCATGCTGGTGGCGGTCTGCAGGCCGCCCGCCTTGGTGATCGTGTGGTAGTACTGCAGGTCCACCAGCAGCACATCGCCCTGACTCGAGAACGGTGCCGGGTGCTGCGAGAAGATCACCGGCAGGCCCAGCAGCGTGTTGCGTTGCACCTGCGCGAGCGAACCACCGAGGTTGACCTGGTAGCCGATCGGCATGAAGGCCGGCATGCCGTTCCAGGTGATGCCGTAGAGCGCCGCCTGGACCGACTTGTTGATGATCCACACCCCCTTGTTCTCCGAGCCCGGCATGAAGCGCGACTGCATGTTGAGCAGGTTCGTGAGCGTCAACGTCTGGGTCGGCTGGCCCTGGTCCTTGGGCACGGTAATCACCGCACCGGACTGGAAGGCGCCCAGCGGCACGCCATCGCCCTGGCCGTTGAGGATGGCCTCGTTGGTCTTCCAGCGGATACGCTCGGCGATCTGCTTGGGCAAGTACGACGTGAGCGCGTTGGTGTCCTCCAGAAGTTCGGAGGTGATGGGCACCAAGGCCATGAGCTTCTTGAGGCGCAGGGTGGTCAGGCCCAGTTGCGGCTTGGTCGCCTGCGCGACGGAGGCCTCGCCTTGCCAATAGGCACGCACACCGTTCGATCCCCAAGGCGTGGTCTCGTCCTTCGGGAAGGACATGCTGTTGCCGGAGATCTCGACGTTGTCGGTCATCGGCAGCAGGCCATCCTCGCCCAGCGAGAGCGTGAAGATCTCCTGGGCGAACTGCGGCGGCACGGCAAAGCCGCCGTCCACACCGGCCGATTCGTTCGCCGCCAGGCCGGGGGCGACGGCACCGATCCCGGAGCCGACCAGCAGCCGCTCGTCGACCACGCCACCCGCGCGGCGCGCGATTTCGGCCTGTCGCACCGACTTCAGGAAGTCGCCGACGCTGGCAAAACCGCGCCGGGGATCGAGTTCGCGGTTGTCGCTGACGGAGATGGTGCTCGCGCCTGCCGGCGCACTGGCGGTAGTGGGATTGGGCCGGGCGCCGCCGCTCGATGCCAGCGCCACGGCGACGCTGGCCGAGCGCGCCTCCTCGGTGATCAGCGCCATTTCCCGGTCGATGGCCGCAGACGCCGTCTCGATCTGAGCGCGCAGGGTATCGAAGCGACTGGCCTCTTCGGCCGTGAGATCGCGATTCTCGGCAGCGGCGCCCTCGGTCAAGGCGCGGGCGTCCTTGACCAGATTCGCTTTCCTGGCCTGAAGCTCTCGTAGGTGTTTGCTCATTGCGGGTTCTCCAAATGAAAAAACCCGCGCGGGTGAGCCACCTGAGCGGGTATGAAAAAAGCCGCCGAGGTTTCCCTGGGCGGCTGTTCGTTGGTCCTGCCGAGCATTGCCCGGCAGGCAGAAATCAAATCAAGGCCAGCGTGTTCCTGGCTTGCGTGAGACGGGACGTGGCACGGTTCTGCGCCCGGCCACGCTTCTGCATCATCGAGACCACCTCGTCGAAGGTGGCGATGCCGTCGACCATCTTTTGCGCGAGCGCGGCGTCCGCACCGAGCACACGGCCTTGGCCCATGCCCTCGCGCACACTGGCGATTGGCTGGCCGCGCCCCTTGGCGACGGCTTTCGTAAACGCGCCGTAGTAGTCATCCACGCGCGATTGCATGAAGCCACGCGCCTCCTCGTTCAGCGGCTCGTAGGGGTTGCCCTCGACCTTGTACTTGCCGGCCGAGATCAGCGTGGGCGTCACGCCGTCGGTGGCCAGCGCCTGCGAATAGTCGAAATGCGCCTGCCACACGCCGATGGAGCCGACTTCGCCACCGGGCGTGACGTAGAGCTCGGCGGCGGCACAGCCGATCCAATAGGCCGCACTGGCCGCCAGGCTGTTGGCGATCGCCACCACAGGTTTGGCCGCGCGCGCCGACTGGATCTGATCGGCAAGCTCGGCCACGCCGTAGACACTGCCGCCTGGGCTGTCGATGTCGATCAGGATCTGGCCGACAGTGTCGTCAGCGAGCGCTTGGCGCAAGGCGGCGCCAAACATCTGTGTGCTGGTGGTGCCCGGGCCGGAGACGTCGTCGACCATGTTGCCGCGCTGGGTGACGACGCCATACAGCGGCAGCACCGCGATGCCATTGCCGCCGGCGGACTGTGCCGCTTGGCGTTTGAGTTGGCGTGCATCACGGTCCGCCATCACGCGAGCGAGGATGTCGTCGCCGGCCGGCTCATTTCTGGCCCACCGCCCGAAGACGGCGGTCAGTGCATTCAGCCGCTCCGGCATCAAGGCCCACGGCGTGGCCAGGAACTCGGCCAGCAGCAGTTCACGTTTCATCGTCATCTTCTCTGTCGTTGATCTTGTTGGGCTCTGCGTTGTCGTCGTCCGGCGGCGGCGCCTGGGCCGGTTGCTGGTTGGGACCCGTCGCGCCCATGTTGAGCGCGACCAGCGGCTCGTCCAGTCCTGGCAGCGGCGCGTAGTTCTCCGCCAGGCGCACCTCGTTGCGCGTGAGCGCGCCCATACTGACCATCGCCGAGTAATAGGTCGCCCGGCTGTTGGCATCACCGCGCATCAAGGCGGCGAAGTCGAATTCGCAGTCCAGGCCTTCGTCGTCGAGCATCAGGTCGGCGCGGATGCTGGCCTCCCAGCGCTCGGCCCACGGCCGCATGGTGTAGCGCACGAACTCGATCGACTGCTGCTCGATGTTGTTGTTGGTCGCCCGGTCCAGGTCCGCGATCATGTGCGGCGGCACGCGGAACAGGCGCGCGATGTCTGTGACCTGGAATTTCCTGAGCTCCAGGAACTGCGCCTCCTTGTTGGTGACGCCGACTTCGTGGTATTTCATGCCGGCTTCCAGCACCAGCACTTTGCCGCGATTCATTGCGCCTTGCGCGTTCTGGTAGGACTCGCGGAAGTTGTCGCGGGCGGGCTTGTCCTTGAAGGTGCCTGGATATTCGATCCAGCCACCGGTGGGCTTGGCGTCGTTGGCGAAGAAGCGCGAGCCGTAGTCTTGGGCGGCCAGGGCCAGCCCGAAACTCTCTCGTGCCATCTCGATGGGCGATAGGCCGATCATGCCGTCGGAGGACAGACCCCGCAGGTGCCACACCGCACCGCGCGGCAATATGGTCTGGTTTCCAAAACGGTCGAGGATTCGGTAGCTGTAGTCATCTGCCTGCGTGTTCGAGAGCACCAGGCTCACCCGATCCGGGTGGACCGGAATCAGGTCGGTGATCTCGCCAGCGGCGTTGCTGACGATGCGACAGAACGCATTGCCGCGCAGCGCCAGATGCCCCATCAGCATCTCGCGCCACTCGAACGGGTTCTGGAACCGGTTCGGTCGGATGTGGAACAGCCGGTACAGCCAGTGATCCGTCACTTCGACCTTGCCACCCTTCTTGCCTGGTCGGTACAGGATGAACGGCAGCGACGCCATGCTCTCGGCCAGGATGCGCACGCAGGCGTAGACGGCCGACAGCCGCAGGGCTGTCTCAGATGAGATGCGCGCGCCGCTGGTGGTACGCATCGTGACCGGCTCAAACCAGAACGATCCCCACGGGCTGCGGTCGTCGGAGTCGGCGCTGGGACCGAAGCGGCGGAAGAAATCGGCGAGCCGGCCCATCACAGCACCATCACTTCGTAGCTGCTGTCGATCACGATGCCGTCACCCGGTTTGATCGCGCGCGAGATCGCCATGATCAGGGCGACGATGCCGTCGATCTTGTTCTCCGGGCGCTCCTTCCTCGGGTAGATGTTGTCCTTGGCGTCCAGATGCGCGACCACGTTGCTGGCCATCCACGCCAGCACCGGATCGCCGTCGTGAACGAGCTTCTTCTGCAGCACCAGCGCCTCCAGCGTCTTCATCGGCTCGCTGAAATTGAGCACCGTCGGGCGCACCTCGATCATCGGCAAGCCTTCGGCCAGCATTCGCGTCGACAGCTGCGTGGCCTGGAATGGATCGAAGGCCACGGCTTGCACAGAGAAGCGCGATGCCATGGCGGTCAGGTCGGCCTCGATCCAGCTGAAATCGATGACGTTGCCCGGTGTCACCGTTAGGCGCCCAGTGCGCATCCAGCCGGGATACTGGCTGTTGCCGGCGGCCTGGACCGTGTCCTCCGGCAGGTAGTACTTGCCGAACACCGCGTAGGCATCAGCGATATCCGGATGCTGGAACACCAGCACGAGGGCAGCAATGTCGGTCTTGCTGGCCAGATCCAGGCCGATCCAGCACGGCTGGCCCTCAAAGGCATCCAGGTCCAGCGTGGAGTCGCCACAGGCATCCCAGGCCCGCATGTCCATCCACGCCGTGTCGGCGTTGACCCACTCGTTGAGGTGCTTGGTCTTGAAGTTGTTGATGGCGCTGGGCAATTGCATGGCCTTGGCCTGCAGCGGCCCCAACACCTCCGGACGCACCGAGATGCCCCAGTTGGGATTTGCCTTGATCAGCGCCGGCTCGGTATCCCAGGCGTCGTCGTCATCCAGTCCGTAGATGATTCCGAACTGGGTGTCGTCCTGGATCACCCCGTCGAGTAGCTTGGTGACGAAGGTGCGCACCTCGTAGCAGATGCCGGCGCGGTTGCTGCCGGCGGTCGTGATCACCCAGAGCAGCGAGTTGTCGCGTTTACCGGTACCAGTTTCGACCACGTCGTAGACCGTGCGCGTCTTGTGCGCGTGCAGCTCATCGACGCAGCCGAAATGGATGTTCAGGCCGTCCAGCGTCGAGCCCTCGGCTGACAGCGCCTCGAACTTGGAACCGCTGGCCAGCACATGCATGTTGTGCGCGCCCACGTTCACTGAAAACCGGCTGCGAAAACCGGCGCTGCGCCGTGCCATCGTCTGTGCGTCGCCGAACACGATGCGTGCCTGGTCCCGTGTGGTGGCGAGGCTATACACCTCGGCGCCACCCTCGCCATCGGCGGCCAGCATGTACAGGCCCACAGCCGAGGACAATGTGGACTTGGCATTGCCGCGCGGCACCTCGATGTAGGAGCGCCGAAAGCGCCGCTTACCATCGGACTTCACCCAGCCGAATACGGTGGACAGGATGAATACCTGCCACGGCTCCAGGCTGATCGGTTCGCCGGCCAGCGGCCCCTTGACGTGTGGCAGCCGCTCGATGAAGGCACACAGGTTGTCGGCCGGCTGAAAGGTGCGGCCTTCCTTGTCCTTCAACTTCGGGTTGAAGCGATAAGGACTGGCCTTGCCCGTGTACCGCGCCAGGTCATCCAGTTGACGCTGGCAGGCCCGCTGCACCCAGCGGCAAGCCAGAATTTCTCCGGCGACCACGGCTTCGGCGTAGCGACGGGCGGCGGTGGCGTAGTTCGTGGTTGCCATCAGCCCGCCTACCCAGCGATGTCCGCCCAGGGATCGAGGTCGTCCTCGGCCGCCTCCATGGGCAGCGTGACACGCGAGCGCGAGGCCGGCGTGAAGCCCATCTCGGTCGCCGCCTTGGTCATGATCTGCGCCTGCTTGTTGGCGATGGCCAAGTACGGCGACTGCATCGGCACGCCGGTGTTGGGCGCCTTCACCAGCAATCCCGTCTTGCTGATGCCGGCTTGCGCTTTGCGGTACAGGTCGGCGGCGCAGGCCCACACTTCCAGTACCGACATGTCGAGGCGCTTCAGGAGATGCGGCGGCGCGCATTCCAGCGCGTAGCGCCAGGCGGACTTCGCGCCCTCGCTCATGTACTCGGGCGGCTCGACCAGATCCCCTTGCGGTTTGGGCTCGCGCAGGTTGGTGCGGCACTTCTGCAGCGTTCCCTTGATTTGCTTGACGGTGGTGGGCAGCGGCTTGCGTCCGGCCATGGAAGTCGGGTCCTCGAAGGGGGAGTCCCCCCTGTTTCAATTTGCACGCGAAAAAATTTGACTGGGCGCGCGGTCTTTTGCGATTAGCGCCCAAGGAATTCACCCCCCTACCGGGGAGCATCAAAAGCTGTCGTTGCCGGGCACCCCGGGCTTGGCCACCGGATCACGCGGCTGGCGCGATTCCTGGGCCGTCTTGAGCACGTGGCAGCGGTGGCAGATCGCCTGGCAGTTGTCGGGGTGATCGGTGCCGCCTTGTGACTTGGGCACGACGTGGTCCACCGCTACGGCCGGCGTCAGGCGTCCGGAACGTTTGCACGGCTGGCACAGTCCTTGGTCGCGTCGCATGACGAAGGCGCGCAGCTTCTGCCATTTCGCGCCGTACCCGCGCTGGTGCGCGTTGCGCCGGTCCTGGTACCAGCCAACCTTCTCGCGTTGGTGGTCGGCGCAGTAGCCGGAGCCGTCCTGGACCAGCTTGCCGCAACCGGGGTGGCGACAGGGCGTGGGAGCTTTGCGGGGCATCGAGGGCCAGTTCAAGAAAGAAGCGACGAATGCGGAAACAGTGCTTGGCTTCTCGGCGGAATGAAGCGTTCATACGAACACCATCAACCACCCGAAGGAGTCCAGCGAATGGCCTACACCAGCAACGAATTCACGGTCGACGAGATCGGCTTCATCCAGACCGCGCTGACCAAGGTGCTCGCCGCCGCAGCCCGAGGTGAGATCGACCTCAACCGACTGGCCCGCGAAGAACTCGCATCGCGCGGCCTCGATGACAAAGGCAACTGGGTCGGCTTCGACCGTGCCAAACAAATCCACAACGTCTGAACTTCAGGAGATCGCCATGACCATGCAACTCACTCCCGCCCAGCACGCCATCCTGGCCTACGCCCATCAACACACCGAGGGCAAGATCACCTGGTTCCCGGACCACATCAAAGGCGGCGCGCGCAAGAAGGTGCTCGGCGGACTGTCCAATCGCGCCCTGATCACGAACACGGGCGGCGACTGGTTCATCGCCGCCGAGGGTTACGACGCGCTGGGTGTTCCGCGCAAGGCGCCGGTCAGCGCCAAAGTGATCGACGAAGCCATCGAGCAGGCCAAGCCACGCACCCGGGAGAACAGCAAGCAAGCCCAGGTGATCGCGATGCTCAAGCGACCCGAAGGCGCCACGATCGCGCAGATCTGCGAGGCCACGGGATGGCAGGCGCATACCGTGCGCGGCACCTTTGCCGGCGCCTTCAAGAAGAAGCTCGGCCTGACGATCACATCGACCAAGGAGAGCGGTGGCGAACGGATTTACGCCATCACCGGCTGATCAGCCTCGAGCGTCGGACCGAATTTCGCGCCATCGCTGGCGCGTATCGCTTCTTGCCCGGTGTAGTCCTGCCAGCGGCGCACGATCACGTCGACGTACTTCGGATCGAGTTCGATCAGGCGTGCCCGTCGGCCAGATCTTTCGCAGGCGATCAGCGTCGAGCCGGAACCGCCGAACGGATCGAGCACGATGTCTTTCGTCTTGCTGCTGTTGCGCACCGCGCGTTCGACGAGTTCCACCGGCTTCATGGTCGGGTGCAAGTCGTTCTTGGCTGGCTTCTTGATGTTCCAGACATCGCCCTGATCGCGGGCGCCACACCAGTAGTGATCGGTGCCATCGCGCCAACCGTAGAGAATGGGCTCGTACTGGCGCTGATAGTCGGCGCGGCCGAGGGTGAAGGTGTTCTTGGCCCAGATGATGAAGGTCGACCAACGACCGCCGGCAGAGCGGAAGGCCGATTGCAGGGTGTCGAGTTCGCTGGAACTCATGGCCACGTAGACCGCGCCCTTGGTCACGCCCAAGATGTTCTGACAGGCGGCAAGCAGGAATGCTTCGAAGCCGTCGCCCAGGTTGTCGTTCAGGATCGGACGGTTCTTGCCGCGCAATTTGTCCTTGGCGGTGTTGGCGTAGTTCACGTTGTAGGGTGGATCGGTGAAAGCCATGTCTGGCAATTCGTCACCGAGCAGCAGCTTGTAGTCGTCCGCCTTGGTGGCGTCGCCACACAGCAGCTTGTGATCGCCCAGCAACCACACGTCGCCCGTCTTGGAGATGGGTG
Organism: Massilia putida; assembly: GCF_001941825.1. Taxonomy (NCBI): domain Bacteria; kingdom Pseudomonadati; phylum Pseudomonadota; class Betaproteobacteria; order Burkholderiales; family Oxalobacteraceae; genus Massilia; species Massilia putida. The sequence continues at coordinate 5,728,766 of NZ_CP019038.1, forward strand.
TCTCGGGCACCTCCGGCACGGCATCGTCGTCGGCGAGCCCGTCCTTGGTGGCTTCGTCGCCTGCGATCAGCGCTTCCCATTCTTCCGGAGAAAAGCCCGTCAGTCCGAGATCGAAGCCGGCGTCCTTCAATTCGGACAACTCAATGCCCAGCAGTTCGTCTTCCCAGGAGGCGTTCTCGCCGATCTTGTTGTCGGCCAGGATCAGTGCCCGGCGCTGCGTGTCCGTCAGATGATCCAGAGGGACGACCGGCACCTCCGTCATGCCCAGCTTGCGGGCCGCCAGCAGGCGGCCGTGGCCGGCGATCACATTGTTCTTGCCATCGATCAGGATCGGCGCACCCCAACCGAACTCGCGTATGCTGGCGGCGATCTGCGCGACCTGGGCATCCGAGTGCTGCTTGGCATTGCGGGCATACGGGATCAGCGAGTCGATCGATCGGTAGTGGATCTGCAGTGCGCTCATCGGCATCCATAAATGAAAAAACCCGCCGAGAGCGATGCTCCGGGCGGGCTACAAGTCGATTCGATGCGAGACACAGCTCTCGCAACCATAGAGAGAATTTACCCCTGATCGCCGCAAAACGCGACACCCCGGAAAGCGTGCAATCCCATCAAGCGTTAGCAATGGCTGGCGCTCGTCAGCAGCCACCAGCAACTTCACTTAATTTCCCGATGCCAGATGGAGTGCCACGAGATGCAGGGCCATGTCCCATCGTCGTTGTGCCGTGCGCGGTGCACAGCCGAAGCGCTTGGCGATCTCTGACCAGCGATACCGCTCCGCCCGCATCCACACGAGGTGTCGTTGCTCCATCTCCAGACACTGCACCCACCGCATGACCTCCAGCATTCGGTCGACATCGGCAGGGCTCGGCGGAAAACGGACTGGTGCAGGATCGTCGCAGGCCAGGCGTTCGAACTCCGTGCGCACGATCGTCGGCCAGACGTTGAAATAGCCTTGCACCCGCACAGGAGGCAATCGATGTGCAGTGCGTGCAGCCTCGACAAAACGATCTGCCAGTTCATCGATGCTCCATTCAGCCATGGCGATGCTCCTTGTTCCCATACAGGCGGTTGCCAATGCGACGGAGCAGCTCACGCTCGAACCAGTCGAGTCGTGTGTCCTCGGGTGAAATGACGAGGATGTGCTGGTCGAGCCATCCCTCGCGTTTGATCTCTTCGGGATCTCGTCGGGGCTCTGGCACGAGCCGTCCCAGCGGGCTGCGGTACCGAGGTGTGGGGATCTTCATGTCACACCTCCTGTCCATCGTGGTAGATCTGGATGGCCCAGTGCAGGATCGCCAGGGCATCGGCCTCGTTGTCATCCGTAGGCGCATGTCCACGGAGCCGGGCGGCAGCGACCATCTCGTCCTTGCTCGCATTGCCTTTTCCGGTGGCGTGCTTCTTGATCGTGCCGACCGGCACACCCTGGTACGGGATCTGGTGGTGTTCGCACCACGCGGTCAAATGGGCCATGAAGCCGCCGTATGCGTGAGCGGCATCGACGCCGGCATGGCGACGGACCTCTTCGAAGAACACGGCATCCAAACCATCCGCAACCTGCTTGAGTTCGGTGAGCCAGCGTTTGAAGCGGAGGTAGCGCATGCCACCGCCCTCAAAACGCTGCGGCTTGAACCCTTCGGTTCCACTACTGATGTCGCAGTCACGGCACAGCAGCGCCCAACCGGTCTGAGTGCCGAGATCCAGCGCCAAGATCGAGTTGCCGTTCGCCGGCAGATCGACCCCATCCCGACCTCCAGGCAACCCTCCTCGTAAGGTAGAGGGAACTGCTGTTCCCTCTCCTACGTAGTAGGAGGGGGAGTTTTCGCCAACTTGGAATTCCCGGAAAACCCAGCATCCATGCGGGTTTGCTGAAGTTGGCAATTTGGCGGCGCTGCCAACTTGCCAATTTGCCGACAGCTCCGCAACGCGTTGATTTGAAATGGATTGAAGTTGGCAGTCGTTTGCCAACTTGCCGACGTCGGCAAAAAACAGGGGGAAGTTGGCAATGGTTTTGCCAACTTGTCGGTGCGTGTTCATGCGGGCTCCTCAGGATCGTTGATGTCATCTTGGTAAACCCACACCTCGGGGTTCTCGACCGGCAAGGCGGCCCCCGATTGCGGGCATTTGAAGTGGGTGGGCTGTACGGCGAGTTCGCGTAACGGCACTTCGCCGGTGTCTGGATCGGGCTCGCCTGCCACCGAGCGCAGGACCATGCCTTCCACGCAGAGGTAACCGAATTTGGTTCGGGCTGGCGGCAGACCATAGTCCGCTGCATTGCGGAAATACTTGATGTAGCCCTGCGTCGAGAGCGCTGAAAGCCGCTCGCGGATCGTGCGCTCGCCGCCGAGTCCCGCCTTGCCCTCAAAGCCTTCCGCGAACTGATTGGCGGTGTAGCAGTGCCCCTGCGCAGCCTCGTCGAACAAGATCTGCAGGATCGCGTCGCGTTTGCGACGACGTTCGGCATCCAGCCGCTGGCCATACTCCTGCATGACCAATCGCTCGTTGGGTTCGACCTCGCGCCACTCCCCCTGTACCTTGTCCACGTGCTTGAGGGGGATGCCAGGCCCATTGCGCAACTCGAAGATGATTTGCCGTGTCGTGCGCAGTTCGTCAGGCCGGTACAGCAGCATTCCGCTCGAGTAATAGCCGCGCAGACTGCCTGCGCCAGCCAAGGCCTGGAACGGGTCCTCCTCGAGCTGCTTCTTGCCCAGCTTCTTCGTGTGGTGTGCCAGGATCACGCCCGCATCGGGATTCACCGCCTGGCGAAGGCGGTCCACCCGCTGCGAGAGAAAAAACAGCATCGCGCCGTTGTCGTTTTCGCCACCGGCGTCGCCGCCATCGAACACATTGCGGATGGGATCGATGGCGATGATGTCCGGAGGCTCGCCGCCAAACGCATTCGCAATGGCAGGAATCACCTGCGCGAGGCCGGCGTCGTCCAGCACGAGGCGCAGCTGGGGCGTGGCCACGAAGTTTGCGCGGGCATCCAGGAGCCGGCTGGGTGGAATGTGCAGCTCTTTGACCCGTTCGCGCAGGTAGTGGTACTGCACCTCTGCCTGCAGGTAGAACACGCGCAAAGGGCGTGACGGGCGCATGCCGAGAAAGGCGGCACCAGCGGCCATGTGGGTCAGCCACGCTAGCAGGAAGTCGCTCTTGCCAACCTTGGGCGCGCCGCCGAAGACCAGCATTCCGGCCGGCGTCAGCACGCGCGGCGTGATGAGATCGGGCGGCAGCGGCGAATCGTCATCCAGCAGTGCGCCCAGCGTGAACGTCGGCAGCATGGGCAATGCCGCCTTGACCACACGGCGCTCGCCCTGTGCGATGAACCCGCAGCAGTCAAAGCCTTCGGCGACGGCATCAGCCGCGTCCCACTTGTCGGGCTTGTCGGAGGGCGGCACCAGAATGGCTACGGAAGTGCAGCCCGCCGCGACACAAGCGCGTGCGGCGTTCTCGGCGTAGTCCCAGCCTGGCGCGTCGCGGTCGGGCCAGATCAGCACCGCGCGGCCAGCGAGCGGTCGCCAGTCGGTCTTGTCGATGGGCGCCCTGGCCCCGTTCATCGCGGTAGTAGCCGCAATGCCGCTGGCGATCAGCGCATCGGCGCATTTCTCGCCCTCGACCAGCACCACGTCCTGCAGCTTTGAGATTGCCGGCAGGTTGTAGAGCGGGCGCGGATCGGGTGCCCGCCACATCCGGGCGCGCACGTCCCAGGGGCGGTATTCCTTGCCGGTCGGTGGGTCGTAGCGGTACACGCAGGCGATCAGCTCGCCCTCGGGCGTGAGATAGTCCCATTTCGCGGTGTAGGGGCCGAGCTCATCGACAGCAACGGTACGGACCGCGTGAGGAGCAATGGACGGTGCAGGCGGTGCGACACCCAGCCACTGGCGAATCTCCGTGGCAAGACGGGGAAAATCCTGGCGCGTGGACAGCCCATGGGATCGCGCCCACAGGTCGATGACGTCACCCCCGTCGTCGGTCGCGAAGTCCTTCCACAAACCGCGACGAGGACCATCGAGCTCGACGACCAAGCTTTTGCCGGGCGAGCCGTCGGTGTCGCCGACGTAGAACTTGCCGCTCCGGATGCGGCCTTGCGGGAACAGGTAGTGCAAGACGGCTTCGAGCCGATCCAGCAACCCAGTACGCAACGTCTCCGTGTCATTCACGAGTTCATTGCGAGGTTCGGCCGCATCGTTGAAGTCCAGCCACACGATATCGTTCGTCGTCACTTCGTCCCCCAGCAGCGGTCTTGCCAGGAGCACGACTTGCACTCGAAATGGGTAGGGGTCGTCGCATGGCGTGGCAACAGCTCGCCGGCATCGGATGCGGAAATCACCCGGACCGCGCGATCGGACATGCGCTGGGCCAGTCCGCCATCGAATGGCACCAGATCGAACCAGATCTCCTGCGAGTCTTTGTTGATGGCGGTGAACAGCGCGGGGTTGCGCGATATGCCGGGAATGGCGGCTTCCATGTAGGCCTGGTAGACAGCCATCTGCGCCGCGTACACCGGCTTGGATCGGGCGACGCCGAGCTTGACCGTGTCCCGCCAGGACTTGTCGTTCATGGTCTTGCATTCCCACAGCGACGGGCACCGGAGCCCGAGCTCGCGGGGGGCGGCGTTGATCACGCCGTCGACGTGGCCCTGGATGCGCCCGCTCGCCACGGAAAAGCCGAATTGACCTCCACTGGCCTTGCGCGTGTACAGGTCGAAGCCGGCCAACCGCAGCCAGCGAATGGCCAAATCTTCGAGCGCATGCCCGACCTCAAACACGCGCAGGATGCGACCGGGAATTTCGCGGCCGGGATCGACAGGTGTGCGCAGGTACTCGTACTGCAGCGCGCGCTCGCAGGCCACACCCAGCCGCGAAGCGCCGAGGTAGGTACGCGGAGCCTGTCCATCACGATCGCTGGCGAGCGCGGCATCGATGAGAGCGCCGATCTGCTCATGGATCTTGGGACGGTGGTTGAAATCCAACATCAGAACGGCACCCCCCTCGGAGTGGCTTGCCCTTGACGGGCCAGGCGCTCCTCCAGGAAGGCACGATCCTTGGCGGCCATGCGCTCGTGCTCGTCGATCATCTGGTCCTGATAGGCGGTGACGACGACATCGATCAGGGTCAGCACCTCATCCCGGGTGTAGTCCGCCAAGGGTCGCTCCATGCCGATGGAACCGACGTACTCACCCAGCGGCGACAGGCACGCTCGCATGGCCGCCAGCTCCATGTCACTCGGATCGATCATGCGTGCCTCCGTCTTGTTCATCAGCTTGCAGAACGCGTCCTGACAACGCCGCGAACAGAACACCCACTCGCTCGAGTAGCGATTGGGGTCGCCCGGTTTGATCTGAGGGTTGAACCAGCCGTACCCCTTGGCCTTGCGGTAGCAGATCGCGCATTTCAAGCGGCCTCCCGATGGCCGTCGTTGGCCGCTACCACCAGCCGCTGAATCGACGACTTGTTGAACTGGAACGCCAACAGGGCCGATGCCTGATAGCGGGTCATCCCGAAGTCCGCACGCATCTGCTCGGGGAGGTAGCGCAGTTGCTTGTCGGTCGGCGGCTCGTTCAGCCAGCGCCGGGTCTTGTGCGCGGAGTCGGCGGATTCGTGCTCGTTGAGCCAGTCGTCGGCCTTGGCCATGCACACCGTGCGCTCGCCGACGGCCAACAGGTGCGGCCTCAAGTCCTTGCCGCCGCCGACGGCGTGCCAGCGGCCATTGAGAAAGAAGATGCCGCCCCAGGCGCTGAAACCCGTGGCCATCAGCGCGTCGTCATGCCCGAACAGGTCGCACCAGCGGAAGTTGGAGCGCTTGAGCAGATCGATCTCGCTCATGACGAAGTCCGCCAGCACGCCAAGCTCCTGCGGCTCGCGCTCCCACACGTGGCCGCACAGAGGGCACTCCATGCAGGCCAGCGGAACGATGGCGCCGCACTCCGGGCAGTCCTTGGTCGGCGCATCACCGTCGCCCTGATGCCCGTCGAGGCTGATTTCCTGTTCGAGAGATCCATGCATCAAGCTGGCCGTACCGAAGTCCAGCACGATGCAATCGGTCTTGATGACGCCAGGGAACTCCTCGGGGTCCACGGTGCGCAGACCACGGCCGACCATCTGGATGAAGGTGGACTTGTAGGAACTGGGGCGAAGCAGAACGACGCAGCTGGTGGGCGTGTAGTCATAGCCCTCGGTCAGCACCGCGACATTGACCACGACCTGGGCGTACCCAGACTCGTACTCGGCCAGGCGCGCTTTTCGGTCCGCGTCGGACAACTCGCCGTGGACGAGCACGGCGTGTACGCCCGATTCGACAAAGGCATCGCAGACGTTTTGCGCATGGGCGACCGTCGAGCAGAAGACGATGGTCTTGCGCGACGACGCATTCGCCTTCCAGTGCTTGATCACCGCTTCGGTGATCAGCCGCTTGTCGAGAATGGACGCGACCTCGTCCATGTCGAAGTCCATCGCGGTGCGGCGGACGTTGCGCAGTGCGTCCTGCACGCCGACGTCGATCACGAACGTGCGCGGCGGAACGAGGTGCCCGGCGGTGATCATTTCGCCCAAGGTGATCTGGTCTGCCACGTTGGAGAAGACCTCGCGCAGCCCCTTGCCATCACCGCGATTCGGGGTGGCGGTCAGGCCGCAGATGCCAGTCCGAGGATTGCGGGCCAGCACCGTGTCGATGATGGCGCGGTAGGTCGGTGACGAAGCGTGGTGCGCCTCGTCGATCACGAGCAGATCCAAGGTCGGCATCTGGTCGAGGTGCGCCTGGCGCGATAGGGTCTGCACCATCGCGAACGTCGCCTGACCGCGCCAGGACTTCTCGTTGGCATCGAACACGGACGTGCTCATGCCGGGATTGACACGCGAGAACTTGTCGCGGTTCTGACCGGTCAGTTCAGTGCGGTGGGCAAGGATGCAGGCCTTCGCATCGGGCTCGGCCAACACACTGCCGGTGACCGCCGACAGCATGATGGTCTTGCCCGACCCGGTCGGCGCGACAGCCAGCGTGTTCCCGTGCTCATCGAGCGCCGCAAGCGTGCGCTCGACCAGGAGGGATTGGCGGGGACGGAGCATCATGAGCGTGGCCCTCCGTCACTGCGCCCAGCTGGGGCGGCCCGGAACGGGTGCCCGGCCGGTTGCCTGCGCATAGGCGTTGGGGGCGCTGGCAGCGGGGGCCGTAGGTGCTGGCTGGCGCGCACCGCCCATCAGCGCGGCGTAGTCCTTGTGGTCCGGCGTGATGGCGGCCTTGATGACGCTCTTGTCTTGGCCGTTCTGGTCCTTCTCCCAGTCGACCTTGCCCAGGAACTCGATGCCATCCAGATCGGTGAATCCGCCGATGCGGCGCGCGTTCTGTGCAGCAGGACTGTTGTCGCCGGGGTGCACCCCACGCGCCGAGTTGAGAATCGCCTTGACGAAGGTGCGGCCCATGTTGGCCCATTCCGGCCCCTTGGGGCTGTGCAGGCCGATGAGCGACCACATCTTGCGGCGGGCGAACTCGCCGTCCGTCACGACGAACTCGCAGTTCAGGTAGACCGAACCGGTGTTGTCGTTGCGGGTGGCGTAGCCGCCAGTCCAACCCTGGGATGCGTCGTCGAAGCCGCCCGGGCGGATGGTCATGCGAACGCGGACCAAGGTGCCCTTCGGGATCAGGTCGAAGGACGTCTGTTCGGAAGCGGAATTGAAATCGAAATAGGTCATGATCAAGACTCCTGAGTCGAAGTGGATTCGGGGGCGGCGGCTGAATCAGACGCTGAGGCAGACGCTGGATTGGGGCGAGCGAAATCGAGTCGCTCGGTGGCGGGCTTGGCAGGGCCGGCGATCTTTTCCATCAGGCGGCCGAGATGGGGCTCCTCGATGGCATCGAGCCGACCGGAACGGTCCTTGGCCGGGTAGTTCCATGGGTTGAGCGTGTGGCAGACGAATGCGCGGTAGCCGCTGCCGTCGTCGGCCTTGATCTCGGCCAGGGTCACGACCTCGTCGACGATCCCGGGCAGTTCGAGGCCGGTCTTGGAGCCGTCGATCTGTAGCGAGAACACCCGGCGGTTGAAGTCATCCAGGGCCTCGTTCAAGATGCCGACGAACCACACGTTCTTGCGGCGGGTGTGCTGCAAGTGGGTGAGCCAGCCGATCATTTCCTGGCCCATCAAACCGTAGGCGCCACGGCTGTCGGGCTTGCCGGTCTTCTCCGAGTAGGCCTGTGGCTGGCCCTTGCACCACTGCAGGCACAAGCGTCCGGCCACGGTGATCGAATCGACGAAGACGGTCTCGTACTTGTCCAGAGCCGACGGGTCGCCAAAGCGCGCGCAGACTGCATCGAAGTGCGCCTGGCTGTAGGGCTGGTCCTCGCGCAGTGCCGGGTTCGGGCCACCGATGAAGACGGCGAAGTCGCGGCATTCCTGCCATGTCCGAGGGCGGATCGCATCGCCCGCCCAGCCTTCGACGGCGAGATCGCCGGCCTCGAGGTCGAAGAACAGCGTCGCCGTGGGCTTCAAGGTCCACAGCTGCGAGGTCTTGCCGATGCCGCTCTTGCCGACGAGCACGCCCTTGACGCCACGACGCTCGGCGAGACGCTGGTCGGCTGTGATGATGGGCAGGCTCATTTCCGGCCTCCGTCAGCACCCAAGTCGGCGAACGCAGTAGCGACCGTGGTGACGCCCAGGGCACCGCGCTTGCGGGCGAGGTCATAGAGGTCACGCAGACCTTGCAGGCGGCGGTGATGGGCGCGGGACTCTGCCTCCATGCCTTGAATCGCGAAGGCCAGGTCATCGACGGTCGCATCCTCCAAGGGGCGCACCACTTCATCGGCACGGTTGTCAG